>CAXVWQ010000357.1:0-15148 GCA_964263755.1 Roseomonas sp. | reverse complement strand
CGGCGCACGCGACCTGCAGCGCACGATGACCGCGATGAACGACGCGGCCGACCGCCTGTCCCGCCTGTTCCTCGCGCAGCTGACGCTCAACGCCGGCTACGCGGTGGTGATCGCCGCCGCCCTCTTCGCCCTCGGCCTGCCTTCCCCGCTGCTATGGGGGCTGGTGGCCGGGCTGATGCGGTTCGTGCCGTTCATCGGCACGCCCATCGCCATCGCCGCCCCCCTCATCCTCGCCGTCGCCGCCGAACCGGGCTGGACCCTCGCCATCGCGGTGATCGCGACCTTCCTGCTCGGCGGAACGATCATGGGGCAGGTGCTGGAACCCCTGCTGTTCGGGCGGCGCACCGGCATCTCCCCCGTCTCCGTTGTCCTCTCCGCCTCCTTCTGGGCGTTCCTCTGGGGGCCCGTCGGGCTGATCATCGCCACCCCCCTCACCGTCGGGCTGGTGGTCCTGGGCCGCCACGTCCCGTCCTTCGCCTTCCTCGACGTCCTCCTGGGCGACCGCCCGCCCCTCAAGCCCGACGAAACCTTCTACCGCCGGGCGCTCGACGGCGACGCCGACGGCCTCGTGGACCAGGCGCGCGAGGCCCTGGCCGAGCCCGGCGGCTCGCTCGCCGCCTACGCCGACGGCATCGCCCTCGGCGGCCTCGTCCTCGCCCAGTCCGACTGGCTGCGGGAAACGCTGGAGCCGGAACGGCTGGAGACGATCCGCGCCCAGGTCACCACCGCCCTCGACGACCTCTCGCACGACGCCGTGCCGGAGGAGGACCGCCCCACCGGCCCCTGGTCCGCCCCCGGCGCCGTCCTCGTCGCCGCGGGCCGCGGCCGCCTGGACGACCTCGCGGCCGGGATCGCCGCCCTGTCCTTCACCGCCGCCGGCTTCGGCGCGACGGCGGAGGGCGGCGCCGCGCTGGAACCCGCCAACCTCGCGCGCATGGACCGCGCCGCCATCCGCTGCTGCGTGCTGTCGGTGCTGGAGGAGGGCAACTCCGTCACCGGCGTCCGCACCCTGTTGCGCCGCATCGCCCGCGCCATGCCCGGCACCCACGTCGTCGTCGGGCTGTGGCGGGCCGCGCCGGACTCGCCGACGCTCGCCGCACTCCGCGCCGAGGGACTGCCGGAGGCGATCGTCACCTCCGTGCGCGAGGCCATCGCGTCGTGCGAGGCGCTCGCGGCCCGCGAAACGGCCGCGACGGAGGCCGCCGACGCGGCCTGACCCCGTGCGGCCCGGCCCCGCGCGACCCGCGTTCGCCTTTTCCGCCCGCGCCGCGTAGAAGCGGCGCCGGTTCCGAGGGGGCCGGCTTGCAGCAGGAGAGGACCGGATCATGCGCGTGGGCGTGTTCGGCGCGACGGGCGCCGTGGGCGTGGAACTCGTGCGGGTGCTGGCGGATCGCCGCTTCCCGGTCACCGAGCTGCGGCTGTTCGCCTCCGACCGGTCCAGGGGCAGGCGCGCCGCCACCCCCTACGGCGAGAAGACCCTGGAGGTGTTGGACCCCGCCAACCCTCCGCGCCTCGACGTCGCGCTCCTCGCCGTTTCCGGCGACTGGTCCAAGGCGCACGCCAAGGCGCTCGCCGCGACCGGCGCGCTCGTCGTGGACAACTCCTCCGCGTGGCGCCTCGACGCCGACGTGCCCTTGATCGTGCCGGAGGTGAACGCCGCCGCGGCCGGGGGCGCCCGCCTCATCGCCAACCCCAACTGCACCACCGCCATCCTCGTCGTCGCCCTCGCGCCGATCCACGCCGCCTTCGGGCTGCGACGCGTCATCGTCTCCACCTACCAGGCCGCGTCCGGCGCCGGGCAGGAGGGGATGGAGGAACTGGAATCCGGCCTCCGCGCCCTGTCCGCGAGCGACCGCCCGATGAGCGAGAACCGGGCGGCGAACAAGGTCTTCGTCCACCCCCTCCCCCTCAACCTCATCCCGCAGATCGATGCGTTCCTCACCAACGGCTACACGCGGGAGGAGATGAAGGTGACCTGGGAAACCCGGAAGATCATGGGCCTCCCCGACCTCGCCATCTCCTGCACCGCCGTCCGCGTCCCGACGCTGCGCGCCCACGCCGAGGCCGTGACGATCGAGACGGAACGCCCCGTCACGCCGGAGGCCGCGCGCGAGGTCCTGTCCCGCGCCCCCGGCGTGGTGGTGCGCGACGACCCCGCGGCGTCACTCTACCCCATGCCGCTCACCGCCTCCGGCCAGTCGGACGTCGAGGTCGGCCGCATCCGCGCCAACCCCGTCTTCGGCGACCGCGGCCTCGACCTCTTCGTCTGCGGCGACCAGCTCCTGAAGGGCGCCGCCCTGAATGCGGTGCAGATCGCGGAGGCCGCGCAGGTCCGGCTGGCGGCCTGACGCGCGGGCGCCCCGTCGGGCAGCTGTGTCGGGCGGCTGTTCGCCGTCGTGCATCGAGGCCGCACCATCACGAGGACGACCCGTGGCCGCGACCGACGCCGAGGCACCCTCCTTCCGGCTGCGCCACGCCGCGATGGTGGCAGCGGGCATCGTCTGGCTCGCGATCACCGGCTGGTCCGCCTTCGCCGGCGGCGGCCCGTGGGCGTGGCTCGTCGCGCTGCAGCGCGCGCATCTGGGCTTCCACGAACCGAACCTGACCCTCGGCGTGCTCGGCGCGGCGGGCGTGGGCCTCGTCATGACGGGGTTGCGCGGCCGGATCGCGCCGGGCGAGGCGGGCATCGCCGCGGCGAGCGGCGGCATCCGTCGGCGCCTCCTGGCCGCGGCGTGGACGCTGCTCGCCCTCAGCCTGACGATGATGGGCACGAGCGCCCTGATGCCGTCGGGCGACGCCGATCCCGTGGCGGTGGTGCTCGGCCCCGCGGAGCGCTGGCTGGATCGCGGGCCGGTCGTCGTCACCGGGCAGGCGCGGCCGGAGCGCCTCGTGGTGGTGGAGAGGCCGCGGCTGCTGGCGCCGCCCCACGTCGCCTACCTGCCGCTCGTACCGCCGGGCTGGGGGCCGGGCGAACCGATTGCCGTGGCGCTGCGGACCTGGAGCGACCCGGCGCCGCCGGGCGAACTGCACGGCTCGCCGGCGGGGGCGCTGCGCGGACCGATGCTCGTGACCCTGCCGAGGGGGCAGGTCGAGCCGGGCCGCGCGTTGCCGGCCGAGGTGGCCGCCGCCTGGCGCGCCGCGGGATCGCCGCCCGCGGAAGGACTGCGGCTGATCGAGACGGACGACGAATTCGGCGCGGTCGCGCTCGGCGCCGGCGGCTTCGCGGTGCTGATGGCGGCCCTCGGCTTCTTCGGCGGCGTCGCGCTCGGCGCCGGGCGCGGGGATCCGCGCCGCGTCCGGCCGTGACCTATCCGGACCTCAGCAACCGCGCCGCGCTGACCGCGAAATAGCTCAGCACGCCGTTGCACCCGGCCCGGCGGAACCCGATCAGCGCCTCCATCATCGCCCGGTCATGGTCCAGCCAGCCGCGCTCCACCGCCGCCATCATCATCGAGTACTCGCCGCTCACCTGGTAGGCGTAGGTCGGCACGCCGAACGCCTGCTTCACCCGCCACACGATGTCGAGGTAGGGCAGGCCCGGCTTCACCATCACCATGTCCGCACCCTCGGCGATGTCCATCGCCACCTCGCGCAGCGCCTCGTCCGTGTTCGCCGGGTCCATCTGGTAGGTCTTCTTGTCGCCGCGCAGCGCCACGCCGCTGCCGACCGCGTCCCGGAACGGCGCGTAGAACCCGGACGCATACTTCGCCGCATAGGACATGATCCGCGTGTGGATCAGCCCCGCCTCGTCCAGCGCCGCGCGGATCGCGCCCACCCGCCCGTCCATCATGTCGGACGGCGCGACCACGTCCACCCCCGCCTCCGCCATCAGGAGCGCTTGCCGGCACAGGATGGCCACCGTCTCCTCGTTGTGGACGTAGCCGTCCCGCAGCACGCCGTCGTGCCCGTGGGAGGTGTAGGTATCCAGCGCCACGTCCCCGATGAGCCCGAGCCCGGGATGCGCCACCTTCAGGGCACGTGCCGCCCGGCAGACGAGGTTCTCCGGATCGAGCGCGCCCGTCCCGTCCTCATCCCGCGACTCCGCGGGCGTGTAGGGGAACAGCGCGACCGCCGGGATGCCGAGCGACACCGCCTCGGCGACGTGCTCCGCCGCCCGGTCCACGGAGACCCGGTGCACCCCCGGCATGCTCTCCACCGCCACCCGCTGGTTCTCCCCCGCGGTGAGGAAGATCGGCCAGATGAGGTTGGCGGGGGTCAGCACCGTCTCCGCGACGAGGGCGCGCGTCCAGGCATCGCGACGATTGCGGCGGGGACGGGTGGCGGGAAACCGGCCGACGACGTTCATGGGATCCTCCGGGCGGGGAGGTGACCCCGTCCGGCCGATCCCGTCCACCCCCGCTGCGCCGTCAACGGGCGCGGACGAAGCCCTGCCGGGTGGCGTTCTCGACGCAGCGGTCGTCGGCGGAGCGCTGGATCGAGTAGCCGATCGCGCCGCCCGCGACGGAACTCGCGGTGTTGCCGCCGCAGGTGAGAACCTGGCCCGTCGCCGGGTTCCGCAGCGTCGTGGCCGGCGTCGTGCAGCCGGCGGCCAGGAGGGCGGCGAGAAGGGCCATCACGGCCCGTGAAGGACGCGACACGGTTGTCTACCGTTCCGGCGGGGGGACGTCCCCGCTCCCGCTCTCAGGAACCCTTGCGGTCGCCCTTCTTCTCCGGATCGTGGGTGTGATGGCTGTCCCGCTCCCCGCCGCCGCCCGACACGTGGCTCTTGCTGTCGCTCGTCGCGGGGCCGGGGACCACGTGGCCTCCGGCCTCCCGGTGCGCGTGGCCATGGGAGCCGCCCTGGTGGCTGCTGCCGGGACCGCCGCCGGAGCGGTCGGTGTCCGGATCCTTGTTGTGCTTGTCACCCATGGTTCATCGGTCCTGCTGGTAGCCCTGGTTACGGGTGTTCTGCTGGATGTTCCCCTGCTCACCCTTCTGCATCGCGTTCTCGCCGCGGTCCTTCATCTCGCGCTTGGCGTCGCCGGGGTTCAGCGTCTCGCCCGGGGTGTTGCCGCCCTGCGGCGAACGGCCGGCGGGCGGGACGGGCGGCATGTGGGCCTTGGATGACATCGGGTGCTCTCTCGTGACGTGGCGGGCGGTAACGCGGCACGGCCGCCCGGCGTTGCCGCGGGCGGCGATCCGCCCCATGTCGCGCCGCGATGCCGCAGGACCTGACCACCCCCGCCGGGCGGCGCGCGGCCACCCTGAACTCGCTGCTGGTGGACCACGCCGTCCTCCGCACGGGCTGGCGCAACTGGGGCGTGGTGGCGCCCGGCCGCCTCTACCGCTCGAACCACCCGCAGCCCTGGCAACTGGTCGGCGCCAAGGCACGCCACGGCCTGCGCACCGTCATCAACCTCCGCGGCGAACGCCCGACCTGCGGCTCCGACGCCCTGTCGCGCGAGGCCGCCGCCCGCCTCGGCCTCACCCACCTCGACGCGCCCTTCGAGAGCCGCGGCGCCCCGCACCGCGACCGCCTCCTCCGCCTCGCCGACCTCTACGCCGGCATGGCCGAGCCCGCGCTCATCCACTGCAAGTCCGGCGCCGACCGAACGGGGCTGGCCGCCGGCGTCTTCCTCCTCCTGAACGGCGGCACCTCCGCCGAAGCGCTGGACCAGATGGGCGCCCGCTTCGGCCACGTCTCGGCCTCCCGCACCGGCATCCTCGACGCCTTCTTCCGCCTCTACGCACGGGAGGCGGAGGGGCGCGTCCCGTTCCTCGACTGGGTGCGCGACGGCTACGACGAGGCGGCGCTGCGCGCCTCCTTCAGGAGCCGCGGCTGGGCCGACCGCCTCGTGGACGGGGTGCTGCGGCGGGAGTGATCCCGTGTAGGATGACGTGGAAGGAGGAAGCCATGCCCGACGGACTCTACGACACCGATCTCCTGGCCTGGAGCCGTGAGCAGGCCGACCGGCTGCGCCGCGTCGCGAAGGGCGAGCGCGTGAACGACCTGGACTGGGCGAACGTCATCGAGGAGATCGAGAGCGTGGGACGGAGCGACATGCGGGCGGTCCGCTCTCTGTTCGAGCGCGCGATCGAACATGCCCTCAAAGTGGTCGCTTGGCCGAACGAGCGCGCGGTAGAGCACTGGACCGACGAGACCTGGAACTTCCTGAGTCAGGCGAGGAGCCGATTCGAGCGTTCCATGATGCAGCATTTCGACCTGGCGGACTTGTATGGACAGGCGGTGCGCGACGTACGGCGCGTCGCACGGACCTACGATGCCACGCCCCGGCCAACTCCGGCGGAGCCCCCCTTCACCCTCGACGAGTTGTGCGATCCGGAGTTCATCGCGCATGACCTGATCGCCCGCATCCACGACGCCTCTCCCCCCACCTAGCCCCCGAACGCCTGCGCCCGCACGAGCGAGGCGTAGAGCCCCCCCGCCGCCACAAGTTCCCCGTGCGTCCCCGTCTCCGCCACGCGCCCGCCCTCCAGCACCACGATCCCGTCGGCGTCCCGCACCGTGGAGAGCCGGTGCGCCACCACGAGCGTCGTCCGTCCCGCCCGCAGCCGCGCCAGGGCCTCCCCGATCAGCCGCTCGTTCTCCGAATCCAGCGCGCTCGTCGCCTCGTCCAGCAGCAGCACGCGGGGATCGCGCAGCAGGGCGCGGGCCAGCGCGATCCGCTGCCGCTGCCCGCCCGACAGCCGCGACCCGCCGGGACCGAGGACCGTGTCGTAGCCCGCCGGCAGCGCCGCGACGAAGTCGTGCGCCGCCGCCGCCCGCGCCGCGTCCTCCACCTCCCCGCGCATCGCGCCGGGCCGGCCGGAGGCGATGTTGGCGTACGCCGTGTCATCGAACACCGTCGCGTCCTGCCCGACATAGGCGATGGCATCGCGCAGGGATTCGAGCGACACGTCGCGCAGGTCCACCCCGTCCAGCGTCACCCGCCCCGCGGTCGGATCGTAGAGCCGCGGCACGAGCGCCAGGGTCGTGGACTTCCCCGCCCCAGACGGCCCGACGAGCGCCACACTCCGCCCCGGCTCCACGACGAAGGACACACCCCGCAGCGCCGCCGCCCCCGTCCCCTCGTAGGCGAAGTGCACGTCCTCGAACGCCACGCGCCCCCGCCCCCCCGGCAGCGCCGGCGCCGCGGGCGGCGAGGCGATGGCCGGCCGCGCGTCGGTGATCGCGTAGACCCGCGACAGCCCCGCCAGCCCCTCCTGCAACGCCGAGTTGAGGCTTCCGAGAGCCCGCACCGGCCGCGCCGCGATCAGCAGCGCCGCGACGAAGCCGGTGAACTCCCCGACCGTCCCCTCCCCCTGCGCCACGCGCCATCCGACGATCGCCAGCACCCCCGCGACCGCGACGCCCCCGAGCGCCTCCAGCATCGGGTCGAGCGAGGCCCGCGTGCGCGCGATGGCGAAGAGCGAGGCGCGCAGCCCCGCGAACCCCCGCGCGGCCCGCGCCTCCTCCGCCGCCTCCAGCCGGTAGGTCCGCACCACCCTTGCCGCGCCGAAGGACTCCGTCAGGTTCGCCGCGGCCTCCCCGACCCGGTCCTGCATCCCGCCGGACGCCCGCCGGATGCGCTTGCCCAGCCGCAGCACCGGCACCACCGCGAGCGGGTAGAGCAGCGCCGCGACGAGCGACATCCGCCAGTCCAGCCACACCATGCTCGCGACGAGCCCGACCACCGTCAGCACGTCCGCGATGGCGTTGATCGCCTTGCCCAGCGCCTCGCGGATCGCCGCAGCGTCGCTCGTGAAGCGCGCCGCGTGCCGCGCCGGCGCCTCTCGAGCCACCACCGCGAGGTCGGCCCGCGTCAGCGCCCGGAACAGGTCGTTCTGCAACCCCTCGATGACGCGCAGCACGGTGGCCGAGATCGCCACCGCCTGCCCGTATTGCGCCATCGCCTTCGCGACCGTCACCGCGACGATGACGAACGGCACGACGGTGACGATCCGCGCATCGCCCGTCGCGAAGGAATCGAAGGCCTGCTGGATCACCACGGGATACAGCGCCGTCAGCCCCGCGACGAGCGCCGTGCAGGCGAGCGCCGCCGCGATCCGCCGGGGATGGTGGCGCACCTGGTCCCGCCAAAGCCGCGCGACGAGCGCGCGCGTCGCGTCCGGATCGAGGCGGGAACGGGGGGCCATGGCGGGGCCGTTACCCCGCCGCGCCGCCCCCCGCAAACCTCAGGCCACGGCCCGCCGCCGCATCATCGCGTCCAGCGCCCACACGCCGCCGCCGGCGGCCGCGAGGTAGAGGAAGACGAAGCAGTACAGCACCGCCGCATCGCCATTGTTCAGCAGCGGGTAGAAGTTCCGCGGCGCGTGCGCCAGGAAGTAGGCGAAGGCCATCAGCCCCGAGAGCACGAAGGCCACCGGCCGCGTGAACAGCCCAACGACGAGGAGCGACCCGCCCACCAGCTCCAGCATCCCCGCGATCCAGGGCAGCGTGAGCATCGCCGGGAGCCCGGAGGCCGGCGGCGCCGGGAAGCCGAGGATCTTCTGCGTGCCGTGGGCCAGGAACAGCAGCGCCGACATGATCCGCAGCACCGACAGCAGTCGCGGCGCCCAGGCGAGGGAGAGGGAATCGAGCATGAACGACCGTCCGTAGGATGAAGCGGCGCCTTAGCCCGCGCCCCCCGGCGGGTGAAGCGCCGCCCCCGCGATATCCGCGAT
Source organism: Roseomonas sp. (assembly GCA_964263755.1). Classification (GTDB taxonomy): domain Bacteria; phylum Pseudomonadota; class Alphaproteobacteria; order Acetobacterales; family Acetobacteraceae; genus Roseomonas. Next base: position 6,523 of record CAXVWQ010000357.1, on the reverse strand, counting down.
CACTCCCCGCAATCGCGCCCGGCACGCCGCCGCGTCCGCGACGCACCCCCCGGCGAGCCACCATTCCCGCACGAGGCCGAGGACTCGCCCCACCTCCGGCCCCGGCGGCGCGCCGAGGGCCAGCATGTCCCGCCCGTGCAGCGGGAACATCGGCGCGTCCCCCACCACCGCCGCCCGCAGCGCCGTGCGGTCCACCCCATCCCGCGCCTCCGCGAGCCAAAGCGCCCCGCGCGCATCCTCCGCCCGCCGCAGCCGGGAGGTGGCGCGCCAGACCGCCAGCGGCGGTCCCCCGCCATTCGGCCGCGGCAGCCCCCGCCGGTCCCCCAGCGCGTCCAGCCGCTCCGCCTCGTCGCTGGAAAGCCGCAGACGCATCGCGAGCCGCGCCACCGCCACCCCCGCCCGCAGCAGCGCCGCCAGCCGCAGCAGCGCGTCCGCCGGCGCGCCGAGCGCGACGAGGCGGGCGAGGACCGCCTCCTCCGTCGCCTCCGGCAGGATCGCCCGCAGCACGCCGGTGGCCCGCATCAGCGCCACGGCCCCCACCGGGTCCGGTGCGGCCAGCACGCGCTTGACCTCGCTCCACACCCGCTCCGCCGAGAGGCCCGCGAGCGACGGCACCGCCCCCTCGATCGCCCCAAGGGCCGCGGCATCCGGCTCCCCCCGCCCGTAGCGCGCCTGGAAGCGGAACCAGCGCAGCGCCCGCAGGTGGTCCTCCCGCAGCCGCGTCGCGGGATCGCCGACGAACCGCACCCGCCCCATGGCGAGGTCGTCGCGCCCGCCGTGATGGTCCCACAGCGCCCCATCCGCCGAGAGCGACATCGCGTTCATCGTGAAGTCCCGCCGCGCCGAGTCCTCCCGCCAGTCCGTCGTCCAGGCGACGGTGGCGTGGCGCCCGTCGGTCAGCACGTCCCGCCGCAGGCTCGTCACCTCCACCGGGACGCCGTTCAGGGTGGCGGTGAGCGTCCCATGGGCCAGCCCGGTCTCGTGCACCCGCAGGCCCGCGACGGCCAGCCGGCGCGCCACCTCCTCCGGCGGGAAGGGGGTGGCGACGTCCACGTCCGCCACCTCCCGCCCCGCCAACGCGTCCCGCACCGCGCCGCCCACCACCCGCGCCCCCGGCAGCGCCGCCAGGACCGCGGCCGGCGCGGGCCAGCCGAGGAAGGCCGGGGGGGGAATGCGGCCGATGGGCGCGTCGCTCACCGCGCCGCACCCCCGACCGGCCCGGGGGGCGGCCCCTCGTAGGGCGGCGGCACCCCGCGCGGCGCCGGGGGCGGCCAGGGCGTGCCGTCCCGGCTCGGCTGCGCGTGGCCGGGCGTCACCCGGTTCCCCTCCAGCCGCGGCGGCACGTAGGCGGTCCCGCGATCCATCCCGCGGGACAGCCCGTACCACGCCGCCCCGCCGATCGAGAGCACCACCCCGACGAGCCCGAGGGCCAGCACGTGGACCCGCGGCCCGCGCCCCGGATTCATCCGGACCCAGAGGCCGTAGAGGAGGAAGGGGGAAGCGAAGAGCAGCGCCTCGATGAGCCAGGGCATGTCCCCCCGAACATGGCACGCCGCGCCGCCGTTGCCACGCCGCCGCGCGGGTGCGACGGGGTGCGGCGATGCGCGCCCGAACGCTCCTGATCGATCCGTGGGCCCGATCCGCGGCGTGGCTCCTCGCCGGCGGCGTCGCCTCGGTGCTGCGGGGGCAGGACCGGAACTGGGACCTGCTGCACTACCACCTCTACCTTCCCTTCGCCCTCCTGGAAGGCCGCCTCGGCACCGACCTCCTCCCCGTCGGGCTGCAGGGCACCTTCCCGCCGCTCCTCGACCTCCCCTACTACCTCCTCGCGGTCGAATGGCTGCCGGACCGGCCGCGCGTCGTGGCCTTCCTCGCCGGCCTCCCCTTCGGCGCGCTCGGCGCCCTCGTCCACGCCCTCTGCCGCCGCCTCGCCGCCGTCCCGGGGGACGCGACGCCCGCCGCGCGCGAGACGACGGCCCTCGCCGCCGCCCTCCTCGGCATGACCGGCAGCACGGTCTGGTCGGAGCTCGGGACCACCTTCGGCGACCTCCCCGTCGCCGCCCTCATCGTCGCGGCCCTCCTCCTGGCGTGGCGGGGGCTGGATTCGGGCCGCCCCGTCGCGGGCGCCGCCCTCGCGGGCCTCCTCCTCGGCCTCGCCGTTGGCCTCAAGCCGACCGCCGCGACCCACGCCCCGGCCCTCGCCCTCGCGATCCTCCTGGCGGCCCGGACCGCCAGTGGGGCCGCGGGGGCGGGGTGGCGGGTGGCCCTCGCCGCGGTGGCCGCGCTCACCCTCGCCTCGGCGGCGGCCTTCGCCCTCTCCTGGGGGTGGTGGGGCGCGATGCTGTGGGCGCGGTTCGGGAACCCGGTCTTCCCCCTGATGAACCACGTCTTCGCCGCCCCGCTCGCCCCGGCGGTGGCGATGACCGACGCGCGGTTCCTGCCGCGCACGCCCTTCGAGACCCTCGCCTACCCCTTCTTCTGGCTCCGCGGCCGCGCCGACGTGGTGTCTGAGACGGGGGTGGCGGACGCCCGCTTCGCCCTCGCCTACCTCGCGCTCCTCGCCGTCGCGGCGCGGGCCGCCTGGGCGCGCTGGCGACCCCGGGCGACCCCGCCCGCCCCACCCCCGGGCGCCATCCTCCTCCTCGTCTTCGTCCCCCTCGCCTACGCGGCGTGGCAGGGCGCCTTCTCCATCCTTCGCTACGCCGCGGCGCTGGAGGCGCTGACCGGCGCCGTCCTCCTCCTCGCCGCCCTCGCCTTCGGGTTCGCGGGGCGGCGCCCGTTCCCCGCGGCCTTCGCCGCCCTCGCCATCCTCCTCGTCGCGACGTCGGAGAAGCAGAACTGGGGCCGCCTGCGATCCTACGGCGCCCGGGTCGTCGAGGTCTCCGCCCCGCCGCTGCCGGACGGCGCCGTCGTCGCGGTCGTCAGCAAGCCGACGGGCTTCGTCCTTCCCTTCCTCCGGGGCTGCGACCTCGTCTTCATCGGCCTCGTGGACCTCGGCCCCGATTGGGGCGCGGCCCGGCTCGCCCGCGACCTCCTCGCCTCCGGGCGCCCGATCCGCGTCCTCTCCGACCCGGCCCCGCCCGCCGTCTCCACCGACCCGGCCGCCTGGGGCCTCGTGGTGGACGACGCGGCCTGCGTGCCCGTCACGACCAACCTGCGCCCGGCGCCCCTGCGCCTCTGCCCCGCGACGCCGCGGTAGCGATGGGCCATCGGCGTCCCGATCCGGGACCGCCCATCGCCGCCCGTCAGGCGCGCTTCGCCACCGCCGCCCCGCCGGGGTAGGTCCGCACCACCGCGCTGTCATCCGCCGCCGCGAGCCCCGCCTCCGCCGCCGCCCGGAACCGTGCGAGCGCCGCCGCCGCCACCGGGACCTCCGCCCCCACCGCCGCCGCCGCGTCCCGCACGATGCCGAGGTCCTTCACGAAGATGGCGACCGCCGAGCGCGACGCCGGATCGGCCTCCATCATCCGCGGCACCCGGTCCCCGAACATCCAGGAGTTCCCGGCGGAGTGCGTGATCACCTCGTGCACCACCGCCGGGTCCAGCCCGGCACGCACCGCGAAGGCCATCGCTTCCGCCGCCGCCGCGATGTGCACGCCCGCGAGCAGCTGGTTCACCGTCTTCATCCGCGACCCCGCCCCCGGCGCGTCCCCCAGCCGATACACCGTCGTCGCCACCGCCGAGAGGAAGGGCTCCGCCGCCGCGAAGGCGTCGGGAGCGCCGGAGGCCATGATCGTCATCTGCCCCGCCGCGGCCCGCGCCGCGCCGCCGGAGGTCGGGGCGTCCAGCACCAGCAGCCCCATCCCCGCCAGCCGCCCCGCGATCGCCTCCGTCCGCCCCGGCGCCATCGTCGCGTTCAGCAGCACCACCGCGCCCGGCGCCAGCGCGCCGGCAGCGCCATCCGGCCCGAACAGCACCGCCTCCGTCTGCTCGGTGTTCACCACGACGACGAACAGCGCCTCCGCCCCCGTCGCCGCCTCGGCCGGCGTGGCGGCCGGGACGCCGCCCGCCTCCCGCAGCCGCTCCAGCGCCTCCGGCCGCACGTCGCACCCGCGGGTGGTGATCCCGGCGCGGAGCAGCGAGGCGGCGGCGCCCCATCCCACGGCGCCGAGGCCGATGACGCAGGCGGTTCGGGTCATGGCGGTCCCTCCGATACGGTCAAGACAGGTCGTCGCGCCGGACCGACGCCACGCGACGAGCCCGGAAGCGGGCGACGAAGCGGTCGCGGACGAGGCGGAAGAAGCCGGGCGGCAAGTGGCCGTAGTGGAAGCGCCCGCGCCCCGGTGGGATCATACGAAGATCCTGCGGCCAGACGTCCAGGTTGCACTCCGAGACGAGGATCCACTGTCGCCCCGCATCGAGGCCTGCCCGGGCCTTCACGGCATCCGGGATCTCGATCCCTTCGTCGTCCTCGCCCGGCGGCGAATGGGAGAGGGGCAGGTAGATGACGAAATCCTCCGCCCGATCCGCGACGCGGTAGGTCAACACCACGCAGGCCGGGTGATCCTTGTCCGCCGTGGGGTGGCGCGCCGCCCGGCGGGACCAGAGGTATTCGTAACGAACGATGAGGCCGACCGTGAGGTCGGGCAGGGCCAAGTCAGAGGCCTTCGTCGAGGTGCGCGAAGTCCGGACCCATCTCGGCCGACGCGATCCGCTCGACGATCCAGTTCGGCAGGTCCTCCGTCCGGACCACCCGCTTATCCCGCCGCTTCAGGCGCGCGTACTCGCCCTCCGACAGGATGACCACCGGCGGCGCCTCGCCGTCCCGGACAAGGATCGGCTCGCCACCCTCGGCCCGCTCGCGGACGCGGCGGAAATCGGCCTGCACCTCGGATGCACTCGCCTGGAACATCGCCGCCTCCCGCGCCGGGAGCGCAGGTTGCCCGATGCGGGGGCGGATTCAACCCGCCCGCAGCGCCAGTGCGAGGCTCCGCAGCATCGCCGCCGTCGCGCCCCACACCCGGTGCCGCTCGTGCGGCCAGGACCAGAAGGCGCGGGTCGCGCCGCGGAAAACCCCGGTCTCCCGCAGCGGCAGCGACGGGTCCAGGAGGGTGGCGAGGGGGTATTCGAACACCTCCGCCACCTCCGCCGGCGCCGGCGTCAGGGTCACCGGCGGGTCGAGGAAGGCGATCACCGGCACGACGTGGAACCCCGTCCCCGTCAGCATCTCCGGCAGCCGCCCGGCCACGCGCGGCAGGCGGGGGTCCAGCCCCACCTCCTCCGCCGCCTCCCGGATCGCCGCGGCCTCCGGCGTTTCCCCCGCCTCGATCCGCCCGCCGGGGAAGGCGACCTGCCCGGCGTGCGAGGACAACCCGCTCGCCCGCAGCGTCAGCAGCACCGTCGGTTCGTCGTGCAGGATGATCGGGACGAGGACGGCGGCGAAGCGCGCGGTGGGCAGCAGGTCGTCCGCGTCGTCACGCCGGATCGCGGGGAGGCGGGCCAGGCGCGCGGGGTCGGATAGACGGGCCTCGACCTCCGCCGCCGTCAGAAGCGGCGGGGCTAGGCCCGACAAGACACCCGTCACGCCGCGGCGGCGTCCGTGGCGTCAGGGGGGGCGTCGTCCAGCACGAAGAAGGTGCCCTCGCTCCACACGCCCAGCACCTCGCGCCCGTCCACCGTCTCCGGCTGGGCCAGGGCGACCAGTTCGTAGAACACCGCGCGGGAGATGCGGGCCTCCAGGCCCGGGCGGACGGTGACGTAGGGGCGCGGCTCCCGCGTCACCGGGTCCACCGCCACCCGGATCGGGTGGGCGGTGTCGGCGGTGACCATCTGGTCGAGGTTCGTGCGGAAGGTCAGCACCTGCCGGCCCGGGAACACCGCGGGCGCGTCGATCGCGCAGCCGTCGGAGCCGCAGCAATGGCCCCAGCACAGTTCGACCGCGACGAAGGGCGCGTCCTCCACCTCGATGCGCCCCCGCTCCACGGGGGTCTCCAGCCAGTAGGACCCGTCCGCCTCCCGCTTCAGCACCGAGGCGAAGAGGCAGACGAGTTCCTTCCGCCCGATCGGGGAGCCCTGGTAGTGCCAGGTTCCGTCGCGGGCGATCCGCATCCCGAACGACCCGCAATCCATCTTCGGCCTCGCCGGGCCACCCTTCGCGGCCCCGCCCCGGCCGGGCGGCATCGCCAGCGGCCCGCGGCCCCCGGCGGCCGTCCCGTCGCCTCCGCCCACCGCCAGCGACATGCGCCCTGTCTCCTCCCGAACCCATCGGCCCCCACCGGGGCCGTCACACTTCGGAACCCGTCCCGCGGCACGGTCCGTGCGTCCCGCCCTTCCCGATCCCGTCCCGCGCCCCCATGCTCCCGACGCGAGCCGGGGGGCGGGCCGGGGTCCGGCCGGGTGTTACCGGACCGCAATATGGAAAGGGCCCCGCGATGGTTGAAGTGGCCATGCCGAACGACTCCGCGCAGGACGCCACGCGGATCGTCGGGGAGGCCGAGGCCCTCGCCGCGAAGCTCGCCCGCGTGCGGACCGCCGTCGGCCACGTGATCCTCGGGCAGGAGGGGGTGGTGGAGCAGGCGCTCGT
>CAXVWQ010000356.1:0-4393 GCA_964263755.1 Roseomonas sp. | reverse complement strand
CCGCGGGGCGAGGAGGTGGGAGCCGGAGGCGGTGACCGGGCCGTGGCCGAGGCCGCAGAGGAGCGAGCCGAGGGCGAGGATGGCGAGGCTCGTCGCCGTCGGCAGCGTCGGCGAGGCGAGGGTGGTCACGGCGATCCCCGCGGCGATCGTCAGCAGCGCCCCCTGGCAGGTCCGCAGCCCCCCGAAGCGCGCCACCAGCGGCGCGGTGAAGGGAATGGAGGCCAGTCCGCCGGTGTAGGCGAGCGCGGTGTGCAACCCGGCGAGGGAGGGGTCCACCCCGATCTCCGCCCCGATGGCCGGCGACAGCACGGGCGTGACGAGGAAGGCCCCCATGGCCGCGAGATGGACCCCGATGAGGGCCGCCACGGTGGTCCGGACGCCGGGATTCCAGGGCGACGGGCGCCGGGGGGCGGGTTCCAGCGGAACCTCCGGGTGGGGTGCGGGGCTGCCAGTTCGGGGTCGGCGGCTGGCCATGCTGCGGCGCGGCAGGGGCGGCGTCCAGCCAGACGGGGCAGGATCGGCGGCGCGGGACGGCCGCGGACCGCGGACCGATCCGGGCTTCGCTCCGCCGGCCGCCCCGCCGGTTACGAGCCGCCGCTTGACCTCCCGGGGCACGGCGGGTCCAACGCGGCCATGCGGACCCGGCTGCCCCTCCTCGCCCTCCTGGCGCTGTCGTGCCTCCTCGCCTCCCTCGGTGCGCCGGGCGTCCTCCATGCACAGGCGCCCGCCCCGGCCGCCGCGCCGGCCCCGGCGCCGGGGGGGGAGGCGGACCGCCTCCTCGGGATCCTCCGCGACGACGCGCGCCGGGCCGCACTCGTCCGCGACCTCGAGGCCCTGTCCGCCGCCTCCCGCACGGCCCCGGCGGCGGCGGCCATGACCCCGCCCCCCGCCCCGCCGCCCGCACCCGCCCCCGCCGCCCCCGAGATCCTCGCCCCCAACACCCTCGGCGGGCAGATCCTGACGGACATCTCCGCCCGCCTCGCGGCGCTGACGGACCAGATCGTTTCCGCGGCCCAGACCCTCACCGACCTGCCGGCGATCGCATCCTGGGCCTCCGGCGTCGCGCGCGACCCGGTGACGCGGACGCGGGTCGTCGATGCCTCCTGGAAGCTCGCCCTCCTCTTCGGCCTCGGCCTCCTGGCGGAATGGCTCGTCTGGCGGGCCCTGCGACGCCCGCGGGAGAAGCTGGACGCCCACGCGCCGGAACGCGCCAACCTCTGGACCTGGTTCCGCCGCGTGCCGTTCGTCCTCGCCCGGCTCGTGCTGGACCTGTTGCCGATCGGCGCCTTCGCGGTGGTGTCCTACGGCGCCATCGGCGCGGTGCGTCCGCTGCCGACGACCGAACTCACGCTGCTCATCGCCAACAATGCCTACATCGCGTGCCGGGCGGTGCTGGTGGCGGCCCGGATGCTCTTCTCCCCCAACTCCGCCCACCTGCGGCTCGTGCCGCTGTACGACGAGACCGCGGCCTACATCACCGTCTGGCTCCGCCGCATCGTCGTCGTGCTGGTGGTCGGCTGGGCGGTGGCGGAGGCGGCGCTGCTGTTCGGGGTGCCCTGGGCGGTGTACGACGCGATCACCCGCGTGGTGCTGCTCGTCGCCACCCTCTTCCTCGTCATCGTCATCCTGCAGAACCGGCATGCGGTCGCCGAGTTCCTGCGGGCGCCCGAACTGCGGCCCGGCGACGAGCCGGATTCCTCCCGCCGCCTGTTCCGCGCCCTGCGGGACCGGCTGGCGGAGGTGTGGCACATCGTCGCCATCCTCTACCTCATCGCCCTCTGGGCGGTGTGGGCGCTGCAGATCCGCGACGGGTTCGGCGTGCTGCTGCGGGTCTCCGCCGCCACCCTCGGCATCCTCGCCGCCGCCAAGCTCGTGGATGCGGGGCTGCGGCGGGCGCTGGAACGCGGCTTCCGCATCACGCCCGAACTCGCCCGGCGCTATCCCGGGCTGGAGATCCGGTCGAACCGCTACCTCCCCGTGCTGAAGGGGGTGGTCACCACCCTCGTCGTGTTCATCGCCTTCCTCATGCTGCTGGAGGCCTGGGGCTTCGACGCGCTCGCCTGGTTCTCCCGCGGGCGCGTCGGGTCGCGCCTCATCCGCTCCCTCGTCTCCATCGGCTTCACCGTGCTGGCGGCGGTGGCGGTGTGGGAGGTGTCGAACGCCGCCATCGGCCGGCGGCTGGCGAAGCTGTCACGGGATTCCCAGGCCGCGCGATCCGCGCGCATCCGCACGCTGCTGCCGATGCTGCGGACGGCGCTGTTCATCGTGATCGCCGTGTTCGTGGCGCTCAACGTCCTGTCGGAGATCGGGGTGAACGTCGCGCCCCTCATCGCCGGCGCGGGCGTGCTCGGCGTCGCCATCGGCTTCGGGTCGCAGACCCTCGTGAAGGACGTCATCACCGGGGTGTTCCTCCTGCTGGAGGACGCGGTGGCGGTGGGGGACACGGTGACCATCGGGACGATGAGCGGCACGGTCGAGCAGCTCTCCATCCGCTCCATCCGGCTTCGCGCGCTCGACGGGTCGATCCACATCATCCCGTTCTCCGGCGTCACCTCCGTGACGAACATGTCCCGCGACTTCGCCTTCGCGGTGGTGGAGGTCTCCCTCGCCTACGGCCAGGACACGGACCGCGCCGCCGCCGAGATGCGCGCGGCCGGCGCCGAGCTGCGCGCCGACCCGAAATGGGAGAAGGCGATCCGCGACGACCTCGACGTGATGGGCGTGGAGAAGCTGGCGGAGACGGGTGTGCTGATGCGGGTGCGGATGAAGACCGAGCCCGCGCAGCGCTGGGCGGTGGCGCGCGAACTCAACCGCCGGTTCCGGGCGCGTTTCGACGCGGAGGGGATCCAGATCCCCTCGCCCTGGCGCAAGGCGGCGGAGGGGGAGGTGGCGGCGCCGGCTTGACCTTGCGGGGTCGCGTGGGCGGCCCCCGCAGGATCAGGTCGCCGTGATCCGCGCCGCGCGGATCACCGAGCCCCAGCGCGCGACCTCCGCCGCGATCAGCGCGCCGAGGGCGTCGGGCGTGGAGCCGCGAAAGTCGGCGCCGAGGGGGGCGAGGCGGTCGCGGACGGCGGGGTCGGCGAGGGCCGCGCCGATGTCATCGGCGATCCGCCGCACGAGCGGGGCGGGCGTGCCGGCGGCCACGACCATGCCGTTCCAGGACTGCGCCTCGAAGCCCGGCAGCGTCTCGCCCACGAACGGCGCGCCGGGCAGCGAGGCGTTGCGCGCCGGGCCGGTCGTCGCCAGCGCGCGCAGGCCGCCGCCGTTGATCTGGCCGATGGAGGCGGGCAGCTGGTCGAACATGCAGTCGATCACGCCGGCCACGAGGTCGTTCACAGCGGGGGCGGAGCCACGATAGGGGGCGTGGACGAGTTCGATGCCCGCCCCGAGCCGGAACAGCTCCCCGATGAGGTGCAGGCTGCTGCCGTTGCCGGAGGAGCCGAAGGTGGCCGTCGGCCGGCTGGCGCGCGACGTATTCCGCGCCGATCGTGCCGCCGGCGCCCGCGCGGTTCTCCACTACCACCGGGCGGCCGTAGCGGGAGCCGAGGAACTCACCGAGGACGCGCGCCGCGCCGTCCGTCGCGCCGCCGGGGGGATAGGACACGACGATCCGCACCGGCTTGTCGGGGAACACGTCCTGGGCCGCCGCGCGGAGGGCGGGGAGGAGGGCGGGGCGGCGAGCAGCACGCGGCGGGTCGGCATGGCGTCGGATCTCCTCTCGGCGGCCGCCCCTTGGCGGTGCGCGGAATCTCGACCAGCGTGTTCCCCGGGCCGTCGGGCGGCCCGGCGGGACGATGCCCGCCCGCACCGCCCCGGCGCAAGCCACCGGGGACGGGACGCATGGCGGACGGGCTGGTCGGCGGTTCCGAGGCGGACCGGGTCGAACTGCTCGCGCTGCACGAGGCCTACCTCCAAGCCAACGCGACCTTCGACTGGGAAGCGCTGCAACCGATCTGGAGCGCATCGCCGGAAGCGACCTTCTTCAACCTCAACGGCCACGCCTATCGCGGCCGCGAGCACTGGTCGCGCCTGTGGCGGTTCTACGCGGGGATCGTGCGTTCGGGTTACTGGACGCCGTTCGACCTCGGCGGCGTGGTCGGCGCGGAGATGGCGACGATCTGGTGCCACCGCCGCACCGCCCGCCGCTGGCAGGGCGCCGAACCGCCGCCACGCGACCTGCATTACGCGGACGAGGCGTTCGTCAGTCGTTCCACGATGGTGTTCCGACAGGAGGAGGGACGCTGGCGCGTCGTCCACGCCCACTTCTTCGAGGCAACGGACACGCCCCGCCCGGACGGGATCTGATACCGGCGTGCGCTTCTGCTGACCTTCTTGGGGGGGGCACTTGTGGCCCTGGAGGAAGGCTCTGCCTTCCTCCAGACCTCCATCCGCC
>CAXVWQ010000355.1:0-8200 GCA_964263755.1 Roseomonas sp. | reverse complement strand
CGCCGTCGCCGAGGCGCGGACGGAATCATCGTAGGTTCCGGGCGTCTCCCGGATCTCCGCGCCGAAGGCCGCCATGGCGTCGCGCCGGGCGGGCGTGACGCCGGGGTGGACGAAGATCACGCAGCGCGCACCGAACCGTCGCGCCCCCCAGGCGACGGACCGGCCGTGGTTGCCGTCCGTGGCGCAGGTCACCGTCACGCGCGCCGTCGCCCCGGCGTGGCGGCCGGATTCCAGGTCTTCCGCCGTCGCGGCGCGCGCCACGCCGGCGCGGGCGAGTTCGGCGGCCAGCACCCTTGCCACGGCGTGGGCGCCGCCGAGCGCCTTGAAGGAGCCGAGGCCGAAGCGACCGGACTCGTCCTTCAGGTGGATCGACGCGACGCCGAGCGCCGCGGCCACCTCCGGCAGGGCCACGAGCGGCGTCGGGGCGTAGCCCGGCCACGCGGCGATCGCCGCCCGCGCGCGGCGGAAGCCGCCTTCCGGCAGCACGATCACCCCCGGCACGCCGTGGCGCGGGTTGAGGAGGACGCGGAAGGCCATGCGGGGCACATGGCCACGCGCCGCCGGCCCGGGCAATCTGGGCGGAGGGCAGGAGACGATGATGCGGGTCACGATCCTCGGCGGGGGCGGGTTCCTCGGGCGCAAGCTGGCGGCGCGCCTGGCGGCGGAGGGGGCGGTGGGCGGGCGCGCCGTCACGGGCCTGACGCTCTTCGACCTCGCGGCCCCCGCACCGCCTGGGGATGCGCCCTTCCCCGTCCGCTGCGTGGCCGGCGACGTGGCGGACCCCGTCGCCATGGCGGCGGCGGTGCCGGACGGCACGGACCTCGTCGTCCACCTCGCCGCCGTCGTCTCCGCCGCGGCCGAGGCGGATTTCGACGTGGGGATGCGCGTGAACCTCGACGGCACGCGGGCGCTGGTGGAGCGCTGCCGGGCGCTCGCCACCCCGCCACGGGTGGTCTTCACCTCTTCCGTCGCGTCCTTCTCCGGCGGGCAATCCGCCGTGCTGCCGGACGACGCGCGGCAGGTGCCGGCCAATTCCTACGGCGCGCAGAAGGCCATGGGCGAACTCCTGCTCGGCGACGCCAGCCGCAAGGGTTTCCTCGACGCCGTCTGCCTCCGCCTCCCGACGGTGATCATCCGCCCCGGGCGGCCGAACAAGGCCGCCTCCTCCTTCGTCTCGGCCGTGATGCGCGAACCCCTCCTCGGCCTGACCACCACCTACCCGGTGGGCGAGGATTTCGGCGTCTGGGTCTGCTCCCCCTCCCAGGCCGTGGCCTGGTTCCTCCACGCCGCGACGATGGACACCGCCCCGCTCGGCCTGGACCGCGGCGTGAACCCGCCGGGGCTGCGCGTGACGGTGGCGGAGATGCTCGCCGCCCTCCCCGCCGCCGCCCGCGCCCTCGTGCGGCACGCGGCCGATCCGGGCATCGAGGCCATCGTCTCCGGCTGGCCCGCCGCCTTCACCGCGGACCGCGCCCGCCGCCTCGGCTTCGCGGCGCAGCCGGGGCTGGACGCCATCCTCGCCGAGTTCGTGCGGGAGGACCTGGCGCCGACGCGGGCGGAACGGGGGATCTGACGGCGGCCGCCGGTTCGCCGCGTCACCCCGGTCCGGTTCGGCCGGACCTGCGGTTCTGCCGACGTGGCGGGATCGTCGGCGACGGCCCCCGGTTCACAGCCCCGCCGCGTCCAGCCGCAGGATCGCCCGCGCCATCGCCTGGGCGCGCGGCACCATCGTCGCGACCTCCAGGTATTCCTCCGGGGAGTGCGCCTTCCCGCCGACGGGGCCGACGGCGCAGATCGTCGGGGCCCCGACCGCCGCGGCGAAGCCGCTGTCCGCGCAGCCGCCGGAGAACTCGCCCTTCACCGAGAGCCCGGAATCCGCCGCGGCGCCGACATACATCTCGAACAGCCGCGCCGCCGCGGGCGTCTGCGTCAGCGGCAGGAACTCGCCGCGGATCGTCAGCGCCGCACGCGTGCCGGGGACGAAGGATTTCGCGACGATGTCGTGCAGCCGCCCCATGATCTCCTCGCGGTCCGCCGGCTCCACGTAGCGGACGTCGATCTGCATGGCGGCGGAAGGCGCCACCGTGTTCACGCTCTGCCCGCCGGAGACGAGGCCGACGTTCAGCGTGATCCCGCGCGACAGGTCGGTCAGCGCGTGCACCGCGACCACCTTCTGCGCCAGTTCCCCGATCGCGGAGATCCCCGCCTCGAAGTTCCCGCCGGAATGGGCGGCGCGGCCCTCGATCTCCACGGCGGTGAACACGCCGCCCTTGCGGCCCGTCACCACCCCGCCCGAGGCCCGGCCGGGTTCCGAATTGAACACCACCCGCGCCCGCCGCGCCTCCGCCTCGATGACCCCGCGGCCCTCCGGCGATCCGATCTCCTCGTCCCCCGTGAACAGCCCCACGAGCGGACCCGGCGCCCCGCCGTGCTTCGCGAAGGCCGCGAGCACGAACATGTTGAGCACCAGCCCCGCCTTCATGTCGCAGACGCCCGGCCCCGTCGCGATGCCGTCGGTCACGGTGAAGGGCCGCCGCTCCGGCTCGCCGCGCGGGAAGACGGTGTCGCGGTGGCCCATCAGCACGATGTTGCGCCGCGCATTCCCCTCCTCGCCCCCCTCCCCCGCCACCGTGGCGCGGAGGCAGTCGCCGAAGCGCTCGCCAGGAATGGTCTCCACCGGGATGCCGTGGCGGTCCATGAACCCGCGGACCTGCGCCCCTACCCGGTCCACGCCGGCCTTGTCGTAGGAGCCGCCGTCGGTGTTCACCATCTCGGCCAGTTCGGCGAGCATCGCGTCGGCCTGCGTGGCCAGCCACGCGGTCACCGCCGCCTCCGTCGCCCCGTCCATCGTCGCCGCCCGCATCATCCGTTCCTCCCCCCGTTCCGGATCGTCCGCCGTCACGCCACCCCGTCCGGCGCGTGGCGGCCGCCCAGGATCCGTCCCAGCAACCGCCCGGCCGTGCGCCACAGCAACCCGGGGCGCGACAGCGGCCGCATGCCGAAGCGTTCATAGGTGCGCGCGAGGATCGCGGCCAGCGCCGCCTCCGTGCCCGGATCGGGGCCCGGCCGCGCGGCGATCTCCGTCACCGCCCCCACCGGCTCTTCCGCGACGCGGTCGGACCACCGCTCCCCCCAGGCGAGGCGGGCGAGGGCATCGTTGGCCGCCGCGTGGCGAGCGTGCAGCCGCGCTCGCAGGTCGGTGTTCCCGGGCCGGAACGCGGTCGCGTCACCGTGCTCGCGCGCGACGATCTCCACGAAGCGGGTGATCTCCCGCGCGGGCGTGGCCGCCAGATGCGCCCCGGCGCGCCGCAGCCGCCGCATCGCCTCGATCGCCAGCGGACCGGGGCTCGGGTTCTCGTGCAGCGTCGCATCGTCCGCGGAGACGAGCGCGGCGAGGTCGTGCCCGAGGTCGATCTCGCGCAGGAACCGGGTCACGAGCGGCGCCGACGCGCGCGCCTCCCGCAAGGGCGTTGCCGTGACGCGGGTCGCCGGCGCCGCCCAGGGCGGCAGCAGCACGCCGGGATCGAGTTGCCGCGCCGTCGCGCCCGACCGCACGAACCCCGCGAAGTCCCGTCCTTCCCGCAGGAACTGGCAGCGCCAGGCGTAGTTCGAGGCAAGCATCGCCGCCTGCGGCTTGACGGTGAGCGCGATCTCCATCGCGAAGCCGCGCCGTCGGAACAGCGCCGCGAGCGTCGCCGGCGCCTCGTGGCGGTCCGGGATGAGGATGAGGGATTCGTAGGAGAGCAGGATCGTGTCCGCGGCCTCGTCCGCCAGGATCGCGTCGAGGCGCGCGAGCAGCGCCGCGCGGTCCGCGGGCGACCGGCGGCCGTCCAATGCCTCGCCGAGGTGCTGGTGGCTCAGGTGCGGCGTCGCGCCGGACGGCGTGAGGTCTGGATACAGCACGCCGCGTTCGGCGAGCGCCGGTCGAAGGCGGGTGAGGACGTGCTGGAGGGAGGTCGTCCCGGTGCGCGGCATCCCCACGTGGACGATCGCGCGACGCATCCCCCCCCGCACCGCCTATCGCGGGCCGAGCGGGTCGGTGTCCGGCGCGGCCAGCGCCCGCTCCAGCGCTCGGGCGCCGCGGAGGCACAGGTCGTCCCGCCCCTGCGCCGCCAGCACCTGCACGGCGCGCGGCATCCCGTCCCCGTCCAGCCCCGCGGTGACGGTGATGGCGGGCTGGCGGGTCAGGTTGGCGGCGAAGGTCCAGGGCGCCCAGTCGCGCCACAGCGCCTCGGTCGGACGGATCGTCGGGGCGTCGGCGTCGAAGGCGGCGGTGGGCGTCGCGGCGGTGATCGCCAGGTCGAAGCGGGCGTGGAACATCGCCATGCGGTGCGCCGCCTCCACCCGCAGCGCGTCGGCGCCGAGGAAGTCGACCGCGGACATGCCGCCCTCCCGCCGCGCCACGTCGTCCAGGCCGGCATCGAGGTCGCCGCGCCGGTCCTCCGGCGTGGCGGCGACGAGGCGGGCGAGCGCCACGCCCCAGAAGCGGCCGAAGATGGCGCGGGCATCGGGGAGTCCGGGGTCGGCCTCCTCCACCTCCGCGCCCTCCGCGCGCAGGGTGTCGGCGGCCCGGACGAGCGCCGCCTCGCCATCCGCGTCCAGCGGCGGGTCGAAGCCCCATCGCCGGACGACCGCGACCCGCAGCCCGCGGACCCCGTCCTCGATGCCGCGGCGCCAGTCCCGCGGGTCGTCCGGGAGGCAGAGCGGGTCGCGCAGGTCGGCGCGCGCCATGGCTGACAGCATGAGCGCCGCGTCCCCCACCGTGCGCGTCATCGGCCCGGCGCAGGCGACGGCGGAGAACGCCCCGTGCGGCCATTGCGGCACCCGCCCGTAGGAGGGCTTCAACCCGACGATCCCGCAATACGCCGCGGGGATGCGGATGGACCCCCCCGCATCCGTCCCGATGTGCAGCGGCCCGAACCCCGCGGAGGCCGCGGCGCCGGCGCCGGAGGACGACCCGCCGGGCGTGCGCCGCGTGTTCCAGGGGTTGCGGGTGATGCCGTGCAGCGGGCAGTCGCCCGGCGTCTTCCAGCCGAACTCCGTCGTCGTCGTCTTGCCGAGGATGACGGCGCCGGCGGCCTTCAGCCCCATCACCGCCGGTGCGTCCTCCGGTTGCGGGCGTGGGTCCGTGGTGCGGCTGCCCCGGCGCGTCGGGAAGCCCGACAGGTGCAGCAGGTCCTTCACGGTGCAGGGCACCCCGTCCAGCGGGCCGATCGGCCGCCCGGCGACCCAGCGCGCCGCGCTCTCCCCGGCCTCCCGCAGCGCCCGCGGGTTCATCGCGGCGAAGGCGTTGATGACGGGGTTGTGGCGCGCCACGCGTTCCAGGATCGCCTGCAACGCCTCCACCGGCGACAGCGCGCGGCGGGCGTAGAGCGCCAGGAGGGTTTCCGCGGACATGCGCGCGGGGTCGGTCTCGGTCATCGGGGGTCCGTCACGGGGTGGCGGCCAGGATGGCGCGCGGCGGACCCCGGCGGAAGGGACGGGCGCGGGTGGCCGACCGGGCGCCGGCGCGGCATCCTGCGACGGACAGCAGGAGGCGCCGCGTGACCGATCAGCCGAAGCCCTGGGAATGGCGGGAGGAGACGTGGCGCCGGATCGTCGGCGTGGCCCGCGCCGGCCGTTCCCTCGCGCCCCGGTCCTGGCCGGGCGGCGCCCGCTGCTGCGTCACCCTGTCCTTCGACGCGGACCACGAGACGATCCCGCTGCGCGACGCCGACACCTCGCCCATGCGGATCAGCCAGGGGCATTACGGCAACCGCCAGGGCATCCCGCGCATCCGCGCGCTGCTGGATCGCCACGGCGTCCGCGCCTCCTTCTTCTACCCCGCCGTCGCCGCCCTGCTGCACTCGGAGGAGGTGCGGGCCGTGGCGGCGGAGGGGCACGAGATCGGCGTCCACTCCTGGATCCACGAGGCCAACACCGCCCTGCCGCCGGGCGTGGAGCGCGAGCTGACCCTCCGCGCCGCCGACACGCTGGAACGGATCGCCGGCCGCCGCCCCGTCGGCATCCGCACCGCGTCCTGGGACTTCTCCCCCGACACGCTGTCGATCATACGGGAGATGGGGTTGCTCTACGACAGCAGCCTCATGGCGGACGATGATCCCTACGAGCTGATGGATGGCGGCGAGCCCACCGGGGTCGTCGAACTGCCGCCCGAATGGATCCGCGACGACGCGGTCTACTTCAACATGGTCCGCTTCTCCGCGCTGCGCCCCTATACCCCGCCCTCCGCGGTGGAGGAGATCTTCCGCGCCGAGTTCGACGCGGCGCACGAGGAGGGCGGGATGTTCCTCCTCACGATGCACCCGCACGTCATCGGCCACCGCTCCCGCATCGCGCTGCTGGACCGGCTGGTGGCGCACATGCGGGCGAAGGGCGGCGTGTGGTTCGCGACGCACGAGGCGGTGGCGCGCCACTGCCTCGCGATGGCCTAGCGGGCGGCCACCCGCGCGGGGCGGTCCTCCAGCGGCAGGATGCCCTCGATGCCCGCGGCCTCCTCCCGCACCACGCCGCGGAGCCACGTCATGCCGGGATCTGCATCGAGGACGTCGGGCCAGATCACCGTCGTGGTGAAGGGCGGGCGCCGGATCGGCGGCTCCACCGGCACGAGGCCGCGGGGCGCCGCGTGGCGCACGATGGTGCGGGGCAGCGTCACGACGAGGTCGGTGCGCGCCACCACCTCCATCGCCGCGGTGAAGTGCGGCAGGCGCAGCGCGACGCGGCGCGAGAGGCCGAGGCGTTCGAGTTCGTCGTCGTAGGCGCCGCGGCCGTGACCCAGCACGGTGACGAGGACGTGGGAGAGGGTGGCGAACCGCGCCACCGTCCAGTCCGCCAGGGCGGGGTGGCCCGCACGCAGCAGGGTGACGAAGACGTCGCGATACAGCGGTTCGCGCCGGACGCCCGGCGGCAGCGGCTGCTCCTCCACGCCGAAAGTCATGGCGACGCGGCCGTCGCGCAGGTCGTCCATCATCGGCGCGACGAAGGGGAGGATGCGGAGGTCCAGCAGGGGCGCGTCCCGCGCGATCCGGGCCATCAGCCGGGGCAGGAGGGTGACGGTCTGATGGTCCGTCGCGGCGATGTCGATCCCGGCGCGCCAGGCCGCCGGATCGAAGGGTCGCCGCGCCACGAGGTCGCGGACCTCGGCGAGGATGCGGTGCAGCGCGGGTTGCAGCGCGAGCGCCGCGGGCGTCGGGACCAGCCCGTCGGCGCCGCGGGCGAGGAGGGGGTCGCGCAGCACGGCGCGCAGGCGGCCGAGGGCCCGGCTCATCGCCGGCTGGCTCATGTTCGCGGCCCGCGCCGCGGCGGTGACGGAGCGGTGGCGGAGGAGCAGGTCGAGAGGGACGAGGAGGTTGAGGTCCACGCCGCGCACATTCACTTCGCGCATGGAGGAGATATCAACGATGCAGTGGGCGGATGGCAAGGGCCGCCCCAGTCTCCCGTCGTCAGGGCGGCCGACGTCGCCCGCGAGAGGATCGGGATCATGTTCACCATCATCGGGATCACCGGGAACACGGGCGCCGCCGCCGCGGACGCGCTGCTGAGCGGCGGACGCGCCGTGCGGGCGCTGGTGCGCGACCCCGCGCGCGCGGCGGCCTGGGCCGCACGGGGCGTCGAACTCATGCAGGGCGACGCGACCGACGGCGAGGCGCTTCGCCGCGCCTTCGACGGTGTGGAGGGCGCCTACCTCATGGTGCCCCCCGCCCCGGCCCACCCGGACCCGATCGGCTTCTACGAGGCCATCGCGCGCGCCGGCCGCGACGCGGCGCGGGCCACCGGCCTGCCGCGGCTGGTGCTCCTCTCCTCGGAGGGCGCGCAGCAGCCCGCGGGCACCGGCCCCATCCTCGGGCTGCACCGGGCCGAGGCGATCCTCGCCGGCGCGGCGGGGCGCACGACCGTCCTCCGCGCGACCTACTTCCTGGAGAACTGGCGGGCGCTGCTGCCCCTCGCCGCCGCGGAGGGCATCCTGCCGACGATGCTGGCGCGGCCCGCGGAGAATCGGGCGTTGGTGGGCGCGGCGGGCATCGGCCGCATCGGCGCCGAACTGCTGTCGGCGGCGACCGCGCCCGCCGTCGTGGAACTCTCGGGCCCGGAGGACCATGCGGTGGAGGATGTCGCGGCGGCCTTCGCCGCGGCGGTCGGCCATCCCGTCGAGGTGGTGCAGCCGCCGCGCGAGGCCTGGGAGGAGATCCTCGGGGGCGCG
>CAXVWQ010000354.1:0-3504 GCA_964263755.1 Roseomonas sp. | reverse complement strand
CAGGTGGTCGGGCTGCTGCGTCGGCACGTCGGGGCGGGACGGGGGACGTTCCTCCTCCGGCGGGGGCGGCGGGGCGGCCGGTGCCTCCTCCGCCGCGCGGCCGACGAGGCGGCCCCAGAAATCCTTCAGCGCCATGGGGTCATCGCCTCGGAACTGGGGACGGCGGGCGTCACGCGGGGTAGGCGTCGAGGTCGAGGAGGCCGGTGTAGGCCAGGGCGGTCGGGCCGGCCATGAGGACGTGGCCGTCCTTCCGCCAGGTGATCCGCAGGTCGCCGCCCGGGAGGCTGACGGTGGCCGCGCGATCCGTCAGGCCGCGGCGCGCGGCGTTCACGAGCGTCGCGCAGGCGCCGGAGCCGCAGGCGAGGGTCATGCCGGCGCCCCTCTCCCACATCACCAGTTCGATTCGGTCGCGGGCGGCGATGCGGGCGAAGCCGATGTTCGCGCGCTCCGGGAAGAGGTCGGCGCCTTCGAGGCGTGGACCGATGGCAGGGATGTCCAGTGCGTCGAAATCGTCCACGAAGAAGGTGGCGTGGGGGTTGCCGACGGAGCAGGCGGCGGGGTCGGAGACCGGACCTTCGGAGAGGGGGAGGCGGAGGGTATCCGCCTCCCGCGACAGCGGCACGTCGCGCCAGCCCAGGCGGGCCGGGCCCATGTCGGCGCGGATGGTGCCGTCCGCGAGGCGCTCGGCGGGGAGCAGTCCGGCGACGGTGCGGAGGATGGCGTGGGGGGCCGCCGTCTCCTCCATCACGATCCCCGCGACGCAGCGCGTGGCGTTGCCGCAGGCCCCCGCCTCCGAGCCATCGGGGTTGCGGATGCGCATGAAGACGTCGGCCCCGTCCCCGGCCGGTTCCATGACGATGAACTGGTCGCAGCCGATGCCCCGGCGCCGGTCGGCGATGGCGGCGGCGCGGGCGGGGGTGATGGGCAGCGGCGCGGCGCGGGCGTCCAGCACGACGAAGTCGTTGCCGAGGCCGTGCATCTTGCGGAACGGGATCATCATCGCGCCGGCGATATAGGCGCCGGGGGGACGGGCCGGAAGGCCGCGCGGCGCGTCGGCCTGGCGCGTCGGCCTGGCGCGTCAGCCTGGCGCGGCCGGCTGGGGCGTCGGGTCATGGCTCGGCACCTCGTCGGGCATGAGGCCGCGGAGCACGTCGTCGGGGACGGCCTCGAAGGCGAGGCCGGCCTCGGCGAAGAGTCTCGCCGAGATGAAGCCCCGACGGTCCCATTCGGAGGTCGTCCCCCGCCGGGGCGCGGCGGCGACCACCCGGCGGATCCCCGCCTGGATGGCGAGGACGCCGCAGTGGTTGCACACGGGCTTGCCGACGACGAAGAGCGTGCCGCCGCGCGCATCCCGGCCGGCGTGCAGAAGGGCGGACTGCTCCGCATGGACCATCATGTCGAGCTTCGTCGGCTTGTCGGAGAGGCGGTCCACGTCGTCCTCGATGCGCGCGGGGAAGCCGTTGAAACCCGTGGCGACGACGCGATTCAGCTCCGGCGCGACGATGACGGCGCCCACGCGGCCCCGGGGGTCCTTCGACCAGCCGCGGACATGGGCGGCGAGACCGAGGTAGCGATGGTCCCATTTCGAGAGGTCCGGAGGGTCGGGCATCGCGGCGGAGTGTCGTCCCCTTCCCTGCCGCGTCAATGGCGCGGGCGCACCACGGTGACGGAGCACGGCGCGTTCGTCGCGACCTCCGAGGAGACGGAGCCGAGAAAGGTCTTGAGGAGGGAATCGCGTCGGGCGCCGATGACGAGATGGTCCACGGCGTTGGCGTCGGCGTAGCCGATGATCTCGGCCGCGGCGGAGGATCCTTCGAGGACGTGGAAGGTGATGCGGCCCTCCGCGAAGCCCATCGGGGCGGCCCAGTGGCGAAGCTCGAGGAGGCGCTGGACGTGGAGGTTGCGGCCCTCCTCGTCCCGCGCGCCGTCGTCGCTCAGCAGGCCGTGCTGGATGACGTTGAGGCAGGCCACCCGGGCGCCGGGCCGGGCGGCGACGACGTTCTGAAGGGACCGGCGCAGGGCGGCGGTCATGGCCGGCGGCTGGTCCGTCAGGTCGAGGGCGATGGCGACGATGGGGGCGGCGTGGGCGGTGTCCGCCTTCGCCCCGAGGGTCCCGGAGGTGTCGAGATTGATCCGGCGGGACGTGGCCTTGAACCAGGAATCCCGTCGCGTCCGTTCCGAGCGCGCGGTGAGGCGGACCGAGTCCGGGTTGCGGAGGTCGAAGGCGAGCGAGGCGGCCGTCGGGTGGCGGTCCGCCGGCGCCGGTTCGAGGCAGCGGAGGACGGTTTCCTGCAGGGCCGGCGGCAGGTCGGGGCGGAGGCGGCGGGGCGGGACGGGGTCGCGCCACAGCCGGGCCTTCACGGCGCGAAGGTGCTGCGGGGAGCCGAAGGGAAGGCAGCCGGTCGCGAGTTCGTAGAGGACGACGCCGAGGGCGAAGAGGTCGCTCCGCGGGTCGTCGCGGCGGCCGAGGGCCTGTTCGGGAGCCATGTAAGGGGCGGTGCCGAAGGGGAGTCGGAACTCCTCGGACAGCAGGTCCGGCAGGGCGCCATGGTGGGCGAGGCCGTAATCCACGAGGACGGCGGCTCCGTCCTCGCGGAACAGGATGTTGGCCGGCTTCACGTCGAGGTGGGAGACGCGTTGACGGTGGATGTCGGCGAGGGCGGCGGCGATCCGGGCGCCGAGGGCGACGACCTCGGGGATCGGGAGGGGAAGGCGCGGCGCGCGCGCGGCGAGGCTGCCGCCGGCGACGCATTCCATCGCGATATAGGGCTCCGCGGAGAAGTCCCCGGCGCCGAGGAAGCGGGGGACGTGGCGCCCCCCCAGCCGCGGGAGGATCATCTGCTCCATCTCGAACGAGACGACGGCCGCGGGGTCGGTGGATTGCAGCAGGGGGAACTTCACGAGGATCGGGCCGGGGTGATCCGGGTGCGTGGCGGCGTGGAGGGTGGCCATGGTGCCGGCGTGCACGAGCGCGCCGATCTCGAACCCATCCACGGTGTCGCCGGTGCCGGGGCGCTTCATCGGCCGATCCTCAGGCGGTCGGCGAGGCGGAACGGCAGGCCGGCGGCGCGGACCTTCGCGGCGGCGGTGTCCACGTCGTAGGGCACGCGGACCCAGCGGAGGGTGTTCCCCGACGTGTCGTAGAGCCCGTAGCAGGCGGAGGGGTCGCCGTCCCGCGGCTGGCCGACGGCACCCATCACGGCGTGCCAGCGGCGTGGGCGGGCCAGGGGGATCGGTTCGTCGGTCGGGGTGAAGGCGGCGACCTTGCCGACGGCGGTGAGGGCGAAGAGGCGGGGAACGTGGGTATGGCCGCAGATGACCACCCGGCCGGGCGTGGCGTCGAGGCTGCGGCGGGCGTCCTCGGGCGTCTGGACGTAGCGCCAGTCCTCCGGCGCGGAGGCGTCGGCGTGGGTGAAGAGGGTGTCGCCCTCGGCGTGGGTGTGGGGGAGCGACCGCATGAAGGTCGCGGCGTCCGGGGAGAGTTGGCGGCGGGTCCATTCCATC
>CAXVWQ010000353.1:0-2650 GCA_964263755.1 Roseomonas sp. | reverse complement strand
GACGGCCCGCAAGGCGCCGGCGAAGAAGGCCGCGCCCGCCCGCAAGGCCGCCGCCGCGCCGAAGCGCGCCGCCGCGACGCGCGCGACCGGTGCGCGCAAGGCCGCGCCGAAGGCCGCGACCTCCTCGCGTTCCGAGGCTGCGAAGCGCGGCGCCGCGACCCGCGCCCGCAAGAAGGCCGAGGCCGCGATGCCGTCCGATGCGCCGATGACGTCGGACGCGCCGGCCGAGAACACCTGATCGCGCCACCCGCGCGGTAGGATCGGAGGGGGCGCCGCGGGTTCGCGGCGCCCCTTCTCGATTCAGGGCCCGGCGTCGAAGGCCCGCAGGAAGAAGTCGCGCCCACCGAAATTACCGGATTTCAGCGCGAGGTGGATGCCGAGCGGTTCGGCGAAGGTCCAGGGCACGCCGGGATCGATCTCCCCGCCGATGCGGAGGCGTGTGACGCCGAGGCGCTTCACCACGGCGCCGGAGGTCTCGCCGCCCGCGACCACCAGCCGGCAGACGCCGCGCGCGACGAGGGCTTCGGCGACGGCGGCCAGGGTGTCCTCCACCAGTGCGCCGGCGGCGTCGCGGCCGAGGCGGGATTGCAGGGCGGCGACGCGGTTGGGCGGGGCGGAGGCGGCGATGACGACGGGGCGGTCGTCGGACAGGCGGCCCTCGGCCCAGGCGAGTGCTTCGTCGCGCAGCGCGGCGGCGTCGGGCGTCGCGAGCGCGTCGAGTTCGAGGACCGGCACGTGGTCGCGCGCCAAGCCGATCTGGCCGAGGGTCGCGCGGGAGCAGGAACCGGCGATCACCGCCATCGCGCCGGAGGGCGGCGGCAGCGCGCCGGCGTCCTCGAACACGGCCAGCGATCCGGCGCGGCGGAAGTTGTCCGGCAGGCCCATGGCGATGCCGGAGCCGCCGACGAGCAGCGGGTGCGCCGCCGCCGCCTCACCGATGGCGCGCAGGTGCGCCTCCGTCACGGCATCCACGATGGCGTAGCGGCGGCCCGCTTCCGTCAGCCGCGACGCCTCTCGCCGGATCGCGGCGGCGCCGGCCTCGACGGTGGCGAAGGGGATGAGGGCGACGCTCCCATCGGTCTGCGCGGCCATCACGCGGACGAGGTTGGGGTCGCGCATGGGGGTCAGCGGATGGTCCCCCATCCCGCTCTCGCTCAGCAGCGCGCCGCCGACGAAGAGGTGGCCGAGATAGACGGAGCGGCCGTTGGCGGGGAAGGCGGGGTTCACGAGGGCGATGGCGCCGTGCAGGCGGCGCATCAGCGCGTCCGCCACGGGGCCGATGTTGCCGACGGGGGTGGAATCGAAGGTGGAGCAGACCTTGAAGAGGATCTGCCGGGCACCGGCGGCCAGCAGCGCCTCGCAGGCCGCGAGGCTCTCGGCGACCGCCTCCGCCACGGGGGCGGTGCGCGACTTCAGGGCGATGACGACGGCGGGGACGTCCGGCAGCGGTCCGTCGGGCACGCCGATGACCTGCACCGTGGGCATGCCGTTGCGGACGAGGGTCGAGGCGAGGTCGGTGGCGCCGGTGAAGTCGTCGGCGATGCAGCCGAGGATGGGCATGGCCTACCGCTCCGGGATGGCGAGGAGGTCGGCGTGGCCGATCACCGCGGAGAGGCGGCCGAGCGCGGCCTGCCGCAGCCGCGCGGCGCGCCAGGCGTCGAGGGATGGGTCGCGCGGGCGGTGGCGTCGCGCGGCGGTGGCGTGGCCGACCACGAGGTCCAGCATCATGCCGGTGTTCGGGCGCCCCAGACGCCAGGGGGAGGGGGCGGTGGTGACGGCGAAGCCGCGGGCGCGGAAGGCGGCGGCGGCGGCGCGGGCGGCATCGGGGCCGAGCGCGACGCCGCCGAAGCCCTTGTCGCGCGCTTGGTCGCGCCGGAAGCCCGAAGCGACCGCGCGGTCCCCGGGGTGCGGCGGCAGGAAGCGGTCGCGGCCGTCCACGTTCAGCGCGCCGTAGAACGGCACGCGCAAGCGCTTCGCCATGCGTTCGACCCAACGGCGCGAGACGAGGTCGAGGAGGGCGGTGCTGACGACGGCGTCCGCCTTGTCCAGCGGCAAGCCCTTCGGGGCCCGGGCGAGATCCATGACGAGCCCCTCCACCCGCCACGCGCCGCCGGGGGCGTGGACGAGGAGGGTGCGCTTGTCCGGCGCGGTGACCCGCAGCCCGATGCCCTCGGCGCGCTCGGCGATGGTGTGGAAGGCGAGGTCGACGAGCGTGCGGTCCGCGTCCACGAGCGTCCAGGCCTGGGCGCGACCGATCAGCGGCGCCATCCAGCGGAACAGCGATCCGGTTCCGGCGCCGAGGTCGAGGATGTGCGGGCGTTTCGGCAGCGCCTTCGAGAGGGCGAGGGCGAGGCGGATGTCGCGCGCGCGGGCGTCGGCGGGTTCGCGCAGGTCGAGCCAGGTCGAGGTGAAGGTTTCGGTCATCGCGGGGGCACCGGGCCGGCGGTTCGGGCCGTTTCCAGTTCGCGCGCGAAGGCCGCGGCGCGGTCTTCCCAGCGGGGGAGGCGTTGCCCCGCGGCCCAGGCGGCGTCGGCCAATGCGGCGCGGAGGCCGGCATCGTAGATCGGGCGGCGCATGGCGCGGGACAGCGATTGCCAGTCGCCGGCCGGGACGACCACGGCGGCATCCTTCGGCGCGAGGTCGGCGAGGG
>CAXVWQ010000352.1:0-10478 GCA_964263755.1 Roseomonas sp. | reverse complement strand
CCCCGCGGCGCCAGCGCCATCCCCCGCCGCACGCCCCAGGAGGAGCGGAGAGCGACGATCGGCAGGATCGCGTCGTCCTCCATCGCGATGCGCGCCGCGACGCCCGACAGGCGCTCGCGTTCCGCGTCGTCGAAGGTCTCGTCCACGCGGGCCAGCGCGGCGTCGAAGACCGGGTTGGAGTAGCGTCCGCGGTTGAGCGAGCCGGTGCCGCGGACGAGATCGCGGGTGCGGAGGATCGTCGTCATGGACTCGCTGGCCACGCCGGTGGAGGAGGCGAAGATCGCGAGGAAGGCGGCGAACTCCGGGTCGCCCCCCGCGGCGCCGTTGGCGCGGCGGAAGAAGACGGAGGACGGCATGGCGTCCACGGTGGTGCGGATGCCCACGGCGCCGAACAGGGCGGCGACCGTCTGGCAGGTCCGGGCGTCGCCGGCGAAGCGGTCGTTGGTGCACTGGATCGTCAGGTTGAAGCCGTTGGGGAAGCCGGCCTCGGCCAGCAGGGCGCGGGCGCGGGGAGGGTCGTAGGGCGGGACGCCGAGCGTCGGTTCGTGGCCGAGGAAGCCGCGGGCGGCGAACTGGCCGATGGCGTCCGCGCCGCCCTCCATCGCGCGCTCCGCCAGCGCCGCGCGGTTGAGCGCGAGGCTCATGGCGCGGCGCACGCGGGGGTCGCGGATCGGGTTGCGCTCCAGCGGGCGGCCGTCGGCGCCGGTCGCGAAGGCCACCTGCTCCCGGTGGTGATCGAGATACATGTAGAGGACGAAGGTGCCGGTGGCGGTGACGAGCTGGCTGCGGGGGTCGTCGCGCACGCGGCCGTAGAGGGCGGGCGGCACCCCGTCGATCACGTCCACGTCGCCCGCCAGCAGCGCGGCCACGCGGGCGCTGTCGTTCGGGATGAAGCGGAAGGTCACGCGCTCCCACGGCTCCGGTGCGCCCGGGTGGTCGCGGTTGCGTTCCAGCACAACCTCCGCGCCGGGCGTCAGGCGGACCCAGCGGTAGGGGCCGCTGCCCATCGCGGCGCGGCCGCCGTTGAAGTCAGCCTCCGTCGCGCCCGCCGCGCCCCGGGCGGAGACGATGGCGATCACCGCCATCTGGCTCGGCAGCAGCGGCGCCGGGCCGTCCGTGCGGATGCGGACGGTGCGCGGGTCCACCGCCTCCACCGCCGCCACGCTCCGCGTCTGGGCGATGAAGGTGCGGATGCCCGTGATCTCGCGGGCGCGACGGACGGAGAACACCACGTCCTCCGCGGTCACGGGCGAGCCGTCGTGGAAGCGCAGGCCGTCCCGCAGCGTGAACTCCCAGGTGGTGGGGTCCACGACGCGCCAGGACGACGCGGCGCCGGGGATGGGGCGCATGAATTCGTCCTGGAACACGAGCGGTTCCCAGACGTGGAGCTGCACGTTGCGGTTGGGGGTGTAGTTGATGTGCGGGTCGGCGCCGTCCACCGCGGCCTTGAAGCCGATGCGGAGGTCCTGGGCGGCGGCCGGGGTCGCGAGGGCGGCGAGGAGGGCGAGGGCGGCGAGGACGGGCTTGGGCATCGGGCGGGGCACTCCGGGGGTCCCGCCGGGCGGGTGGGGAAAGGGTGGTCGGGGGGCGGGCGCGCCGCAAGCGGGGGTGTCGCCGCGATGCGGGATGACCCCGTGGCGGGCGTCCGGTATGGTCCGGTGATACTCGCCCCGACCCTGCCGCCCGAGGAGCCGCCCGAGGATCCACCGGTGCCGACGCACCGCATGGAGGCCGACGAGTTCATCGCCTGGGCGATGGAGCGGGGTGGCCGCTGGGAACTGGAGGACGGCTTCATCGTCCGTCTCGCCCCGGAACGGGCGACGCACGCGCGGGTGAAGCATCGCACCGCGCGGATGCTGGAGGACGCCATCCTCCGCGCCGGCCTGCCCTGCGAGATGTTCCCGGATGGCATGGCGGTCCAGGTGACCCCCGGATTCGTCTATGAACCCGACGCCCTCGTCCGCTGCGGCGAACGCCTCCCCGCCGACGCGGTGCGGCTGGACGACCCGGTGATCGTCGTGGAGGTCCATTCCCCCTCCACGGGCAACCGCGACGCGTTCACGAAGCTCGTGGACTATTTCCGCATCCCCTCGGTGCGGCACTACCTCCAGGTGCACCCGGCGAAGCGGGTGGTCGTGCACCACGCCCGCGCGGAGGGCGCGACGGTGATCACCACGCGCATCCTGCCGGACGGCCCGCTGCGCCTCGACCCGCCGGGGCTGGACCTGGACGTCGCCGCCTTCTTCGCGGACCTCTGACGGGCGCCGGCGGCCACGGGGCGCCCTGGCCGCGGCACGGCGCCGGCCCTACCTTTCGCGCGGGACGAGGGGGGCGACGCGGTGGCGGGCAAGGACGAGGCGGCATGGGCGGGGGTGGAGGGGTTGGCGCGCGCGCCGGACGCGGGCGCCATTCGGCCGCTGTTCGACGCCGATCCCGGGCGCGCCGGGCGTTTCACGCACCGCGCCGCGGGGCTCACCGTCGACCTGTCGAAGACGAGCGTGACGGAGGAGGCCCGCGGCGCGCTCCTCGACCTCGCCCGCGCGCGCGGCGTGACGGCGGCGCGGGACGCGATGGCCCGCGGCGAGGCGGTCAACGCCACCGAGGGGCGGGCGGTGCTGCACATGGCCTTGCGCGCCCCCCGCGGCACGTTCGCCGTGCCGGCGCGCCCCGGGCGCGACGCGGGCGCGGAGGACGCCTCCGCCGCCGTGCACGACACCCTCGACGCCATGCGCGCCTTCGTGGCCCGCACCCACGCGGCGGGACGCTTCACCGACGTGCTGAACATCGGCATCGGCGGCTCCGACCTCGGCCCGCAGATGGCCACGCGGGCGCTGTGGCGGCACGGGATGCCGATGCGGCCGCATTTCCTGTCCAACGTGGACGGCCACGCCTGGGAGGCGCTGCGGCACGGCCTCGACCCCGACCGCACCCTCGTCCTCATCGCGTCGAAAACCTTCACCACCGCCGAGACGATGGCCAACGCCCGCCTCGCCCGCGACTGGCTCGGCGAGGGGCGGCGGGACCATCTCGTCGCGCTCTCCACCAACCTTCCGGCCACCGCCGCCTTCGGCGTGCCGGCGGCGCAGGTCTTCGGCTTCCGCGACTGGGTCGGCGGCCGGTATTCCCTCTGGTCCGCCGTCGGCCTGGTGATCGCGCTGGCCTGCGGCTGGGACACCTTCGACGGCCTGCTGCGCGGCGCCCGCGCGATGGACGAGCATTTCCTGTCGGCGCCGGAGGAGTCGAACCTGCCGCTGCTGCTGGCGCTGACGGAGGCGTGGCACGTCGACGGCCTCGGCCTCCCCACCCGCGCCGTGCTGCCCTACGACGAGCGCCTGTCGCGCTTCGCCGCGCACCTGCAGCAGGTGGAGATGGAATCCCTCGGCAAGCGCGTGACGCTGGACGGGACCCCCTCCCCGCGGAACACCGGCCCCGTGGTGTTCGGGGAGCCGGGGACGAACGCCCAGCACTCCTTCATGCAGCTGCTGCACCAGGGGACCACGCCGGTGCCCGCCGACATCGTCCTCGTCGCCAACCCCGACCACGCCTTCGCGGAGAACCACGCGCAACTCCTCGCCAACGGCCTCGCCCAGGCCGAGGCGCTGCTGCGCGGCCGCACGGCGGCGGAGGTGCGGGAAGAGATGCCGGCGGCCGGCATCCCGCCCGACCGGGTCGCCGCCGTCGTCCCGCACCGCGTCTTCCCGGGCGACCGGCCGTCCGCGACGATCCTCCTCCCCCGCCTCACGCCGGAGGCCCTCGGCGCCCTCGTCGCGCTGTATGAGCACAAGGTGTTCTGCCTCGGCGCCCTCTGGGACGTGAACGCCTTCGACCAGTGGGGCGTCGAACTCGGCAAGGTGCTGGCGGGGGCGCTGCTGCCGGACCTCGCGCCGGGTGCCACGCCCGGGCCGCACGACCCCTCCACCACCGCGCTCATCGCCGAGATCGCGGCCCTGCGCGCGCCGTGAGGATCGCCGCCATCTCCGACATCCACGGCAACCTCCGCGCGCTGGAGGCGGTGCTGACGGACGTCGCGGCCCATGCCCCCGACCTGATCCTCAACCTCGGCGACACCGTCTCCGGCCCGCTGGAGGCGGGAGAGACGGCGGACCTGCTGATGGCCCGCGGCGACCCGACGGTGCGCGGCAACCACGACCGCCACCTCATCCACCCGCCCGCGGGGGGCATGGGCAAGTCCGACCGGATGGCCCACGCCCGCCTCCTGCCCCGCCACCTCGACTGGCTCGACGCCCTGCCGCCCGTCATCCGCCCGGTACCGGAGGTGCTCGCCGTCCACGGCCGCCCCGGCGACGACCTCGAGTTCCTCCTGGAGGACCCGCACCGCGAGCACGGCCTCGTCCGCGCCCCCGCCGCGGCGGTCGCCGCCCGGCTGGGCGACGTGGCGGGCGCGACCCTCGTCCTCTGCGGCCACTCCCACCTGCCCGGCGCGGCGCAGGTGCCCGGTGGACCCCTTGTCGTGAATCCCGGCTCCGTCGGCCTGCAGGGCTACGAGGACGACGATCCCTTCACCTACCGCGTGTCCGCCGGCTCGCCGCACGCCCGCTACGCCCTGCTCGACCGGGCGGCGCGCGGTGCACGACGGGGCTGGGACGTGACGTGGCGCGCCGTGACCTACGACTGGGACGCGGCGGCGGAGGCCGCCCGCCGCGCGGGACGCCGGGCCTGGGTCACGCCGCTCGCGACGGGGTTCGCGGACTGAGGCCGGCATGCCCGCCCTGGCTTCCGCTGCTCACGCATAATTTGGAGGAAAGTCGCGTGAGCGGAGACGACATAGCCATCGCGCGCCCGCGCCCCGACTGCTAGCGGCGCGATGCGCGCGACCGCGAAACCTGCGGAACTTCTTGTGTTCGGAACCGCACGATGATTCCCGACTGGCACGGCGCGAATGCCCCCGCGGGCTTCGACGCGACGATTCGGGCCGACCCGGCGGCGATGGACCACGTGCTGCAACGCGTCCTCCTCGACCGCCCGGTCGCGCTGCGGCCGCTCTACTGGCGGATGTCGCGCGGGACGCCCGACTTTCGCCCCCTGGGGACGGACGCCGCAGGCGCGCTCGCCATCCCCGCGGGCGCGACCCTCTCCCTCGATGCCTACTTCAACGCCTTCTGGGAGGAGAACTGGCGGCTTCACGCCGCGCCGGGCGAGGTCGCGCTGCGGCTCGACCTCTCCGGCCCCTGCACCGTGCGGATCATCCGCCGCACGCACGACCGCGACGCGGTGGTGGCGGAGGAGCGGGTCACGGGGGATGGCCCCGTGCGCCTCGCCATCCCCGACACCGCGATCAACTTCCGCCAGCACGGGATGCTCGTCGCGGAGGTGACGGCGCACGCGCCCGTCACGCTCCGCGGCGGCGCCTGGGTGACCGCGGCGCCGCCGCGCCGCATCGGCCTCGCCGCGGTGTTCTGCACCTTCAACCGCGAGGCCGACATCGCCGCCGTCCTCGCCTCCCTCGCGGCGGAGGCGCCGGTGCTCGACCGCCTCGCGCGGGTCATCGTCGTGAACCAGGGGCGGCCGGGCCTCGCGCGCCACCCCGCCGTCGCGCTGCTCCTCCCCCGCCTCGGGCACCGGCTGCGGATCGTGGAGCAGGCCAATTTCGGCGGCGCCGGCGGCTTCGGCCGCGGGCTGCTGGAGGCGCTGGACGATCCCGACGCCACCCACGCCGTGCTGCTGGACGACGACCTGCGGATCGAGCCCGACACGCTCCTGCGGATGGCCGCCTTCTTCGCCCACGCGACGGCGGACCGCCCCGTCGGCGGCCCGATGCTCGACCTCGTGCAGCCCCACCGCATCTATGAATCCGGCGCGGTGATCCGCGAGGCCAACTGGTCCTTCTACCCGCAGCACCACGGCCTCGACGTCGCGGACCGTAACCACCTGCCGCGGCTCCTCGGGCCGGCCGCGGTGCATTACGGCGGCTGGTGGTGCCTCGGCGTCCCGCTCGCGCTCGTCCGCGCCGAGGGCATGCCGCTGCCCGTCTTCATCCGGGGCGACGACGTGGAGTTCGGGCTGCGCCTCGCGGGGGGCGGCTATCCCACGCTGCCGATGCCCGGCCTCGGCGTGTGGCACGAGCCGTTCTACCTCAAGCTCGGGGGGTGGCAGCTCTACTACGAGACGCGGAACATGCTCATCACCGCGTCCTCCCACCTCGATCCCGGCGGGCGGGTCATGGCGGCGCGGATGGCGCGCGCCCTCCTCGTCCACCTCCTCACCTTCCGCTACTACGAAGCGGCCCTCATCCTCCGCGCGGTCGCGGACTTCCTCGCCGGCCCCGCGATCCTCGACGAGGCGCCGGGGGAGCGGCACGCGGCGCTCGCCGCCGTCCGCGCCCGCTTCCCCGGAGAGACGGTGGCGCGGGAGATCGTGCTGCCGGACCAGCCGGTGCGGCCGGCGCCGCGCGGGCGCGTCCCCTGGGGCGCGGCGCTGGCGCGAAGCCTCCTCGACAGCGCGTTGCGTCCGACCGTGCCCGGCGCGACGCCGTGCCGCGTGGACCCAGCCGATTTCGGCTGGAGCCGCCTGCGGCGCGCCGACGCGGTCGCGCTCGCGACGTGGTGGGACCGCTCGCTGCCCGTCTACCGCCGGTCCCGCGAGAGCTTCCGCGCCCTCGTGCGCGAGGCGGCGCCGCTGCTGCTGCGTCTGCACCGGGAGGGGCCTGCGATCGCGGCGCGTTGGCGCGAGGCCTTCCCGCGCCATACCTCCGTCGCCTTCTGGCGGCGCTACCTCGGGCTGGGGAGCCCGGGCCCGACCCCCGTGCGCGACGCCGCGCCGGAGGGGGCGCGGGCGACGGTGACGGCAACCGGGCGGACGGAGCCGGCGGAGAGGACGCGGGCGACGGCCTGACCCCGGCGCCCGGCGCGGCGACCCGGGAGCGCCCGCGGGGCGCGTGCCCGACCCTCCCGTCCGGCGGCACGCCCGTCGCGGGCCGCGGCACCACCGGCCGGGGTGTCCGTCGCCGACGGTCACGACCGGGTAACGCAGCCGTGATTTCGATCGGGGAACGGGCCGCCGCATGGTCCGTCCGCCCGAGGGCGATGGCCCCCGGGCCGCCGCGCGGCGCATCACCGCACGAGGCGACCCATGGCCGGCATCCCCTCCGTCATCACCCTCGGCAGCGTCACCGCCGACACGCGGGTCCTCCGCCTCAACGGCCCGGCGACGGGCGGCTACGCGGAAGTCACCGTCGCCTCGGCCGGCGACGTGAACGGCGACGGCTACGACGACGTCATCGTCGGCGCTCCCTTCGTGAGCGTCGGCGCCCGGTCGGGCGCGGGCGTGGCGACGGTCGTGTTCGGCGGGGAGGGCGGGTTCGGCGACGTGGACCTCGCCAACCCCGGCGCCCGTGGTTTCCGGTTGCTCGGCGGTGCGACGGGGGATTTCACGGGGCTCTCCGTCGCGTCCGCCGGCGACGTGAACGGCGACGGCTACGACGACGTCATCGTCGGCGCGCCCGGCGACGCCTCCTCGAACTCGGGGCCCGGCCGCGCCGCCGTCATCTACGGCGGCGCCCCCGGCACCTTGGCCGACGTGGACCTCGCCTCCCCCGGCGCGGCCGGCTTCCGCGTGACCGGCAACAACGGGCTCGACTTTCTCGGCTTCTCCGTCGCCGCGGCCGGCGACGTGAACGGCGACGGGGTGGGCGACCTCATCATCGGGGCGCCGGGGGAGAACGTGGCCTCCACGTTTAATGCCGGCGTGACCTACGTGCTCTACGGCCGCGCCGGCATCCCGGCGGACCTCACCGCCGCGTCCATCGGCACCGCGGCCAATCCGGGCCTGCGCATCCTCGGCCCGAGCGACACCGACTTCACGGGAGCCTCCGTCGCCTCGGCCGGCGACGTGAACGGCGATGGCCACGACGATCTCCTCGTGGCGTCGCGGCAGGTGAGCCCGAACGGCCGGAGCGGCGCCGGCGCCACCTGGGTCGTGTTCGGCGGGGCGTCGCTTCCCGCCTCGATCAGCCTCCTCAGCCTTTCCGCCACCGCCGGGTTCCGCATCGACGGGGCCGCGGCTTCCGACGGCAGCGGCTTCTCCGTCGCCCCGGCGGGCGACCTCAACGGGGACGGCTTCGACGAGATCGTCATCGGCGCGTGGCGAGCGGACCCCTTCGGCCGCACCGATGCCGGGGCCGCCTACGTCATCTGGGGCAAGGCCGCGGGCTTCGGGACGATAGACCTCGCCAGCCTCGGCACGGCCGGCTTCCGGATCAGCGGCGCCACGGCGGATGACAGGCTCGGCGTCTCCGTGTCCTCCGCCGGCGACGTGAACGGGGACGGTCTCCTCGACCTCGTCGTCGGCGCGCGGGATGCCGATCCGGGCGGGCGCAACGGCGCGGGCAGCACCTACGTCCTCTACGGCCGCGCCTCGGGCTTCGCCGACGTGGACCTCGCCAACCTCGGCACCGGCGGCTTCCGGATCGACGGCCCGACGGAGGACCGCAGCGGCTCCTCCGTCGCGTCCGCGGGCGACGTGGACGGCGACGGCTACGACGACCTCGTCATCGGCTCGCGCTTCACCTTCACCACCGGGGCGGAGGGCGTGGGCATCGCCACGGTCGTCTTCGGCGAGGCGACGGCGGCCGTGGTCCGCACCGCGTCGGCGGCGGGGGGCGGGCTGTTCGGCGGCGACTTCAACGACCGCCTCACCGGCCTCGGCGGGGCCGACCGGATCGTCGGGCGCGACGGGCGGGACTCCCTCGTCGGCGGCGCGGGGAACGACACGCTCGACGGCGGGACGGGCGTGGACACGATGCTCGGCGGTCTCGGCAACGACACCTACGTCGTGGACCTCGCGACCGACTCCGTGAGCGAGGCGGGCGGGAGCGGCCGCGACCTCGTCCTCGCCGCCGTCTCCTTCACCCTCGGCAACGGCCTGGACGACCTCACCCTCACCGGCACCGCCGCGACCGGCACGGGCAACGCGGGGGCCAACGCCATCACCGGCAACGCCGGGGCCAACACCCTCCTCGGCGGCGCCGCGAACGACACCCTCTCCGGCCTCGACGGCAACGACTCCCTCGACGGCGGCACGGGGAACGACCGGCTCTCCGGCGGCCTCGGGAACGACGTCTACCGGGTGGATGCCGCGGGCGACGTCGTGCTGGAGGCGGGCGGCGCGGGCGACGACGTCGTGTTCGCCTCCGTCACCCACACCCTCGCCAACGGGGTGGAGCGCCTCGTCCTCACGGGCACCGCCGCGAACGGCACGGGCAACACCCTCGGCAACCGCATCACCGGCAACGCCGTCGCCAACCGCCTCACGGGCGGCGCGGGGGAGGACATCCTCGACGGCGGCACGGGGGCCGACACCCTCGCGGGCGGCACCGGGAACGACCTCTACGCCGTGGACAACCTCGGCGACGTGGTGAGCGAGGCCGGCGGCAACGGCCTCGACCGCGTCGTCTCCTCCGTCACGCACACCCTCGCCGTGGGGGTGGAGAACCTCGGGCTCACGGGCACCGCCGCCCTCGCCGGCACGGGCAACGCCTCGCGCAACCGGCTCGACGGCAATGCCGGGGCCAACCTCCTCTCGGGCCTCGCGGAGCGCGACGTCCTCGTCGGCGGGGCGGGCAACGACACCCTCGTCGGCGGGGCGGGCTTCGACCGGCTCTACGGGGAGGGCGGGCTGGACGTGTTCCGCTACGGGGCGGCGGCCGAGGGCGGCGACATCATCTACGGCTTCGTCGCGGCGGATGACGGGTTCCAGGTGTCCCGGGGAGGCTTCGGCGGCGGGCTGGCGGTCGGCGCGCTGCCGGCGGCGCGGTTCACGGCGAGCGCGGCCGGCACGTCGGCCGCGCCCCCGGGCACCGGCGGCTTCGCCTACGACACGGACAGCGGCCGCCTGTCCTGGGACGCCAACGGGAGCGCCGCGGGCGGCGTCACCCTCCTCGCCACCCTCATCGGCGCGCCGACCCTCACCGCCGCGGACTTCGCCGTCATCGCCTGACGCGCGGCCATCGCCCGACGTGGGGCGTCCCCGGGAGGAGGCCGACGGGGAGCCTCGCCCCCCGCGGCCACTCCCGCCGGCCCGGCGCGGCGTGGCCGCCCCCGACGGCCGCCGGGACGCGGGACCGGGCGTCCCGGCCGCGCGTCACTCCACCGTGATGCGGTAGGCGTGGGCCACGCGGTCGCCGCCCGGCGTGATCGCCCGGTAGGCGAACCCGTCGGTGCCCCGGAACCCAGGGGTCGAGGTGTAGATCACCGCGAGGCCCGGCACGCGGCGGTCGTTGCACCGGACCCGCGGGTTGTCCGGGCGGTAGAAGGGGAACTCCTGCCGGGCCTCGAAGGTGACGGTGCCCGCGGCGGGCGGCCGGGTGACCTGCGGCGGATCGAGCGACAGGGGCGAGCAGTCGGGGTTCAGCACGACGTAGAACCCGACCCGCTGCGGCCGCCCCGAGGGCGCGCCCCGCGCGAAGGGCGCCGGCTCCGCCTCCGCCGCCGGGGACGCCGTGCCGACGCGCCCGCCCGCCG
>CAXVWQ010000351.1:0-3871 GCA_964263755.1 Roseomonas sp. | reverse complement strand
GCGGCGCCGAGGAGAAGCACCGCGAGCGCGCCGCGCGCGGCCGTCCGGCGTTTCGATGGGGTCATGGCGTCCTCCTCTTCGTTGGCCGAAGCAGGCGTCGGGACGGCGCGCAGGGTCAAGGGGCGTCCCGACGGCCGCGCCGTGCTCCCCATGAGGAGGCCGCGGCCCGCCGGCGATCCTTGATCCTTCCGGGGGCCGGGATGCAGCCAAGGGCGCGGAGGGCGACCACGCTCCGCGCCCCTACCCTTCCCGCAGCGCCGCCCCCGCGGCGAGGGGCGCCAGCGGCACCGCCGCCGCGAGCATCGCGCCGAGGAGGAGGAGGAAGGGCCGGGCCGAGGCGCCGGAGGCGGCCGCCTCCACCGCGCCCGCCGCGAAGATCACCACGGGGATCGAGAGGGGCAGGACGAGCAGCGGCAGCAGCACGCCGCCCCGCCGCGCCCCGAGGGTGAGCGCCGCGCCGAGGGTGCCGAGGAGCGACAGCACCGCCGCCGCCAGGGCCAGCGCCAGCATCGCGACGGGCCATGCGTCCACCGGCAGGTTGAGGAGGGCGGCGGCCACCGGGGTCGCGGCCACGAGGGGCACGCCCGTCAGCAGGGCGTGGCCGGCCGCCTTCGCCGCGGCGATCCCGGCCGGCGACACCCCGGACAGCAGCAAGAGATCGAGCGAACCGTCCTCGCCCTCCGCCCCGAACATCCGGTCCAGCGGCAGGATGGCGGCGAGGAGGGCCGAGGCGACGAGGGCGCCCGGAGCGAGGCGCGCCAGGGCCTCGGGCGAGGGGCCGACGCCGAAGGGGAACAGGGCGCAGACCACGACGAAGAAGAGGACGGCCGACAGCGCCTCGGCGGGATGGCGCAGGCCGAGGCGCATTTCCCGGCGCAGGATCGCGATCACAGGGTCACGGCCCGCGCGCCCGGCAGCGGCAGGTCCAGGTGGGTCGCGGCCACCACGACCCCGCCGCGCGCCCGGTGCGCCGCGAAGGCCGCGCCGAGCCGCGCGACCGAGGCGGCGTCGAGGCCGAGGGTGGGTTCGTCCAGCAGCCAGACGGCCGCGTCGCCCAGCGTCAGGCGCGCCAGCGCCAGCCGTCGCCGCTGCCCGGCCGACAGGGTGCGGCAGGGCAGGTCCGCCAGCGCCCCCAGCCCCATGGCCCGCAGCGCCGCCGCCGGGTCGCCGCCGTGCAGCGAGGCCCAGAACCGCAGGTCCTCGCGCGGGGAGATCGCCGGCTTCACCGCGTCGAGGTTGCCGAGCCAGCGGACGCGGCGCGCGTGGGCCGGGCGGTCCCCCGCCACGTCCTCGCCGTCCCAGGTCACCGCGCCCTCGACCGGTCGCAGCAGACCGGCGAGCACCCGCAGCAGGGTGGTCTTGCCCGCCCCATTGGCGCCGAGCAGGACCACCGCCTCACCCGGCGACACCACGAATGCGAGACCCGCGAAGACCACGCGCCCGCCGCGCCGCGCCGCCAGGTCGTGCGCCGCCAGCACCGTCACGGACCCCTCTGCAAACAATTCGCAAGACCCGTCCGCCCCTGGACCGGCCACCCCCCGCCATGCTTGAAGCGGCCCCATCTTTCAAGCGACGCGGCGCGACGGTTCAGAGGGGATTCACGACACCATGGCGAAGACTGGGGCGAAGACCGGCCAGGACACGCTGAAGACCCGCCGCACCCTCTCGGTGGACGGCAGGACCTACCACTACTTCTCCATCCCGGAGGCCGGGACGGCGCTCGGCGTGGACTTCGCCCGCCTGCCGGTGTCGCTCAAGGTGCTGCTGGAGAACGTCCTCCGCAACGAGGACGGCCGGACCTACAAGGTGGACGACGCCAAGGCCATCGCCGGCTGGATGGACCATGGCAAGTCGGAGGCGGAGGTGCCGTTCCGGCCGGCGCGGATCGTGATGCAGGACTTCACGGGCGTCCCCGCGGTGGTGGACCTCGCGGCGATGCGCGACGGCATGCTGAAGCTGAACGGCGACCCGCAGAAGGTGAACCCGCTCGTCCCGGTCGATCTGGTGATCGACCATTCGGTGATGGTGGACGTCTCCGGCACGCCCGACGCGCTGCGGCGCAACGTCGAACTGGAGTACGAGCGCAACGGGGAACGCTACGAGTTCCTCCGCTGGGGGCAGGGCGCCTTCGACAACTTCCGCGTCGTGCCGCCGGGCACCGGCATCATCCATCAAGTGAACCTGGAATACCTGTCCCAGGTCGTGTGGACCGACGTGGACGCGGGCGACACCATCGCCTACCCGGATTCCTGCTACGGCACGGACTCCCACACCACGATGGTGAACGGCCTCGGCGTGCTCGGCTGGGGCGTCGGCGGCATCGAGGCTGAGGCGGCCATGCTCGGGCAGGCCATCGCCATGCTCATCCCCGACGTCATCGGCTTCAAGCTGACGGGCCGGCTGCGGGAGGGCGTCACCGCCACCGACCTCGTGCTCACCGTCACGCAGATGCTCCGCAAGAAGGGCGTCGTCGGCAAGTTCGTGGAGTTCTACGGCGCGGCGCTCGACGACCTGCCGCTCGCCGACCGAGCGACCATCGGCAACATGGCCCCGGAATACGGCGCGACCTGCGGCTTCTTCCCGGTGGACGAGGTGGCGATGGGCTACCTGCGCCTGTCCGGGCGCGAGGAGCACCGAATCGCCCTCGCCCGCGAATACTCCAAGGCGCAGGGCATGTGGCGCGACACTTCCACGCCCGACCCGATCTTCACGGACACGCTCGAACTCGACATGGCCACGGTGGAGCCGTCGCTCGCCGGTCCGAAGCGGCCGCAGGACCGCGTGGTGCTGTCCAACGTCTCCGCCTCCTTCGACAAGGAGGTGACGGACGGCCTCGCCCTCCCCGGCGCGCCGCCGCTGCGCCAGCACGTCGCGGTGCCCGGCGCGAACTTCGAACTGTCGCACGGCGACGTGGTGATCGCCGCCATCACCTCCTGCACCAATACCTCCAACCCCTACGTCATGATGGCGGCGGGGCTGGTGGCGCAGAAGGCCGTGGCGAAGGGCCTGAAGACGAAGCCCTGGGTGAAGACCTCCCTCGCGCCCGGGTCGCAGGTGGTGACGGACTACCTCAACAACGCCGGGGTCACCGCCTCGCTCGACGCGCTGGGCTTCGACACGGTGGGCTACGGCTGCACCACCTGCATCGGCAATTCCGGCCCGCTGCCGGACGCCATCGTGGACGCGGTGGAGAACAACAAGCTCGTCGTCGCCTCCGTCCTCTCGGGCAACCGCAACTTCGAGGGGCGCGTCCACCCGAACGTCCGCGCCAACTACCTTGCCTCCCCGCCGCTGGTGGTGGCCTACGCGCTCGCCGGCACGGTGCGGAAGAACCTCACCACCGACCCGATCGGCGAGGGCTCCGACGGCCAGCCGGTTTACCTGCGCGACATCTGGCCGACCCAGGCCGAGGTGAACGAGGCGGTCCACACCCACGTCACGCGGGAGGCCTTCCAGACGCGCTACGCCGACGTGTTCAAGGGCGACGCCAACTGGCAGGGCATCAAGGTCGAGACGGGCACCGACACCTACCGCTGGAACTCAGGCTCCACCTACGTGCAGAACCCGCCGTACTTCGAGGGCATCACCCCGACCCCCGCGCCCGTCACCTCCATCCACGGCGCCCGCATCCTCGCGCGGCTGGGGGATTCCATCACCACCGACCACATCTCCCCCGCCGGCTCCATCAAGAAGTCCTCGCCCGCCGGCGAGTTCCTCGTGGAGCATCAGGTCCGGCAGAACGACTTCAACTCCTACGGCGCCCGCCGCGGCAACCACGAGATCATGATGCGCGGCACCTTCGCCAACACGCGCATCCGCAACGAGAACGTCCCAGGCGTCGAGGGCGGCATCACGAAGCACTACCCCTCCT
>CAXVWQ010000350.1:0-3072 GCA_964263755.1 Roseomonas sp. | reverse complement strand
CGCGGCGGCCGGGGTGGCGGCGGTGCCGGCGGCGGGGTTCCCGGGCGGGCTGGCGGCCGGCGCGTCGCTCCGTCCGCCGGCGCCGCGCCGCTCCATCTGCTGGAAGCGGAAATCCATGTCGCCCTGGAGCTTCTCGATCTGCTCGCGGAGGCGGCGGTTCTCGAACTCCGCCCGCTCCGCGCTGCCCCGCTGGCGCTGGACCTCCTCCTCCAGCTGCCCGACGCGCGCGAGGAGCTGCCCGACGATCTCGCCGCCGCCCGCCGAGGCGCCCCCGCGGCCCGGCGGCGGCAGGGCCGAGATGGGGGGTGCCCCGCCGCTCCGGCGCAGGATCTCCAGCTCCTGCCGCAGTTGCAGGATCTGGTTCTGGAGGACGATGCCCTCCCGCGTCTCGACCTGCGCGCGCGCGGGCGCCACGCCGAAGGGCGACGCCGCGACGGCCGCGAGGACGAGGACCCCGGCCAGCGCGGCCCGCGCGCGCATCCTCAGCGGACCGTCGTGACGGCGCGGCGGTTCTGCGCCCACGCGGAATCGTCGGAGCCGAGCTGGGCCGGGCGGTCCTTGCCGTAGGAGACGACCTGCACCCGCCCGCCGGACACGCCGCCGGCCACCAGCAGGTCCCGCGCGGCGTTGCCACGGCGCTGGCCGAGCGCGAGGTTGTATTCGCGGGTGCCGCGCTCGTCGGCATGGCCCTCGATCACTGCGGTCACCTGGGGGTGGCGACCGAACCAGGCGGACTGACGCTGCAGGATGTCGCGGCCGTCGCCGCGGACGACGGAGGAATCCGTGTCGAACAGGACGCGGTCGCCGACGCTGGCGACGAGGTCCTCCTGGCTGCCCGGCCGCGCCGAGCCCGCGCCGCCCCCGCCCAAGGCCCCGCCCGCACCGCCCGCGCCCGCTCCGGTGGCGGCGCCGCTCGCCGCCGTGTCGTCGCTCGCGCAGGCCGCCAGCAACGCGACGCCGGCGAGGGCCGTCATGATCTTCATGTTCATCTCGTGGTCTCCTTACGTGAGTCTCAGGCCAGCAGCGGCGACCACGACGGGTCGGTGGCGTCGGTCGGCGTGCCGACCTGGCGCTCGTTGAAGCCGGCGATGTCGATCTGGGCGAGGCGCGCGGAATAGCCGGCGCCGCCCGCCCCCGCCCGGCTCTCGCGGTAGAAGGCGAGGACGCGGCCGTTCGGGGCGAAGGTCGGGCCTTCCATCTGCCACCCCTCGCTCAGGATCCGCTCGCCGGAGCCGTCCGGCCGCATCACGCCGATGCCGAACTGGCCGCCGGAGATGCGCGTGAAGGCGATGAGGTCGCCGCGGGGCGACCACACCGGCGTCGCGTATCGCCCGCGCCCGAAGGAGATGCGCCGGCCGGCGCCGCCGCCGGCTCCCATGACGTAGAGCTGCTGGTCGCCGCCACGGTCCGAGTTGAAGACGATCTGCGAGCCGTCCGGCGAGTAGGAGGGAGAGACGTCGAGGCCGCCGCCGGAGGTGAGCTGCCGCTGCGACCGCGAGCCGACGTCCACGACGTAGATGTTGGCGTCCGCCCCGCGCGCGAAGGACAGCACGACCGACCGCCCGTCCGGCGAGAAGCGCGGCGAGAGCGTCATGCCCGGGAAGTTCCCGAGCACCTCCTGCCGCCCCGGCGCGGTGATGTCGGTCAGGTACACCCGCGGCTGGTTCTGGAAGTAGGACATGAACACGATCTGCCGCCCGTTCGGGTGGAAGCGCGGCGACAGGGCCTGGGAGGTGCCGTCCGTGAGGATGCGGTTGTTCTCGCCGTCCTGGTCCATCACGGCCAGCCGGCGGGTGCGCCGGTCGCGCGGCCCGCTCTCGGCGACGTAGGCGATGCGGGTGTCGAAGTAGCCCTTCTCGCCGAGCAGTCGCTCGTAGATCGCGTCGGAGATCTGGTGCGCCACCTGGCGCCAGTTGGCGGCGTTCGTCGTGAACCGCGTGCCCTGCAGCTGCTGCTCCGGCAGCACGTCCCACAGGCGGAAATCCACGCGGGTCTGCCCGCCG
The DNA here is from genome assembly GCA_964263755.1 of Roseomonas sp. GTDB lineage: Bacteria > Pseudomonadota > Alphaproteobacteria > Acetobacterales > Acetobacteraceae > Roseomonas. The sequence continues at coordinate 1,069 of CAXVWQ010000350.1, read as the reverse complement.
CCGTCCTCGACCCGGCCGGTGACGAGCGCGTTGGCGCCGATCACCCGCCAGTCCTGAAAGCGCGGCGTGCCCGCCGCCGCCTCGGCGGACTGGATGAAGGCGGCGTTGTCCACCGGGCGGAACAGGCCGGAGTTCCGCAGGTTGTTCCCGATGACCCGCGCGATGTCCGCGCCCCGCGGCCCGCCGGCGAGGGCGGGGATCGCGATCGGGATCGGCTCCGTCCGCGCGCGGGTGATGTCGATGACGGCGCCGCCGGCGGCGGGCTGCGCGCGGACGCTGGCCGGCACCGTCAGCAGCGCCGCGCCGCCGAGGATCAGGCCGCGGCGTCGGGGGGAAAACGGGTCGGTCATCCGAGAGAGACCTCATTCATGTGTGGCGGCCCGTTCGAGGGAGGGAGCGGCCGTGGCGGGCCGCGGCAGTTAGGGCGGACCGCACGGGAAGGGTAGCACCGCCCCGCGCCGTTCCGCCCGACGATCGGCACGTCATCCCGGCCGGGCGGCGGAAGTCCGGCGCAGCGGTCACGATCCGGCGACAGGTCACCGGTCGAAGCCCCTCGGATTGAAGCGGAACACCGAGGCGTTGAGCGCCGCGATCTTGTCCCGCGGCACCTGCAACGACGCGCAGCGGGAATCGAGAAGGGCCCGGCGCGCCGCCTCGAACACCATCCGCGCGCGGGGGTCGCTCGGTTCCCGGCCGCTCGCGGCGAAGGCGCGCCGGATCACGCCGTTCGCGTCCGTCTCCACCCGCAGCTCGACGACGATCCGCCCGAGGTCCGGGGCGCCGCCATCCACCGACCAGCATTCCTGCACGCGCTCCGCGACGCCGCGGATCTCGCCCGCCGTGAGGGTGGCCGTCCCCGTCGGCGCGCCGCCCCCCGCGGAGGGCGCGCCGGGGGCGGGATTGGGCGGGCGCGACGGCGCCGCGTTCGCCGCCATCTGCTGCCGGATGCGGTCGAGCGTGTTCTGCGTCGCGTTGCTCGCCTCCGCCGGGCGCGGCACCGGCGGGGTGCGGCCGGTCCCGGGCTCCGTCGTGGGGCGCGGGGCGGGCGGCACGGGCGGCTGCGCCGGCA
>CAXVWQ010000349.1:0-5523 GCA_964263755.1 Roseomonas sp. | reverse complement strand
GGCTTGGCCGCAACGAGGCTTGACGGCGGCCGGGCGGCAACGCCCGCTTCGCGCGTGGACGAGATGCGCGACCTGACCCCGGACGACCTGCCGCGCGCGGCGGCGCTCTCGGCGGCGTGCGGGTGGAACCAGGTGGCGGCGGACTGGCGGGTGTTCCTCGATCACGGCCGCGTCCGGGGGGTGGATGACGGCCATCCCGGCGCCTTCGCGGCGACGGCGGCGGTGCTGCCCCACGGGCCGGACCTCGCCTGGGTGTCCATGGTGCTCGTGCGGCCGGACCGGCGGCGCGGCGGGCTGGCGACGGGGCTGATGCGCTGGGCGCTGGACGCGCTGGCGGGCGTGCGGGGCGTGGCGCTGGACGCGACGCCGGAGGGGCGCGCGGTGTATGGCCGGCTCGGCTTCGCGGACGCGTGGGGCTTCACGCGCTGGGCCCTGCCCGCCGCCCTGGACGGGCCGGCGGGGGACGGGACGGCGGGCGACATCCGGGCGAGCGACGATCTCCACGGGATGGCCATGCTGGATCGCGAAGCCCTCGGGGCGCCGCGCGGCACGTTGCTGCGGGGCTTCCGGGACCGTCGGCCCGCCGCGGCCCTCGTCGCCGGCGCCGCCTCCCCCCGCGGCGCGCTGCTCGGCCGCGATGGTCGCTTGGCCTCGCAACTCGGCCCTCTCCTCGCGCGCGACGACGAGACGGCCTGGGCCCTCCTCGTCGCCGGGCGGCGGGCGGTGGCGGGGGCGCTGGTCGCCGACCTCCGCGACGACGCCCCCCTGGCACGCCGCGTCGCCTCGGCCGGCGGCGAACGGCGGCGGCCCTTCACGCGCATGACGCTCGGCGCGACGCCGGCCGGCGACGCGTCGCTCATCCACGCCGTGGCCGGGCCGGAGTTCGGGTAGCGCCGCCCCCGACCCCGCCCATGAGACCCCGCCCTTGACCCTCCCGGTCCACGCGTCGCACCCTCCCGCGTAACCGGCCGGTTATCATGGCAGGGCGCACCGACACCTCGAGGGATCCGTCACGATGAAGCGTCGCCACCTCCTCGGGGCCGCCGCCGGCTCCGTCGCCCTGCCCGCGCTCGTCCGCGCGCAGTCCTATCCCTGGCGGCCGGAGCGGCCGGTGACGCTCATCGTCCCCTGGGCCGCCGGCGGCTCCACCGACCAGATGGCGCGGGTGGCCGCGACCGAACTGGAGGAGGCGCTGGGCCAGCGCTTCGTCGTGGTGAACCAGCCCGGCGCGTCGGGCTCCATCGGCACGCGCAACGCCATGGGTGCGGCGAAGGATGGCTACACCTGGGCGGCCGGGGCGGCGGTGGATATCGGCGCCTACCGCGTGACCGGGCTGTTGGACACGGGCCTGGACGACTGGCACCTGTTCTTCACGGTCGCCAACGTCAACACGATCTCGGTCAACCCGTCCTCCGGCTTCCGCGACTTCGGCGCCTTCCTCCAGGCCCTGCAGAGCCGGCGGGACGTGGCGGTGGCGACGGCGGGCACCTCCTCGGCCGGGCGCAACCTGATGGAGTCGATCAAGGCCGCGGCGCCCGGCGTGAACTACCGCCACGCGACCTACGACGGCGGCAACCCCGCCGTGCTGGCCGCCGTGGCGGGGGAGGTGCCGGCGGTGGCGCAGCTCCTCGTCGAGATGGCGGAGATGATCCGCGGTCGGCGCCTCGTCCCGCTCGCGGTGCAGGCCGACAACCCCATCACGCTCTCCGGCTTCGGCGAGATCCCCTCGGTGAAGCGCTGGCTGCCGTCGATCCCGGCGCCGCTGAACTACTTCGGCCTCTGGGCCCCGAAGGGCGTGCCGGAGAACGTCGTGCAGACCATGACGACGGTCTGGGACACGAGGATGAAGGAGAGCCGGCGGCTGCGTGAGTACGCGGATTCGCGGGCGGCGGTGCTGTCGCCCATCCACGGGCAGGCGGCGCGCGACGCGGCCTGGGTGATGGTGCGCCAGACCGCGTGGCTCTACTTCGACGCCGGCGGGGCGCGGGTGTCGCCGGATACGGTGGGCATCCCCCGGCTGTAGGGAATGGCCCGCGCCGATCTCGCCTTCGGGCTGTGCTGGACGGTGCTCGGCGCGGCGATCCTCGTCGAATCCTGGCGGATGGACCGGCTGGAGGCGCAGGGCATCAACCCCTTCACCATACCGGGGCTGGTGCCGGGGCTGCTGGGGGCGGTCCTCGTCGTGCTGGGCGCGGTGCTGGCGGTGCGGGGTGCGCGCGGGGGCGCCACGGCCGGCAACGTGATGGAGGTGCCGGTCGAGGGCGAGGCGCCGCCCGAGCCCGGTGCGGTCGCGGAGCCCTGGCGGATCGGGCTGGCGTTGCTGCTCTGCACCGGCTTCGCGGGGGGACTGGTGGGCAGCGGGATGCCCTTCCCGGTCGCGGCCTTCGCCTTCGTCTTCCTCGCGGTGTTCCTGTTCGAATGGCCGGAGCGGCGGGCGGCGGGAACCCTGGCGCGCGGCGCGCTGCGGGCGGGGCTGGTCGCCGCGGGCGCATCGGCCGCGGTGACGCTCGTGTTCCAGGAGCTGTTCCTCGTGCGGCTGCCGTGAATGTTTGACGGCCTCGCCATGCTCGGCGCCTCGCTCGTCACCTTCGCCGCGCCGAAGGCCCTCGCCTACGCCTTCGGCGCCACGCTGCTCGGCATCCTCGTCGGCTGCATGCCCGGCCTGTCCGCCACCCTCGCCATCTCGCTGCTGACCACCCTGACGATCAAGCTGCCGCCGAGCGACGCCATCCTCATCCTCATCTGCGCCTATGTCGGCACGATCTACGGCGGGTCGCGCTCCGCCATCCTCCTCAACATCCCGGGCACCGCGGCGAACGCGGCGGCCTGCCTCGACGGCTACGCGCTGGCGCGGCGCGGCGAGGCGGGGCGGGCCATGGGGATCGCCACGGCCGGAAGCGTCGCCGGCTCCCTCTTCGGCATCCTCTGCCTCGCGCTGCTGACGCCGGCCTTGGGGGAGGTCGCCCTCTCCTTCGGCTCCTACGAGTTCTTCTGGCTCTGCCTCTTCGGCGTGATGATGTCCGGCTCCATCACGGGCGAGGACCCGTTGAAGGGCTGGATCATGGGCGTGCTCGGCCTGTTCGTCTCGCTCATCGGGCAGGACGGCATCCACGCCTACGAACGCTTCGCCTACGGCTCCACCGACCTCGCGGGCGGCCTGTCGCTCATCCCCACCCTCGTCGGCGCCTTCGGCGCGGCGGAGGTGCTGACGGTGATGAGCGAGCGCTTCAAGCGGCCGGAGATCCGCACGGTGGATTCCATCCTGCCGCGCATCGGCGACGTGCTGAAATACTGGCGCACCGTGCTGCGCTCCGGCGTCATCGGCGTCTACGTCGGCATCCTCCCCGGCGTGGGGGAGGACATGGCGGCGTGGTCCTCCTACGCCGCGGCGAAGCGAGCGTCGAAGGAGGCGGACCAGTTCGGCAAGGGCTCCGTCGAGGGCCTGATCGCGGCGGAAACGGGGGACAACGCCTCCATCCCCGGCGGCATCATCCCCGCGCTCGCGCTCGCCATCCCCGGCTCCGCCCCGGCCGCCGTGCTGCTGGCCGCGATGATCATCCACGGCGTGCAGCCGGGGCCGCTGCTGATGGTCCAGAACCCCACCTTCGTCTACGACGTCGTCGCGATGAACGTGTACGCGACGCTCGCGATCCTGTTCTTCGGGCTGTTCCTCGTCCGCCCGCTGCTGAAGGTGCTGCTGGTTCCCCGCACGATCATCATGCCGATCGTGTTCCTGCTGTGCACCGTCGGGTCCTTCGCCATCGCGCAGCGGCTGTTCGACGTGTGGACGATGCTGCTGGTGGGCGTCGTGATGTTCGGGCTGCGGCGATACGGCTACCACGCCGCGCCCCTCGTGCTCGGGCTCGTGCTCGGCGACCTGATGGACAAGTCGCTCCGCCGCGGGCTGGTGATCTCGGACGGGGACCTCTCGCCGTTCTTCCTGCGGCCGGTCTCCGCCATCCTCGCGCTCATCGTCGTGGCGACGGTCGCGATGAGCATCCCCGGCGTGAACCGGCGGGTGCGCCGGGTGTTCCGGCGAGGAGTGGTATGAGGCGCGTCACGGAAACCGTCTCGCGGGCGTGAAAGTCGGGCGGCCGAGAGGCCGTGTCGCCGGGCAGCCGACGACCCTAGCATGCACGACCCCAACACGAAGGACCTCCCATGGCCACCCAGTACGTCAACACTCTCGTCAGCGGCGCTATCGTCGCTGACGGCGATACGTTGTTCGTGGACCGGACGGGGTCGGTCATTCAGGAGACCATCGGCGCGGTCTTTTTTGCCGAGGGCCGCGTCGTCAACCTCGGGACGATCTTCGGGATCAGGGGAGGGATCGTCAGCGACTTCGAGAGCGAAACCAACGGCGACCGGCGCATCCAGAACGCCGCGGGCGGCTTCATCGGCGGGGAGGACGGGATCAGCCTGCGCGGGCGGTCCGTTCTCGTCACGAATGACGGCGACATCGTCAGCGACGACATCGGCGTGGAGCTCAGCGGCGACTTCCACGTCGTGACGGGCTCCGGCACGATCCGCGGCTCCGACAGCGCGGTCGCCTTCAAGACGGAGACGAACGGGAACACGAGCGGCGGACATCGCCTGGAGAACTCGGGGGTCCTCGTGGGCGGGAACTACGGTGTCCGCGCCACGGGGCAGTACAACACCCTCTTCAACGCCGGCGAGATCAGCGCGACCGGCGCCAACGGCCTCGGCGTCTTCTTCGACTCCGTCGGCACGATCCTGTCGAACACCGGCACCATCCTCGGCGGCAACGTCGCCATCTCCCTCGGGTCCGGCGGGACGGCCGCGGTGGGCCACCGGGTGGACAACGCGGGCACGCTCGTCGGCGTGAACTTCGGGGTGCGCGCGACCGGCAACGGCAACGTCGTGACGAACACCGGCCTCATCGCCGCGACGGACGACGATGCCGTCGGCGTCGCGCTCGGGGCGGGCGGCTCCACCCTCACGAACGCGGGGACGATCGAGGCCGAAAGCATCGGCGTGTCCTTCGCCCCCTCCGGCGGCACCGGGTCGGGGAACGTCCTGCGGAACGCCGGCACGATCATCGGGGGAGAGGGTTCGTCGGACTACGCGGTGCTCGGCGGCGGCGGCGTCGAAGCCATCTTCAACCGCGGCCTCATCGTCGGCCAGGTCCATCTCGGGGCCGGGAACGACGTCTTCGACGGCGCCGCGGGCCGCCAGGGCAGTTTCATCTTCGGCGGGGACGGGGCCGATCTCCTGCTCGGCGGCGCCGAAGCGGACTTCATGGGCGGCGGGGCGGGGGACGACAGCCTCGTCGGTGGTGGCGGCGACGACCGGCTCGCGGGCTTCGAAGGCAGCGACACGATCCTCGGCGGTGCCGGCGACGATACCCTCTCGGGGTTCGAGGGGGACGATTCCGTCGTGGGCGGCGCGGGCGACGACGTGTTCACGGGCGACGCGGGCGCCGACACGCTGGAGGGCGGTGAGGGACGCGACCTCCTCTTCTACGTCGCATCGGGCGCCGTCGAGGTCAGCCTCGCGCTCGGC
>CAXVWQ010000348.1:0-2832 GCA_964263755.1 Roseomonas sp. | reverse complement strand
GTGGTAGGCGACGGGCAGGTGCCAGAAGGATTGCGGCAGCGGGGCGGCCGGGTTCCGGATCACGCCGAGGCGGTGACAGTGGTCGTAGGACACCATGAAGTCCGTGAAGTTCGCGACCGTCGCGGGCAGGTGCATCCGCGCCTCCGCCATCGGGACGAGGATGCGGTCGGCGTGCGCCGCGGCGCCCGATCCTTCTCGCAGCAGGGCGGACAGGTCGGCACGGAGGGCGGCGGAGGAGGCGCGGCCCCGCGCCATCAGCGGGTTGAGCGTGGGGCCGGCGGCGGCCTCGGCCGCGGGACCGTGCAGCAGGCCTGCGCCGATCGCCGCGCGGACGTCGAGGATCCGGTCGCCGATCGCGACGCCGCCGCGCGGCTCCGCGCCGTCGCGGGAGAAGATGCCGAAGGGCAGGTTCTGGATCGGAAAGTCGGTTGCGCCGTCATTGGCGGAGGTCACCCAGGACCGCAGGGCGGGGTCGTGCGTGGCGTCGGGCTTGGTCATGGTCATCCGTTCATTCGGGTTCGACGCGGGCGGCGCGCAGGGCCTCGGCCCAGAGCGGGATCTGCCGGCGCATCAGGTCTTCGAAGGCCTCGGGAGATCCGGCGAGGCTCTCGCCACCGATGCTCCGGAGGAAGGTCGTCATCGCCGGCGCGGCGAGGACGCGGTTCAGTTCCGCGTTCAGCCGCAGCAGGATCGGCCGCGGCGTTCCCGCCGGCGCCACCATCCCGCCCCAGCCGACGAACTCGACGGGGCGCGGCAGCAGCTCCCGCAGCGTCGGCACCTCCGGCAGGACGGGGGAACGGCCGGCGGAGGAGATCGCGAGCACCTTCAGTCGGCCGGCCCGGATCAGCGGCAGCGTGCTGGAGACGTCGGTGAAGGCGACCGGGAGTCCGCCGCCCAGCAGGTCGTTCAGCATTCCCGGCCCGGACGCGTAGGGCACGGAGATCATGTCGAGGCCCGCGATGGCCGCGACGCTCGCGCCCGCCGCCATGCCGGTCGCGTGGGGGTGGCCGTAGCCGATGCGGCCGGGCGCGGCGCGCACGACCGCGACGAAGCCCGCGAAGTCATCCGCGGGGAAGTCCGGGCCAACGACGAGCACCGTCGGCACGACGTAGAGGCCGCCGACCACGGCCATGTCGCGCAGCGGGTCGTAGGGCAGGTTGCGGACGGTGTGCAGGGCCGCCGCGGTGTTGCTGTTCGTGCCCTGCCCCAGCACGTGGCCGTCCGGCGGCGCGCGCAGGGCGGTGGCGAGACCGAGCGTGCCGTTCGCGCCGCCGCGGTTCTCGATGACGAAGGGCTGGCCGAGCGCGGCGCCGAGAGGACCGGCGACGAGACGCAGGATGGCGTCCGCCGTCGTGCCCGGGGCGAAGGGCACGATCATGCGGATGGGGCGGTTGGGGTAACCGTCCGCCTGCGCCCGCGCCACGGCGGGCATGGCCAGGCCCAGGGCGAGGGCCTCGCGGCGGAGCACCGGCCTCACTCCGGCTCGATGCGGGCGGCGCGCAGGCCGTCGGCCCAGGGCCCGGCCTCGCGGCGGATGAAGGCGTCGAAGCCCTCCGGCGTGCCGGTCATCCGCTCCGCGCCGAGGTTGCGGAGGAAGGCGTCGGCCTCCGGGGCGGCGAGGATGCGGTTCATCTCCGCGTTCAGTCGCGCGACGATGGGGCGCGGCGTCGCGGGTGGCACGACGAAGCCGCCCCAGCCCACGAACTCGATCGGTACCGGCAGCGACTCCTTCAAGGTCGGCACGCCGGGCAGCACCGCTGACCGCTCCGGCGAGGAGACGGCGAAAACCTTGATGGAGCGGGCCTGGAGCAGCGGCAGGGCGATGCCGATGTCGGTGACGACGACGGGAACCTGCCCGCCCAGCAGGTCGTTCATCATCTGCGGACCGGAGCGGTAGGGAACCGCCGTCATGTCGAGCCCGGCGCCCAGCATGAGGGAGTGCCCGACGACGGCGCCCGTGGCGTGGGAGTAGGCGAAGGCGTGGCGCCCGGGGGAGGCGCGCACCAGCGCGAGGAACTCCGCGAAGGAGTTGGCAGGGAAACCCGGTCCGGCCAGCACCACCGTGGGAATCTGGTAGATCGAGCCGATCCCCGCCATGTCGCGCAGCGGGTCGAAGGGCAGGTTGCGGACCATGTGGATCGCCGCGACCGTGTTCGTGTTCGAGACCTGGGTGAGCGTGTGCCCGTCCGCCGACGCGCGGAGGCCCTGTGCCAGCCCGATCGTGCCGTTGGCGCCGCCGCGGTTGTCCACCACCACGGGCTGACCGAGGGCGGTGCCGAGGTGGGTGGCGACGTAGCGGACGATGACGTCGGAGGTGCCGCCGGCCGGGAACGGCACGATCATCCGGATGGGACGGCGCGGGAAGTCCTCCGCCCCCTGCGACAGGGCGTCGCGCCCCCGCAGCAGGGCGGGCGCGGCCAGCCCGAGGGCGAGGGCGGATCGTCTGTTCATCGTCGTTTCCTCCCGGGCCGCCTTGTGGTCGGCCTCTTCGTCTCCGCCGCGGCGTGCGGCCGTTCAGATGGCGATCCCGGCGACTCCCCCGGGCAGCCCGACGCGGACGCGGCCGTAGGCGGGCGCCCAGACGTCCCATTGCAGGCCGAACTGCGCGGCCCCCGCGTGCACGTCGCGCCAGTGGCGCTGCAGCGCGTTCTTCTCGAACAGGCCGCCGCCGCCCGCGCCCGCGAACACGACGTCCACCGCCGCGACGAGGAGGCGCGCGCACCACGCGGAGTCCCGCTTGAGGCGGATCGCGTAGCGGGGATCGAGCGATCCGTCCTCCCGCAGCGCGCCATAGGCGCCGTCCCAGGCGGCGCGGGAGATCATCTCCACCGT
>CAXVWQ010000347.1:0-7460 GCA_964263755.1 Roseomonas sp. | reverse complement strand
AGCGGATAGGCGAAGGGCGCGATCCCGGTCGACAGGTCCAGCCAAGGCTCCGGCGCCCCGGGCCAGCGCCGCCGCGCCGCGCCCAGGTCGCCGCCATGGGGGGGAAGGGGCTCCGTCACGCCGGATGCTTCGCACCGCGCGCCCGACCCGCCAAGCACGCCCCATCGAACCGAGCACGCTGTTGCGATCCCGCACGCCGTCGCCTACCATCATCTCCGCACCGGTCCCGCGCGAGCGGGCGAGAGAGGGAAGGCCGTGCGGGGGTTCGCCCCCCAGTCGGCCGCTGCCCCAGCAACTGTCGGCGACGAGCCGGCGGCCCGTGCGTCCCTCCTTCGGGACGGGCGCGCCACTGCGGCGGAGACGTCGCGGGAAGGCAGGACCGCCGGCGCTCGAGTCGCGAGCCAGGAAACCTGCCGGAGCCGCCGGGCGATCCTGCCCGGTCCCCATCGTCCCGGGCTGGGTGCCCCGGGCGGGAGACCGTGCATGACGCCAGGATGCCCCGGGGCATCGGCGTCCGGACGGCCGCGCGCCCCGGCGCCGGACCCATCGGACGACCTGCGACCGCCCATCTGGTCCGACCGCGCCGCGCGATTCCACGCGCGGGCGATGGACCGCTCGGACTATGGCCCGACCGCCGCCGCCGCGCTCCGCGACGCCCTCGGCGTGCCGGCGAGCCTTCTCGACATCGGGGCGGGCGCCGGCCACCCCGTCCTCCTCTGGCTGCCGCCGGACGCGCCGTGGTTCGCGGTGGAGCCGAACCGCTTCCTCCGCGCCCACCTCGGCCGCCTCTCGCGCACCACCCACCCGGGCCTGCACCCCCTCGACGCGCTGTGGCGCGACCTGCCGGCCCTGGACCTGCCGCCCGTCGCCGTCGCCCTCGCCGCCAACATCGGCGGCCCGCTGGAGGCGCCGCGCGACCTGCTGCGCCTAATGCGCGCCGCCGCCACCCGTCAGATCGCCTGGATCGTCCCGGCGCAGCGCGGGCCGAAGCGCTGGTGCCTCTCCGGCGCCCTCCCCGCGTCCCTGCACGGGGAGGACGAGACGCCCGCCGTCGCCCGCATCCTCGCCGCCCTCGGGCCGGACGACGCGCCGGACCGCATGGCGGCCTTCGCCTGGACCTTCACGGCCCGCTTCGTCGACGCCGCGGCGGCGCACGCCCATTGCGCGGCGCAGCTCGCCCTCGCGCCGGACGACCCGCGGCACGCGCCGCTCGCCGCCCATCTCGCCCGCGCCCTGACCCCCACCCCCGACGGCGCCCTCGAACTCGCCGCGCCGAAGCGCTCCGCCATCCTCGTCTGGAACGCCCGATGATCCGCCGCGCGTTCCTGGCCGCCCTCCTCGCCGTTCCCGCCGCAGCGCAGGAGGCCCCCGTCGTTCCCCTCGACACCGTCGTCGTCACCGCCACCCGCCAACCGGAGCCGCGCTCCCGCATCGCCGGCACCGTGCAGGTCATCGAGGAGGAGACGATCCTCCGCTCCACCGCGCGCAACCTCACCGACCTCCTCGCGGAGAACGCCGTCGGCTTCTTCTCCGAATGGTCGCCGGGGCAGACGAGCCTCAACATCCGCGGCGGCGCGACGGACGGCCAGGGGCGCGACTTCCGCTCCGGGGTCCTCGTCCTCGTCAACGGCCGCCGCGCCGGCACCGCGAACCTGTCGAAGCTCTCGCCCGCGGAGGTGCAGCGCATCGAGATCATCCGCGGCCCCGCGAGCGTGGCCTACGGCTCCCAGGCGATCGGCGGCGTGATCAACCTCATCCTCCGCGACGGCCGCAACGCGCCCGGCGGCTTCGTGGAGGGCGCGGCAGGCTCCTGGGGCCTGTTCGACGGCCGCGCCCGCATCGGCGGCGCGGACGCGCGGGGCATCGATTACTACCTCGGCCTGTCCGGCGGTCAGCGGGACAACCACCGCGTCGGCGGCGGCGCCCGCCTCGGCAACACGGACTGGGAACGACGCAGCGTCGCCGGCGCGATCGGCGGGGATCTCGGCGCCCTCGGCCATCTCGGCCTCTCCGCACGCACCGACGGCATCTACGATGCGGGCTTCCGCGGTTCCGCCTGGAACCTCTTCAACGGGGACGACCGGACGAACATGTCCGCCGACCTGGTCCTGAACGGCACCACGCCGGGCGGCGCGCTGTCCTGGAACCTCCAGGGCTACCTCGTCCGCGACGAGGACGACTTCCGCTACAACTCCCCGATCCAGCGCGGCGCGACCGGCGGCCCGACGCCCGGGACGCTGCTGGACGTGAACCGCCGGCAACTCGACATCGCCGGCGCCCGCCTGCAACCGGTGGTCCGCCTCTGGGCCGGCGCCAGCGCCCTCCTCGGCCTCGACGTGGAAACCTCCTGGCTCTCGTCCGAGCGCACCCGGATCGCGGCCCCCGGCGGCCCGTCAGGGCAGGTGCCGCCGATGGACAACGACGGGACGGACCGCAACCTCGGCCTCTACGCCGAACTGTCGCAGCGGCTGCTGGAGGACCGGCTGACGCTCCGCGGCGGCGTGCGGCGGACGGAGGGAACCACCTCCTTCGACGCCACGCCGAACCTCGCGCTGCAACGGACGCGAGAGGCGGAGTATGACGCGACAACCTACTCGCTCGGCGCCTCCTACCGCGTCTCCGAACCGCTCGTGCTGCGCGTGAACACCGCGACGGGCTTCCGCGCCCCGACGGCGACGGAGCTCGCTGCCGACTTCACCGCCCTCGGCGGCGGGCGCATCTTCGGGAACCCGGGCGTCCGCCCCGAGACGAACCGGCAATACGAGATCGGCGCCGCACTCTTCCTCCCCGGCTCCCGCTTCGACCTCGCGCTGTTCGAGAACCGCATCGAGGACCGCATCACCACCCGTCTCCGCCCCGGCGTCGCCAACACCTCCGACTACGCCAACAACCCCGGCGACGTGATCGTGCGCGGCGTGGAGGCGCAGGCCGAACTCGACCTCGGCCGCACCGCCGGCATCCCGTCGGATTGGCGCTGGCGGGCCGGGCTGAACGGCGCGTGGAACTTCGACATGCTCGACCGCGGCGCCCCCGCCACCGCGAACCGCCGGGTGGTGGAGCGGATGTACCGCTGGCAGGCCGCCGCGCAGACCACGGTGGGACAGGCGAACTGGGAGGTGACGGGCCAAGCCATCCTCCGCGGCCCGATGTACTACAACACGGAGGAGAACCTGCTGCCGACCGAGGAACCCTTCCGCGAGTTCGTCCACCGGAAGGGCGGCTACGCCCTCTTCAACCTGCGCGCAACCTACGAGCCCTTCCCGGACGCCGCGCCGGGCCTGCGCGTGTTCGGCGCCGTGAACAACATCGCCGACAAGAACCACCACGCGATCTTCATCGCCACGGAGGGGCGCCCCTACCGCTCCGACGCCCGCCTTTCCAACGGCGGACGCGGCAATTCGGCCCCGGGGCGGGAGTTCCTCGCGGGGCTGCGCTACACCTTCTGATGCGCCGCCGGACCCTTCTCGCTGCCCCGGTCCTCCTCGCTCGCCCCGCCCGCGCGGCGGGCTGGCCGCGGGTGGTGACGGACGGGCTGGGCCGCGCCGTGGCGATCGCGGCACCGCCGCGACGCATCGTCGCGATCTTCGCCTCGAACGCCGAGATGCTCGCCGCCATCGGCCTCACCGACCGCATCGCCGCCATCGAGGCCTTCACCCGCTTCCCGCCGGAGATCACGCGAAAGCCCCTCATCGGCGGCCGCCTCGGCTTCTCGGCGGAGGCCATCGCCCGCCTCCCCGCCGACCTCGTCGTGATGACCCCCGCGCGTCAGGCGGCGCACACGCTGATCGAACCCCTCGCCCGCGCCGGCATCCCCTGCCTCGTCGTCGCCCATTCCGACCTCGCGGCCGTCGCCGCCAACCTCCGCCTCCTCGGCGCCGCGACGGGGGAGGAGAGAGTGGCGGAAGGGGTCGTCGCGCGGATGGAGGGCCGCATCGCCGCCGTCGTCGCCCGGATCGCCGGCCGCCCGGTGCCGCGGGTGTTCCTCGAAACCTCCTCCACCGGCCGCGGCGTGTTCGGCACCGTCCGGGCGGGCACCTACACCGACGACATCCTCCGCCGCGCCGGCGGGGCCAACGTCTTTGCCCATCTCGACGCCGCCGGCCCCTCCCTCGTCTCGGGCGAGGCCATCCTCCGCGCCGACCCGGACCGCATCCTCGTCGCCGGCACCCCCGCCCAGGCCGCGGCGCTGCCCGCCCGCGCGGGGTTCGACGCCCTCTCGGCCGTGCGCGGCGGGCGCGTCGCGACGGTGTCCCGCGCCTTCCTCCTCATCCCCGGCCCGCGCGTGGCGGACGGCGTGGAGCAGGTCGCCCACCTCCTCCATCCCGACGCCTTCGCGTGATGCCCGCCGCGCTCCTCGTCATCGGCCTGCTCGCCGGCCTGCTGCTCGGCCAGGAAACCCTGTCGCCCGCCACGCTCGCCGCCCTCGCCGCCGACCCGACCCAACCCTTCGCGCGCATCCTCCTCGAATGGCGCCTCCCCCGCGTCCTCGCCGCGGGCTGCGTCGGCGCCCTCCTCGCCCTCGGCGGCGCGGTGTTCCAGGGCGTGTTCCGCAACCCGCTCGCGGAGCCCTACCTCCTCGGCTCCGCCGGCGGCGCCGCGGTCGGCGCCACGATCGGGCTCCTCGTCCCGCTCGCCGTCCCCGTCACCCTCACCCTCCCGGTGCTGGCCTTCGCGGGCGCCTGGGGCGCCACCTGGCTCGTCCTCCTCCTCGCCCGCGCCGCGCCCGCCTCCGTCGCCGCCCTCCTCCTCGCGGGCGTCGCCGTCGCCGCCGTCCTCGGCGCCGCGCGATCCACTCTCATGCTCGCCCTCTCCGACGAAACGGTCAGCCTCCAGGCCGTCCTCGCCTGGACGCTGGGCGGCGTGCAGACCCCGTCCTGGATGGAACTCGCGATCCTCGCCGCGCTCACGCTCGCCGCCCTCCTCCTCTGCCGCGCCCTCGCCCGCGGCCTCGACCTCCTCGGGCTGGGGGAGGCGGTCGCCGCCTCCTTCGGCCTCGACGTCCCGCGCTTCACCCGGCACGCGGTCCTCGCGGGCGCCCTCGTCGTCGCGGTCTCCGTCACCTGGGGCGGGCTCGTCGGCTTCCTCGGCCTCATCGCGCCCCACCTCGCGCGCTGGGGCGGCGGCCCGCTGCACGCCCCGCTCCTGCCGCGCGCCGCGGCCATCGGCGCCGGCCTCGCGATGCTCGCCGACGGCGTCGCCCGCGCCGCCCTGCCGCCCGCCGAGATCCCCCTCGGCCTCGTCACCGCCCTCGTCGGCGGCCCGTTCTTCCTCCTCGTCCTCGCGCGGGAGGCACGACGGACGTGACCCGCCTCGCGGCCGAGGGCGTCACCTGGGGCGTGCGCGGGGAAGATCTCGTCCGCGACGTCACCCTCGACCTCCGCCCCGGCGAGGTGCTGGGGGTCATCGGCCCGAACGGCGCGGGCAAGTCGAGCCTCCTCCGCCTCCTCGCCGGCCTCGCGACCCCGCGCGCCGGCCGCGTCACGCTGGACGGCACCCCGCTCCCCGCCATCCCCGCACGCGACCGCGCCGCCCGGATCGGCTATCTCCCGCAGCACTTCGCCCCGCACTGGGATTACCGCGTCCGCGAACTCCTCCGTCTCGGCCTCGAACGCGGCGGCGCAGCGCGGGGCCCCGAGGCGCTCGCCGCCGACTTCGACCTCGGCGCGCTGCTGGACCGCCGCTGGTCCACCCTCTCCGGCGGCGAACGCGCCCGCGCCCTCGCCGCGACGGTCCTCGCGCCCGACCCCGCCGTGGTGCTGGCCGACGAGCCCGCCGCCGCCCTCGACATCGCCGGCGCCGCCGGCCTCATGCGCCTCCTCCGGGCCCGCGCGGGGAGCGGAGCGGCGGTCGCGCTCGTGCTGCACGACCTCAACCTCGCGGCCGGGTGGTGCGACCGCCTCCTGCTGCTGGATGCGGGGCGGGTCGCGACGGTCGGGCCGCCCGCCACGGTCCTCGCGGACGCCCGCCTGGACCGGGCCTTCGGCGTGTCCTTCCGGCGGGGCGAGGTGGCCGGCCGACCGTTCCTCGTGCCCGATGGGATCGGGGCGGGCCCGCCCTGACGCCGAGGGGACACCAACCATTCTGACCGGAGCATCTTCGGCTGGAACGGTAACCTGCCGTCCACTCTCCGGGTGAGCTGTCAGGAAACCGGAATGGTTCCGGCCCGATGCGCAACGCCGCCGCGGGCCGCGACGTTCACGGCCCGCACCAGCCCCGGACTCCCCGATGTCGGCCACGATCCCCCCCGTCCGCTACCATGACGGCCTCGAGCAGCCCCGCCCCGACGAGGCCGAGACCATCGCCGCGATCATCCGTGCGATGACGGCGGAGGCGGACACCGTCGCGAAGACCGAGGGCCACGTCCTCCGCCCTTCCCACGCCAAGTCCACGGGGCTGCTGACGGGCACGCTGGACATCCCCGCTCTGCCGCCGACGCTCGCGCAGGGCCTCTTCGCGACCGCCGGGCGATACGACGTGCTCGTGCGTCTCGCCCAGGGCCCGGGCGACCCGATGTCGGACAAGGTCTCCACGCACCGCGGCATGGCGATCAAGGTCCTCGGCGTCGCGGGCGAGAAACTGCCCGGGCACGACGCGGACACGCAGGACTTCGTCCTCGCCACCGGCACGTCCTTCCCGCAGCGGAACTCCTGGACCTTCCTCCAGAACATCCGCCCCCTCGCCGCGAGCGCGTCGCTGCCGGAGGGCGCGAAGAAGCTCGTCTCCGACGCCGCGCGGATCATGGACAAGGCCTACGCGGCGGTGACGGGCGAGGAGAGCGCCACCCTCGGCTTCTTCGGCCACACGCCGCGCCACCCCCTGGCCGATTCCTACCACTCCCAGGCGCCGCTCCGCTGGGGCGACCACGTCGCGAAGCTCGGCGCCTATCCGACGACGGGCCTGGACGACGGCCCGCTCGACATCGGGAACGACCCCGACGGGTTCCGCACCGCCGTCGTCGCCCACTTCCGGGAGCGCGGCGCGACCTTCGACCTGCGGGCGCAGCTTCTCACCGATCCCGAGACGATGCCGGTGGAGAACGCGAACGCGGCGTGGGACGAGGCCGCCTCCCCCACCGTCACCGTCGGCACGATCACCCTCCCGCCGCAGGCGGCGCATTCCTGGGCGCGGGCGAAATACTTCACGGACGTGCTGTCCTTCCGTCCCGGCCACGCCCTCGCGGCACACCGCCCGCTCGGCTCGATCATGCGCGCCCGCCTCGCGGCTTACCCGGCGATCGCGGCCCACCGGGCGAAGGCGAACGGGGTGGCGCAGCGGGAACCGCGGGACCTGTCGGAGGTGCCGGACTGACGGCACGCCGACGGGCGTTCGTCCTGGGCTTCCCGGGGGTGGCGCCTGTGGGCCGGAGAAGGGCTTTGCCCTCCTCCGGACCTCCACCCACCAGGAGCCTGAGGCCCCTGGACCCGCCTTCGTAGAAAGAGAGACGCCGTCGTCGGAGGGTT
>CAXVWQ010000346.1:0-20849 GCA_964263755.1 Roseomonas sp. | reverse complement strand
CCGGCCTCGGCGATCGCCACGTCGAGCAGGCGCTGGAGCACCTCCGGTTCCTGCGCCCCGGCGATGGCGTGCCGCCCCGCGACGACGAAGCAGGGCACGCCGTTGATGCCGAGGCGGTGGGCTCGGAGGTTCTCCGCGTGGACCGCCTCCGCCTCCGCGTCGCCCATGAGGAAGCGCCGCACCGCCGGCCGTTCCAATCCGGCCTCCGAGGCGATGCCGGCGAGGGTCGCGTGGTCCGCGATGTCCGCCCCCTCCGCGAAGTGCGCGAGGAAGATCCGGTCCACCACCTCCGTCGCCACCCCGCGCCGCGCCGCCAGACGCACGAGGCGGTGCGCGTCCACCGATGAGGGGACGCGCCGGATGAGGTCGAAGCGGAACGGGACGCCCTCCGCGCGGCCGAGTTCCGCGAGGGTGCCGTGCAGCCGGCGCGTCCGGTCGGCGCCGCCGGGCTTGCGGAACCCGCCCTCGCCTCCGGCCTCCGGATGCAGGAGGAAGGGGCGCCACAGCAGTTCGGCGAAGAGGTCGGGGCGGGAGCGGAGGGTCCGCAGCATCCGGCGCGTGCCGAGGAAGCACCAGGGGCAGACGAGGTCGAACACGACCTCCAAGGTCAGCCGTGCGCGGGGTGGGGTGAGGACGTTCACGGGGCGACTCTAGCCCCTTGCCCGGCGGGCCGGCCAGGGCGTCACCGCCGGGCGCCGACGCCGACCTGCGCGCACATGTCGAGGAGGACGCAGGAGAAGCAGTGCGGCCGCTCCCCCGTGCACACGAACTTGCCGAAGGGAACGAGGCGCTCGTTGATCTCGACGCGGTAGTCGGGCGGCAGGACCGTCTCCAGGGCTGCCTGGGTCCGCTCGGGGTTCGTCGTGGACACGATCCCCCAGCGGTTGGTGATGCGGTGGACGTGGATGTCCACCGCGATGTGCGGCCGGCCCAGGGCGACCCCCAGGGCGAGGGCCGCGATCTTCGGACCGATCCCGCGAAAGGCCATCAGCCCCTCGGGCGTGTCCGGGACGACCCCGCCATGCTCCTCGACGACGCGGCGCGAGAAGACGAGGAGGTCGCGGGCCTTCGGTTCGGGGAAGGTCGCGCCGTGGAGGAGGCCGACGAGGGTCGGCTCGTCCAGCGCCGCCATCGCCTCCGGGGTCCGCGCCCGTTCGAACAGCCGCAGGCAGACCGGGATGGTCGTCTCGTCGCGGGTCCGCGCGGAGATGAGGCTGGATACCACCTGCTCGAACAGGGTGCCGTAGCCGCGGTCCCGCAGCTCGAACATCGCGGCCTTCGGCAAGGGCGCCAGCACCGTCCGCAGCCGGCGGAACGCCTCGTCGATGTCGAAGGCCGGCCCATCCGGCGTGCCGTGGGGGACGGGGGCGGGGAGGGGGCTCGCGATGCGCATCGGGTCGGAACGTCGCGCGGCCCGCGTGGATGCGCCGGGCGGGGGTGGCGGATGGGGTGGGATTCGAACCCACGGTGAGGTTGCCCCCACGCCGGTTTTCAAGACCGGTGCCTTAAACCGCTCGGCCACCCATCCCGCGCGCCCGCCGCGTTACCGTGCCGCCCGGCCGGGAGAAAGTCCCTCTCCACGACGGCGGACCCGCCGACGCCCGCGTTGCGGCGGCGGCCGGGAAATGCCATCTGGCTCCCATGCCCTTGACCACCCGAAGGCTGATCCTCGCCGCCCCCTTCCTCGGGGGCTCCGCCGCGCTGGCCCAGGGAACCGGCGGCTTCGACGCCTTCCTGGAGGGCGTGCGCGCCGACGCCCGTCGGGCCGGCATCTCGCCCGGCACCATCCAGCGGGCCCTCACGGCGCTGTCCCCGAACATGCGGATCATCGAACTGGATCGTCGGCAGGCGGAGGGGACGCTGGCCTGGACGGCGTATCGGGACCGCATCGTCAGCCAGGCGCGCATGGACAACGGCCGCCGGCTCCATGCCGAGAACCGTCAGCTGCTGCAATCGCTGGAGGCGCGCTACCGCGTCCCCGGGCGCGTCCTCCTCGCCATCTGGGGAATGGAGACGAACTACGGCACCAATCTCGGCGGCTTCGGCGTCATCGAGGCGCTTTCGACCCTGGCCTGGGATGGCCGTCGCTCCGCCTATTTCCGGGGCGAACTCATGTCCGCCCTTCGCATCCTCGACGCGGGACACATCGCCCCGGAGCGGATGCGGGGGTCCTGGGCGGGTGCGATGGGCCAGCCGCAGTTCATGCCCACCTCCTTCGAACGGCTGGCGGTGGACGCCGACGGGGATGGACGGAAGGACATCTGGGACAACCGGGCGGACGCCCTCGGGTCCATCGGGAACTACCTCGGGCGCAGTGGCTGGCGCGACGGGGAGCCGTGGGGCGCCGAGGTGCTGGCGCCCGACTCCCTCGATGCCCGTCAGGCGACGCGTGACAACGTCCGGCCGCTGCGCGACTGGACGCGCCAGGGTGTGACGCAGCTGGATGGGCGTCCTCTTTCCACGCCTGACGCCACCGCCGCCCTCCTCGTTCCGGGCGCGGAGACGGGGAGCCGGCAGGCGTTCCTCGTTTACCACAACTTCAACGTGATACGGCGATACAACTCACCCAATTTCTACGCCCTCGCCGTCGGCATCCTGTCCGACCGGGTGGCGTGAGGGCGGCCGTCCTCGCGGTCCTGATCGCGCTCCCGGCCTGCTCCGATCCGGCGCCGACGGCGGTGCAAGCGGTGTCGGGTCGATACGTGGTCGGCGAGCCCTACGCGCTGGGGGGACGCTGGTATTACCCGCGCGAGGATCCTTCGCTCGTGGAGACTGGCCTCGCGGTGATCGCCACCGACGCGCGTCCCGGCCGCCGCACCGCGAACGGGGAGGTCCATGATCCCGCCCAGCCCTCCGCCGCGCATCGCACGCTGCCGATGCCCACGGTCCTCCGGGTCACCAACCTGGAGAACGGGCGGGACATCCTTCTCCGGCTGAACGACCGCGGGCCGGCGCACCCCGGCCGCGTGGTGGAGCTGTCCCAACGGGCCGCCGAACTCCTGGCCGTCGCGCCGGGGCGGCCGGCGCAGGTGCGGATGGCGGTGGACGCCGCGGCCTCGCGCGCCCTCGCGGCGACCCTGCCGTCGGACACGCCGGTCGGCCCGCGCGTCGAGACGATCCCCGTCGCGGTGATCGCGCGTGAGTCGCTCTCGCCGCCGCCCGGGGCGCGTGGCGCCGTGGGGCGGGACCGCACGGCGGAGCGCGACGTCCCTGTCGCGGCCGCCCCTGTTACTGTGTCGCTTCCGAGCCAGGCGACCCAGGGCGCGCCCGCCCCGGGCCAGCTCTTCGTCGCGGGCAGCACCTTCACGGGCCGCGATGCCGCCGCACGGCAGGCCGTTCGTATGGGGGCGGGCGCCCGCTCCCAGCCCGCGTCGGCCGGCCGCAGCCCCGACTGGCGCGTCCGCGCCGGCCCCTTCGCGACGATCGAGGAGGCCGATACGGCGCTCGACGCGGCCCTCCGGTCAGGCGTATCGGAGGCGCGGATCCTGGTCGAGTGACCGGGAAGGGGACCGCCATGCCTGACCGTCGCCACCTGCTCGGGGCCACCGCCGGCGTCGTCGCCGCGGCCGGGCTTTCGGGGGAAGCCGCCGCCCAGGCCCGTCCACCGGCGCCCGGTCCCCGCCCCGCCGCGCCGCGCGCCCCCGCCGGGCCGCCGCCGAGCCCCGCCAACTCCCCCCTCGGGCCCGTCGACACGGCGGCCCGTCAGGCGATCATGGTGGATGCCGACACCGGCGCCGTGCTGCTGGAGAAGAATCCGGACGAGCGGATGCCGCCGTCCTCCATGTCGAAGCTGATGACGATGTACGTCGTGTTCGACCTGCTGCGTCAGGGCCGGCTGACGATGGACCAGACCATGCCCGTGAGCGAACGGGCGTGGCGGACCGGCGGGTCCAAGATGTTCGTCCAGATCGGCAACTCCGTGAAGGTCGAGGACCTGATCCGCGGCGTCATCGTGCAGTCCGGCAACGATGCCTGCGTGGTGCTGGCCGAGGGCATTTCCGGCTCGGAGGGGCAGTTCGCGGAACTGCTGAACGACTACGGCCGCCGGATCGGCCTGCGGGCGAGCAACTTCCGCAACGCCACCGGCTGGCCGGATCCCGAGCATCGGATGACCGCGCGGGACCTGACGGTCCTGGCCGGCCGCATCATCAGCGATTTTCCGGACCAGTATCGCTACTACGCGGAGCGCTCGTTCCGCTTCAACGACATCAGTCAGGAAAACCGCAACCCGCTCCTGGCGCGGGTTCCCGGCGCCGACGGGCTGAAGACCGGCCACACGGACGAGGCGGGTTACGGCCTCACCGGTTCCGCCAAGCGCGGGGACCGTCGGCTCATCCTCGTCGTCAACGGCCTGCGCTCCATGGCGGAACGCCGGGAGGAGACGGAGCGGCTGATGGAATGGGGCTTCCGGGAGTTCGAGAACGTCTCCCTCTTCCGCGCCTCCGACACGGTGGAGGAGGCGCCGGTCTATCTCGGGGAGCGGCCGACGGTGCCGCTGGTCGGTGGCCGGGACGTGGTGCTGACCTTGCCGCGGCAGTGGCGACGGAACCTGCAGGTGAAGGTGCGCTACGAAGGCCCGATCCCCGCGCCCATCGCCAAGGGGCAGGAGGTGGGCCGCCTGGAGGTCGCCGGGGGCGGCGTGCCGGCCATGACGATCCCTCTCATCGCCGGCGCCGACGTCGCGCGGCTCGGCATGGTGTCGCGCATCCCCGCGGTGATCGGGCGCTGGGTGTCCGGCACCTGAACGGCGCGGCGATCCGCGGCCGTTTCATCACCCTGGAGGGCGGGGAGGGGGCGGGTAAGACCACGCTGTCCCGCGGGCTGGCGGCTTGGCTGGCGGCGGAGGGCCGCCCGGTGCTGCGGACGCGAGAGCCGGGCGGCGCGCCCGGCGCGGAGGCCATCCGGACGCTGCTGCTGGGGGAGGGGCCCTGGGAGCCGGTGGCGGAAGCGATGCTGCACTTCGCCGCCCGGCGCGAACACCTCATCCGGACGATCGGCCCGGCGCTG
Organism: Roseomonas sp.; assembly: GCA_964263755.1. GTDB lineage: Bacteria > Pseudomonadota > Alphaproteobacteria > Acetobacterales > Acetobacteraceae > Roseomonas. The sequence continues at coordinate 15,842 of CAXVWQ010000346.1, read as the reverse complement.
GAGGCCGGCATCTGGGTGGTCTGCGACCGCTTCGCCGACAGCACCCTGGCCTACCAGGGGGCCGGCCAGGGTCTCACCCGGGACACCTGGGCCCGGCTGGCCGACCTCGCCCTCGAAGGCGTGGCGCCGGACCTGACCCTCGTGCTGGACCTGCCGCCGGAGCGCGGCCTGGAACGGGCCATCGGCCGCGGCGACGCGAACCGGTACGAGCGTCAGGGCGAGGCGTTCCACGCCCGCGTCCGCGCCGCCTTCCTCGACATCGCCGCGGCCGAGCCGGGCCGCTGCGCGGTGCTCGACGCCACCGCCCCGGCCGAGGCGGTGCTGGCGGCGGCGCGACGGCTCGTGACCGGGAGACTAGCCCTGGCCGAGGCAGGGGAGGGATCAGCGTGAGTCCCTCCCCGGAGCCGCGCGCCAACCCGGTGCTGGTGGGGCATGACGCCGCCGCCGCCGCGCTGCGCGACGCGTCGCGTGGCGGGCGGCCGCACCATGGCTGGCTTCTGACCGGGCCTTCGGGCGTGGGAAAGGCGACCCTGGCCTACCGCTACGCCCGCTGGCTGCTGGCCGGGATGCCCGACGCGCCGGGCACGCCCCTGTCCTTGCCGGAGGATCACCCGGTCTTCGGCCGCGTCGCCGCCGGCACCCATGCCGACCTCCGGACCCTCGCGCCCGAGGCGGGGGAGAAGGGCAAGAAGACGATCATCCGGGTGGACGACGCGCGCGCCGTCCCGCGCTTCCTCGCGATGACGCCGGCGGAGGGCGGGTGGCGGGTCGTGGTTGTCGAGGACGCGGAGGGGATGAACGAGCAGGCGCAGAACGCGCTCCTCAAGACGCTGGAGGAGCCGCCGGCCCGGGCGGTGCTGCTGCTGGCCTCCTCCGCACCGGACCGGATGCTGCCGACGATCCGCAGCCGCGTACGCCGCCTCGACCTGTTCCCGCTGGAGGCCGCGGCGATGGAGCCGCTGCTCGCGGCGTGGCTCCCCGATATGGCGGCGGGGGACCGCGCCAACCTCGCGACGATCTCGGGCGGCTCGCCGGGCCGTGCGTTGGCCCTGGCGGACGGGGAGGGATTGGAGCTGGCGCGGGAGGCCTCGGCCTACCTCGCCTCCCTCCCGCGTCCCGACGCGCGGGCGCTGCACGCGCTCGCCGACCGGGTCGCCGGCCGCCGCGACGGCGCCGCCCTGACCACGTTCTTCGGGCTGGTGCGGGAAGGCCTCGCCCGCGCCTTGCGGAGCGCGGCCCGCGGCCGTGACGCCCCCGGCTGGGTCGCCGCGCGCAGCCTTGCCGAGTGGGCCGCCCTGTGGGACATGCTGGGCCGTCTGGCCGACGAGACGGAGGCGCTGAACCTGGATCGCCGGCAGGCGGTGATCACGGGGTTGTCGCGCCTCGCGGTGCCCTGATCGGGCGCGCCTCCGGCACCCGGGCCGAGGGACAGCGATGAGCGGCGAGACGCCAGATCGGCCGGACGGGGCGCGGCGATACTACGTCACCACCCCCATCTACTACGTGAACGACCGGCCGCACCTGGGCCATGCCTACACGATGGTGGCGGCCGACGTGCTGGCGCGCTGGCACCGGCTGCGCGGGGACGACGTGTTCTTCCTCACCGGCACCGACGAGCACGGCCAGAAGGTGCAGAAGGCCGCGGAGGCCGCGGGGCGCGACCCGCAAGGCTTCACGGACGACGTCTCCCGCCATTTCCGCGACCTGACGCGGGAGATGAACGTCTCGAACGACGACTTCATCCGCACGACGGAGGAGCGTCACAAGCGGGCATCCCGCGCCATCTGGGATCGGCTCGCGGAGCGCGGCCACCTCTACCTCGGCCATTACGAAGGCTGGTACGCCGTCCGCGACGAGGCCTTCTACGGCCCGGACGAGATCGTGGAGCGAGACGGCGCCCGCTACGCCCCGACCGGGGCCCCGGTGGAGTGGGTGCGGGAGCCGTCCTGGTTCTTCCGCATGTCCGACTGGACTGAGCGCCTCCTCGCCTTCCACGAGGCGAACCCGGACTTCGTCGGGCCGGCGACGCGACGGAACGAGGTGCTGTCCTTCATCCGCGGGGGACTGCAGGACCTTTCGATCAGCCGCACCTCCTTCCGGTGGGGCATCCCCGTGCCGGGCGACCCGGACCACGTCATGTACGTCTGGCTCGATGCGCTGACGAACTACCTCACCGCCACCGGCTGGCCAGAAGGCGGCCCGCGGGAGCGCTTCTGGCCCGCAGATCTTCACCTCGTCGGCAAGGACATCCTGCGCTTCCACGCGATCCTCTGGCCGGCCTTCCTCCTCGCCGCCGGGCTGCCGACGCCGCGCCGGGTCTTCGCCCATGGCTGGTGGACGGTGGAGGGCGAGAAGATGTCGAAGTCGCTCGGCAACGTCGTCAGCCCGGAAGCCCTGGCGGAGGAGTTCGGGCTGGACGCCCTGCGATACTTCCTCCTGCGGGAGGTGCCGTTCGGGAATGACGGCGACTTCGCCCGACGCGCGCTGATCGTCAGGCTGAACTCCGAACTGGCGAACGACCTGGGCAACCTGGCGCAGCGGGTGCTCTCGCTGATCGCCAAGAACTGCGGCGGCCGGCTGCCCGCCGTGACGGCGCCGACCGCGGCCGACCGGGAGCTTCTCGACGCCGCGGGCGCCCTGCCCGAAATCGTCGAGGAGGCCCTCGGGCGGCAGGCGTTCCATGAGGCGCTGGAGCGTGTCTGGGCGGTCGTCCGGCTCGGCAACGGCTGGGTGGCGACCCAGCAGCCCTGGGCGCTCCGCAAGACGGATCCGGCGAGGATGGAGGCCGTGCTGCGGACCCTGCACACCACCCTCCGGACGCTCGCGACGGTGCTGCAACCCTTCATGCCCGGCACGATGGGCGCGATGCTGGACCAGCTCGGGGTGGGGGAGGGGGCGCGGATGCTGGACGCCCTGGACCATCCCCTGATGGAAGGCACCATGCTGCCGGCCCCGGCGCCACTGTTCCGCAAGGTCGAGGACCCGGCGTGAGCGAAGGGCTGACCGACAGCCATTGCCACCTCGACCACTTCTCCCACGACGAGATGGCGGAGATGGTCGGGCGGGCGGCCGAGGCGGGCGTGCGCCGGATGGTCACCATCGGTGTCCGGATGGCGCAGGCGGACGCGGTCAAGGCGATCACGGAACGATTCCCGATGGTCTGGGGGACGGTGGGCGTGCATCCGCACAACGCGGGGGAGGGGCCTGCCCCGTTGGTCGAGGAGATCGTCGCCCTGGCGGATCATCCGAAGGTCATCGGGATCGGCGAGTCCGGGCTGGACCACTTCTACGACAAGGCGCCGCGGGAGGCGCAGGCCGAGAGCTTCCGACGGCACATCCGCGCGGCCCGGGCCGCCGGGCTGCCCTTGGTGATCCACGCCCGGGACGCGGATGCCGACATCGCCGCCATCCTCGCGGAGGAGCGGGAGGCCGGTGGTCCGTTCGACGCCGTGCTGCACTGCTTCTCCTCCGGCCGGGCGCTGGCGGAGGCCGTGGTGGAGGCCGGGGGCTACGTCTCCTTCTCCGGCATCCTGACCTTCAAAGGCGCGGAAGCGATCCGCGAGATCGCCCGCAACCTCCCGCAGGACCGCATCCTCGTCGAGACGGATGCGCCTTACCTCGCGCCCATGCCGCTGCGGGGAAAGCGGAACGAGCCCGCCTACGTCGGGCACACCGCGGCGGTGCTGGGGGCGGTGCGTGGCTGGGAGCCGGAGACGACGGCGGATATCACGACAGCCAACTTCCTGCGACTTTTCCGGAAATGCGTGTAAGACGTTGTCTTCGCTGAGGATCACGTTCCTGGGCTGCGGGAGTTCGGGGGGTGTCCCGACCATCGGGGGAGCGGACGGGCGTGGTGATTGGGGCGCCTGCGACCCGGGCGAGCCGCGCAACCGGCGGACGCGGTCAAGCATCTTGGTGGAAGCGGCTGGCTCCCGGCTCCTCGTGGACGCCGGACCGGACCTCCGGGAGCAGCTCCTGCGCTGTGGGATCGCGCGCGTGGATGCGCTGCTGCTCACCCATGCCCATGCCGACCACATCGCCGGGCTGGACGAGTTGCGGGCGGTGAACCGGATGACCGGCGTGGCGCTGCCGACCTTCGGGACGGCCGAGACCCTGGCGACCGTGACCGGACGCTTCAATTATGCCTTCCGTCCGGCCGTCCGCGGCTTTCCCCGGCCGGCGTTGGAGCCGGTGGAAGTCCCGGCCGAAGGGGAAATCGGGATCGCGGGCCTCGACGTGCGGCTGTTCCGTCAGGACCACCGGGTGATGGAAACCCTCGGCCTGCGGATCGGGGATTTCGGTTACTCGACCGATCTGGTCGCCCTGCCCGAGGCAGGCTTCCGGGCCCTGGAGGGTGTACGGACCTGGGTGGTTGGCTGTTTCGCCCGATCGCCGCACCCGGTCCACGCGCACGTATCGCTGGCGATGAAGTGGGCGGAGCGGGTCGGCGCCGAGAGGACGGTGCTGACGCACATGGGGCCGGATCTGGACTGGCACTGGATGGCGGGGAACCTGCCGTTGGGGATGGAGGCGGCATATGACGGCATGGTCCTGACGGCCTGACGACGGCGTGCCATATTTTACATAATCATGATTCTGCAACACAACGACTGAGGGGGGTCGGTTGGGGTGGCGTTGTGGTAACCCGGCGAAGCATGACCGCCGACCCAGCTTCCACCCTCCTCCACCTGCTCGCCGTGATGGCACGCCTGCGTGCCGAGGATGGTTGCCCCTGGGACCGTGAGCAGGATTTCGAGAGCATAGCCCCCTACACCATCGAGGAAGGATTCGAGGTGGCCGACGCCATCGCGCGGCGCGATCACGGGGCGCTGCTGGACGAATTGGGAGACCTGCTTTTCCAGGTCGTCTATCACGCGCAGCTGGCGTCGGAGGCCGGGCTCTTCGCGTTCCCGGACGTCACGAAATCCAACACGAACAAGATGTTGCGGCGCCATCCCCACGTGTTCGGCGAGGACGAGCGGCGTGATGCCGACGCCCAGGTCGTCGCGTGGGACGACGCCAAGGCCCGAGAGCGGGCGGAGCGGCACGAGACCGGCACCCTCGCCGGGGTGTCCGTCGCCCTCCCTGCCCTCACCCGCGCGGCGAAGATCACGCGCCGCGCCGCCCGGGTCGGCTTCGATTGGCCCGACGCCGCGTCCGTCCTCGACAAGCTGGAGGAGGAGGCGGCGGAGGTCCGCGCGGAGTTGCCGGCCGCCGATCCGACGCGTCTGGCCGACGAGGTCGGGGATCTGTTGTTCGTCGTCGCGAACCTCGCGCGTAAGCTCGACCTCGATCCCGAGGCTTGCCTACGCGGCGCCAACGCCAAGTTCGAGCGTCGATTCGGCGCGGTGGAAGGCGCCCTCGCCGCCGACGGCCGGGCGCCGGCGGAGGCCACGCTGGAGGAGATGGAGGCTCTCTGGGTGAAGGCGAAGGCCGCGGAACGCCGCTGACGCCGGTCAGTCGCCCAGCAGCCCGCCCCGCATCGCGGTCCAGGAGGCGGCATCCGGCGCGCAGATCAGCCCTCCATCCCGGTGCCGGGCGGGATCATAGGCGCTGCCGTCGAAGCGGGCGGAATGGCCCCCGGCCTCGCGATGCAGCAGCCAGCCGGCGGCGTGATCCCACGGTAGCAGCCGGTTGTAGAGCGATGCGTGGGCGTGGCCGCCCGCGACCATCCGGTATTCATGCGCCGCGCAGCGCAGCATCCAGCCGCCGGCGAGGCGCCCCATCCGCCCCGCCACTTGGCTCCGCGTGGGTTCCGGCAGGTAGGCGTAGGAGACGATGCCGAGCATGGCGCCGAGGGGCGCCGGGTCCGCGACCCGAAGCCGCTGACGGGGCTGGGCGTCCGGGCCCGCGATCCAGGCGCCGCCGTCGTGAACCGCGATGGCGGTGTCGTCACCGAGGGGATCGTGGATCCAGCCGGCCACGGTGCGCCCGTGCCGGAAAGCGGCGGCCATGCAACCGAAGACGGGAAGGCCGGCCGCGAAGTTCGACGTGCCGTCCACCGGGTCCACGACGAAGGCCAGGGGTGCGTCCGCGAGGCCGTCGAGGAGGTGCGGGTCGGCGGAGGCCGCTTCCTCCCCGACCACGAGGCAGCCGGGGAAGCGTTCCCGCAACGCGGCGGTGATCAGCCGCTCCGCCGCTTCGTCCGCATCCGTCACGAGGTCGAGCGGGCCGGTCTTGGCACGCACCGCGCCGGCCCCGAGGCGGCGGAAGCGAGGCATGACCTCCGCCCGTGCCGCATCGCGCAGGATCGCCGCCACGTCGCGGATCGCCTCGGTGTCCACGCAGCTTCAGCCGGGCTTGCGGAGGGCGAAGCGGCCCCGGTCGGCCTCGGTCAGCCGGACCGTGAGGCGGATCGCGTCCTCCGAATCGGTGCGGGCGACGACCTCCCCGTGTCGGTAGAGCCAGGCGAGGGTGGCCCCGTCCGCCGGCGGCACCTCGAACTCCGCCGTGACGAGTTTAGCGGAGAGCCGGTCGTCGAGGCGGCGGCGGAGTTCCACCAGTCCTTCCCCCGTCAGGGCCGACACGGCGACCGCCCCCTGCCCCACCGGCTCGGGCGGGGTCTCCATCAGGTCCAGCTTGTTCAGCACCTCGATCGTCCGGGACCGCCAGGACTCGTCCAGGGCCGCGTCCGGGCCTTCCGCCAGGTCGTCCAGCACGCCCAGGACGTCCGATCGTTGCGCGGCGGTGTCGGGGTGGGCGGCGTCGCGGACGTGCAGGATGATGTCCGCGGCGGCCACCTCCTCCAGCGTCGCCCGGAAGGCCTCGACGAGTTGCGTCGGCAGGTCGGAGATGAAGCCGACGGTGTCGGAGAGGATGACCGTCCGGCCGGAGGGCAGGGCGATGGCCCGCATGGTGGGGTCCAGCGTCGCGAAGAGCTGGTCCTGGGCGTAGACGCCAGCGCCGGTCAGGGCATTGAACAGCGTGGACTTGCCGGCATTGGTGTAACCGACGAGCGCGACCACCGGATAGGGCACGCGCGCCCGGGCGCCGCGGTGCAGGCCGCGGGTGCGGCGGACGCCGTCCAGTTCGCGCTTCAGCTTCACGATCCGGTCGGTGATGAGACGGCGGTCGATCTCGATCTGGGATTCGCCGGGGCCGCCGAGGAAGCCGAAGCCGCCGCGCTGCCGCTCCAGGTGCGTCCAGGAGCGGACGAGGCGGGTGCGCTGGTATTCGAGATGGGCGAGTTCGACCTGCAGGGAGCCTTCGCGGGTCCGCGCGCGCTCCCCGAAGATCTCCAGGATCAGGCCCGTCCGGTCGATGACCTTGCAGGACCAGGCGCGTTCGAGGTTGCGCTGCTGCACCGGGGACAGGGCGGCGTCCACCACGGCGACGGTGACGCCGGCCTCGTCGATGGCCGCGCGCGTCGCCTCGACCTGCCCTTCGCCGAGGAGGGTGCTGGGGCGTCGGGCGCGCAGCGGAAAGACGGCGGAATGGACGATCGCGACGCCGATGGACGCGGTGAGGCCGACCGCCTCGGCCAGCCGCGCCTCCGCCGCCCGGGCGGCGCCGCGCTCCTCCCCTGACCGCGCGTGGCGTTCCCAGGGGAGGATCACGGCGGCGGGCGTAGGGCCGGACCGCGTGTCGGTCGTCGCGGCGGCCACGTCAGGCCGCCGCGACGGGGATGCGCCGGGTCAGTCGGCGGCCCCCGCCGGCACCGGCTCGCGCGGCGCCAGGGTGAGGGTGCTGGGGCTGGCCGGCGCGGGCGCCCCGGCGGCGGCCGAGGCCGCGTCGAACAGCATGATCGGCGCGCCGGGCATCACGGTGCTGATCGCGTGCTTGTAGACGAGCTGGGTATGGCCGTCCCGGCGCAGCAGAACGGAGAAGTTGTCGAACCAGGTGATGATGCCCTGCAGCTTCACGCCGTTGACGAGGAAGACGGTGACGGGCGTCTTGCTCTTGCGGACGTGGTTCAGGAAGACGTCCTGAACGTTCTGGGTCTTCTCGGCAGCCATGGGGGCCGTCCTTTCCGTGATCGCCGGGCCGCCTCCGTTCATGCGGGGGGCCTCGGCGTGACGGGCGCGGTTCTTCTTCGCGCGGGCCCCCATCCTGGGAGAGCGGCCCGCGGAGTCCCGGGGCGCGCGCCCCCGCCGCCGGTGCCGCTCATGTCATGCCGACGGGTCGGCCATGGCAAGGGCTTCCGCGAGGGCATCCCCATGCGCGAAGTGCAGGTCGGGCGCGGATGTTGCCACGCCGCCATCATGCGCCGCATCGCCGAGGAGGACGGCGGTCAGTCCGGCCGAGCGTGCCGCCCCCATGTCGAGGGCGTTGTCGCCGACATACCAGGCCCCCTCCCCCGCCGGCACGCCGCAGGCCGCGAGGGCGAGCCGCATGGGGCGGGGGTCCGGCTTGTCCGCCGCCGCGTCGCCAGCGCCGACGAGGGCGCGGAACAACGGGGTCCAGCCGAGGTGCCGCGCCTCCCGTCGTAGGAGTGGCCCGCCCTTGTTGGAGAGGACCGCGAGGGGGGCGAGGCGGGCGGCCCGGCGGAGCATCGCCGCGGCGCCCGGCATGGGCCGCAGCACGCCGAGGTGTTCAGCGCGCACCGCTTCGTAGAACAGGTCGCGGGCGCGCTCCCACCGATCCCCGAACATCCCGGGGAAGGTGTCGCGGAGGGAATGACGGACGCGGCACCGGACGTCCTCCAGCGTCCATTCCGGCTTGCCGGCGTCGCGCAGGGCGGCGTTGAGGCCGGCGAGGATGGCGGGCCAGCCATCCACGAGGGTGTTGTCCCAGTCCCAGACGATGGCGCGCGGGCGGATCACGCGGGCGGCGCGTTGCGCGGCGGCCCCTTCACGTGCCGGGCGAACAGGTCGAACAGCCGCCGCGTCACCGGCCCCGGCGTGCCGTCCCCGACGGGCGCGCCGTCCACCGCCAGGATCGGCTTCACGAAGGAGGTCGCCGAGGTGATGAACGCCTCCTGTGCTCCGGCGAGGTCGTCCAGCGTGAAGGGTCGCTGCTCCGCGGCGATCCCGGCCTCCGCCATCTCCGCGAGGAGGGCGGCGCGGGTGCAGCCGGGCAGGATGGCGTCGCCGAGAGGGGGGAGGCGCAGGGTCCCGTCCGCATCCACGATCCAGACGCTCGTCGCCGCGCCCTCCGTCACCTCCCGCGTCGCGGGGTCATAGAGGATCGCCTCCCCTGCCCCGGCCTCCCGCGCGGCCTGACGCGCCAGGACGTTCGGCAGGAGGTTGATGGTCTTGATGTCGCGCCGCGCCCAGCGGAGGTCCGGGTGGGTCACGGCCTTCACCCCCCAGCCGTCCACCGATGACGGATACGGCGCGATCCGCTTGACCGTCACCACGAGCGAGGGCGGTATGGGGCGGGCGGGGAAGGCGTGGTCGCGCCGCGCGACGCCGCGGGTGACCTGCATGTAGAGCAGCCCGTCCCGCACCCGGTTCCGCCGCGCGACCTCCTCCAGCACGAGCCGCAGCGACGCGGCCGGCATCGGCGAGTCCAGCCGGATCGCCTTGAGGGAGCGTTCGAGGCGGGCGAGGTGGAGGTCCGCGTCCACGAACCGCCCGTCGTAGAGGTGGACGACCTCGTAGATGCCGTCCCCGAACTGGTAGCCGCGATCCTCCACGTTCACCGCGGCCTCGCGCTGCGGGACGTAGCGCCCGTTGACGTAGGCGATGCGCGACATCAGGCGCCCGCCTTCTCCTTCTCCTCGGCATGCACGCCGAGGAACTTGAGCTTCCGGTGCAGCGCCGACCGCTCCATCCCCACGAAGTTGGCCGTGCGGCTGATGTTGCCGCCGAAGCGGAGCAACTGGGCCTCGAGGTATTGCCGCTCGAACAAGTCCCGGGCGTCGCGCAGCGGCAGCGTCATGATCTCGGACGAACGGTCGAGCTTCAACATGGCGGGCGCGGAGGAGTTGACCTCCGGCGGCAGCATCTCCGGCCGGATCGCATCGCCCGGCCCGCCCGGAGCCATGATGAGGATCCAGTCCACGAGATTCCGCAGCTGCCGCACGTTGCCCGGCCAGTCGTAGGCCTGCATCGCCGCCATGGCGTCCTCGGAGATGACCCGCGGCGGCACGCCCGACGTCTCGGCCGACTTCACCATGAAGTGGCGGGCGAGGGACGGGACGTCCTCCCGCCGGTCGCGCAGCGGCGGCACCTTCAGGGGGACGACGGCCAGACGGTAGTACAGGTCCTCCCGGAAGCGTCCCGCCGCGATCTCCGTGGCGAGGTCGCGGTTGGTCGTCGCCGTCACCCGCACGTCCACCTTCACGCGCGTCGCGCCGCCGATCCGCTCGAACCCCTGTTCCTGGAGCGCCCGGACGATCTTGCCCTGGGTCTCCATCGGCATGTCCGCCACCTCGTCCAGCAGCAGCGTGCCGCCGTGGGCGCGCTCCAGAACGCCCTGGCGCCGCGGCGTGTCGGAGGTGCCCTCGACGCCGAACAACTCCTCCTCGAACCGGCCGGGGTTGAGCGTGGCGCAGTTCAGCACCACGAAGGGCTCGTCGGCGCGGCGGGAGCGGGCGTGGATCATCCGTGCCACCACCTCCTTGCCGGAACCGGCCGGGCCGGTGATGAGGACGCGCGAGCCCGTCGGCGCCACCTTCTCCACCTGGTTGCGAAGCCCGTTGAGGAGCGAGGAGCCGCCGACGAGTTCCGTCTCCGAGCCGGTGCGAAGACGGAGCTCCGAGTTCTCCCGCATCAGCCGCGCCGCCTCCAGCGCCCGCGAGACGATGAGGAGGAGGCGGTCCGACTTGAACGGCTTCTCGATGAAGTCGTAGGCGCCCTGCTGAATGGCCTGCACCGCCGTCTCGATCGTGCCGTGGCCGGAGATCATCACGACGGGCACGCGCGGCTCCTCGCGGTGCAGCGCCTCCAGGATGCCCAGCCCGTCGAGCCGCGAGTTCGCCAGCCAGATGTCGAGGATGATGAGGCTCGGGCGTTTCTGGCGGAATGCGGAGAGGGCGGCATCGGAGTTGGCGGCGCCGCGGCACTCGTAGCCCTCGTCCTCCAGCACCCCCTCGATCTGGGTGCGGATGTCGGGCTCGTCGTCCACGATCAGGATGTCATGCGCCATGGCGCAGCATCTCCGTTCCCCGCTCCTCGCGCGCGCCCCCACCCAGGCCGAGGGGGGCCGACACCATGTCCGCCGGCAGGGAGAGGATGGCGCGGGCGCCGCCCGCGGTCCCGTCCTCCAAGCTCAAGCCGCCCCCGTGGTCCTCCATGATCTTCTTCACGATGGCAAGCCCGAGTCCCGTCCCCTTCGGCTTGTGGGTCACATAAGGTTCCGTGAGGCGGTCGCGCTCCGCGTCCCCCGGAAGGCCGATGCCGTTGTCCTCCACCGCGATCCGCACGGGGGTCGTTTCGCCGCCATCCGTGACCTCGACCGCGATCCGGCCGGGCGCGGCGCCCTCCGGACGCATGGCGATGGCGTCCGCGGCGTTGAGCAGGAGGTTCGACAGGGCTTGGTTCACCAGGCGGCGGTCGCAGCGCACGGGAACGGGCCCGCCGGGCGCGCGCAGGTCGTAGGCGATGTCCGGGTGGGCGTCACGCTGGAGGACGAGGGCGTCGCGCGCGAGGGTGACCGCGTCCTCCGGCCGGATCACCGGCTGCGGCATCCGGGCGAAGGCGGAGAACTCGTCCACCATCCGCCCGATGTCGCCGACCTGCCGCACGATGGTGTCGGTGCAGGCGCGGAAGGTGTCGGGGTCGTCGGTGATCTGCTTGAGGTAGCGGCGCTTCAGCCGCTCGGCGGAAAGTTGGATCGGGGTGAGCGGGTTCTTGATCTCGTGGGCGATGCGCCGCGCCACGTCCGCCCAGGCCGCCTGACGCTGGGCGGAGAGGAGGTCGGTGATGTCGTCGAAGGTGAGGACGAAGCCGGTCACGCCCCCCTCCCCCGCCTCCGCGCCCAGGCGGGCAAGGAGCGTGCGGCGCGAACCCCGTGCGATCACCGGGATCTCCTCCGTGCGCGGCCGGTCCGGCGTCTCGATCGCGGCATCCAGCAGCGGCCCGAACTCCGGCACCACGTCGTTCAGCCGCAGCCCGATGGATGCGTCGAGGTCGCGGTCCAGCAGGTCGCCGGCGCTGCGGTTCGGCAGGTTGATCCGGCCCTCCGGGTCCAGCCCGATCACGCCCGCCGACACGCCGCCGAGGACGGATTCGGTGAAGCGCCGACGTTCGTCGAGTTGGCGATACGCTTCCAGCAACTCGCTTCGCTGCGCCGCCAGCTGGTTCGTCATGCGGTTGAAGGCGCGCGACAGGGAGCCGACCTCGTCGCCCTCCGCCCCCTCCGCCACGCGCACCGACAGGTCGCCCGTGCGGACCCGTTCCGCCGCGTTGGCCAGCAGCGCGATCGGGCGGGCGATCTGGTTGGCGATGGTGAGGCCGATGGAGGCCGCCGCCAGCAGCACCAGGAGCGCGGCGATCGCGAAGATCAGCACGAAGGTGATCTGCAAGCCGGACCGGTTCTGGTCCAGCTGGTCATACTCCTCGAAGGTCAGCGCCGTGCGCTGCATGTGCTCGATGACCGAGGGGTCCACGGGCCGCCCGATCTGGAGGAGCATCGGCGGTTGCAGGTTCAGCCCCGCGACCCCGCGCACCATCGCGCCCTCCGCCTCCCCCGACAGCACGGCCACGTCGCCCTGGCGGATGATGTCGAGGGCCCATCCCGGCGGCGGGTCCACCGTCAGCGCGGAGCCCATGCCGGCGGTCGCCAACACGTTCCCCAGCACGGGGTCGTAAACGATCGCCTCCGTGAGCCCGCGCATGGCGGAGAGGGAGGTCAGGAGTTGCGAGAAGGTCAGCGCGTTGTCCGGCAGCAGCGTCGCCGCACGGTTCAGGTCGGTCGCCATCGCCAGCCCGTCGGCGCGGATCGTGTTGCGGTGCTCGTCGAGGTAGGCGCGCGAGGCGACGAGGCTCGCCTCCAGCGTGCCGCGCACGCGGTCCCCGAACCACGCCTGGATGCCGAGGTTGAAGAACACCGCCGCGAACACTGCGACGAGGAAGGCCGGCACCGCCGCGACGCCGCCGAAGAGCAGCACGAGCCGCACGTGCAGCCGCGACCCCGCGCTTCCCCGGCGCCGCTCCGCCCATACGCGCACGAGGCGGCTGATGAGGCTGATGCCGAGCATCAGCAGGAAGGCGGCGTTGACGAGGACGACGCCGACGATCTGCGCCGGCGAGGTCGGCCCCAGAGGCGTGCCGCCCGAGAGCAGCGAGAAGGTGGCGATGCCGACGAGGAGCGCGCCCATCGCGAGGCCGAGGGTCATCGCCCTGCCGAAGGCGATCCCCGCGAGGCGGCGGCCGAATCCTCGCGATGCGGCCACGCTCAAGTGAGGCCGCGCACCACCGGGAGTTCGAGTTCCCGGATCTTCTTGCGGAGGGTGTTGCGGTTGAGGCCGAGCATGGCCGCGGCCTTGATCTGGTTGCCACGGGTGCTCGACAGCGCGAGGCGGAGAAGGGGCCGCTCCACCTCCGCCAGGACGCGTTCGTAGAGGTCGCGCACCGGCATGCCGTCCCGCTGCGCGCCGATGAAGGCGGTGAGGTGGCGCTCCACCGCCTGCTCCAGCGTCTCGGCGGAGGGGGGCGTGGCGACGCCCGGGCCCGGGTCGGCCTCGGAGAGTTCCGCCGACACGGCGTCCGCGCCGATCAGTTCCTGCGGGTAGAGGGCGGCCATCCGCCGCATCAGGTTCTCGAGCTCGCGGGCGTTGCCCGGCCAGGCATGCGCCTTCAGCCGGTCCACCGCGCCGGCGTCGAGGCTCTTCGTCGGCAGCCCCGACGCCTTCGCGCGATCGAGGAAGTGGCGGGCGAGGAGGGGGATGTCCTCCGCCCGCTCTCGCAACGGCGGCAGCCGGATGGGGACGACGTTGAGCCGGTAGAACAGGTCTTCCCGGAACAGCCCGGCGCGGATGGACTGGCGCAGGTCACGGTGGGTGGCCGCGACGATGCGGACGTTCGCCTTGATCGGCTGGCGCCCGCCGACGGTGGTGAACTCCCCCTCCTGCAACACGCGCAGCAGCCGGGTCTGCGCCTCCGGTGGCATGTCCCCGATCTCGTCGAGGAACAGGGTGCCGCCCGCCGCCTGCTCGAACCGCCCGACGCCGCGGGCGAGCGCGCCGGTGAAGGCACCGCGCTCGTGCCCGAACAACTCGGCCTCGATGAGGTCGCGCGGGATCGCCGCCATGTTGATCGCGACGAAGGACCCGGTGCGCCGCCGCCCGTAATCGTGCAGCGCCCGGGCGACGAGTTCCTTCCCCGTCCCCGACTCCCCGTTGATCATCACCGTCAGGTCCGTCGTCGTCAGCCGCGCGACGGTGCGGTAGATCTCCTGCATCGCCATGGACCGGCCGACGAGCGGCAGCCGCTCCCCCTCCTCGGCCGCCTCCGGCTCCACCGCCGCCGGCGGCGCGACGAGGGCGCGGTCCACGAGGGACAGCAGGTCCTTCAGGTCGAAGGGCTTCGGCAGGTAGTCGAAGGCGCCGCGCTGCGCGGCCTTCAGCGCCGTCATGAAGGTGGATTGCGCGGACATCACCACCACCCGCAGTTCCGGCCGCACGCGGCGGATGCGGGGGACGAGGTCCAGGCCGTTCTCGTCGGGCATGATGACGTCGGTGATGACGAGGTCGCCCTCGCCGTCCTCCACCCAGCGCCACAGCGTGGCGGCGGAGCCGGTGGCGCGGACGTTGTGCCCGGCCCGCGTCAGGGCCTGGGACAGCACCGTGCGGATGGCCCGGTCGTCGTCGGCGATGAGGATGGTGCGGCCGGTCATGCCCCCGCCTCCGCGCCCTGGGGTTCGACGGCGCGCGGGCCGCGGGCCCGGGCCGCCGACGGGGGCTGCGGGAGGGACAGGCGGAACAGCGTCCGCCCCGGGCGGCTGTCGCACTCGATCATCGCCCCGCCATCGGCCACGAGCTTCGCGACAAGGGCGAGGCCCAGCCCCTGACCGCCGCGCTTGGTGGTGATGAACGGCTCGAACAGGGAGGCGCGGACGTCCTCCGCGATCCCCGGTCCGTTGTCGCGCACGGAAACCTCCAGCGGCAGGTGGACCCGCTCCGTGGAGCCCGGCACGGCGAGGCGCACGCCGTGGCGGTAGGCCGTCGTCAGCACGATCTCACCTTCCATCGGGTGCACCGCCTCGGCGGCGTTCTTCACGAGGTTGAGGAGGATCTGGACGAGCTGGTCCCGGTTGCCGAACACCGGCGGCAGCGAGGGGTCGTACTCCTGCACCAGCCGCAGGTGCGCCGCGAACCCCGTGGAGGCGATGCGGCGGACGTGGTCCAGCACCTCGTGGATGTTCACCGCCTCCCGCTCCGCCGGATGCTCGGAGAACATGTCCATCCGCTCGACGAGGTCGCGGATGCGGTCCACCTCGTCCTGGATCAGCACGCAGAGTTCGCGGTCGCCCTCCGGCGCGTTGGCCTCCAGCAGCTGCGCGGCGCCGCGGATGCCGGAAAGCGGGTTCTTCACCTCGTGCCCCAGCATCGCCGCCATGGCGGATGCGCCCCGGGCGGCCCCGCGGAAGTTCAGCTGCCGGTCGAGCTTCTGGGCCGTGGACCCGTCCTGCAGGGTCAGCACCACCGCCCCGGGCGTCTCCGGCACCGGCGCGCCGTGCGCTCCCACCCCTTCCCGGTGCAGCCGCGGGCTGCTGAGGACGAGGTCGTGGTCCGACACCGGCGCGTCCAGCATCCGCACCTGGGCAACGAGCGCCACCAGACGGCAGTCCGGCGGCAGCAGGTCCGTGAGCCGCAGCGCGGTGAGGGAGGAGAGGGACAGCCCGAAGAACAGCTCCGCCGCGGGGTTCGCCGCGCGGAAGCGGTCGTCGTCGTCCAGCACCACCACCGGCATCGGCAGGGCGCCGAGGATCTGGGCGCTGTCCGGCAGCACGAAGGG
>CAXVWQ010000345.1:0-3234 GCA_964263755.1 Roseomonas sp. | reverse complement strand
TTCCAGGCTGGCGAAGTGGCCGTCGCGGTGCGGCCGGAGCACCTGGAACTGGCTGATGACCTGCCGCCGGGCGCCCTGCCCGTGTCCGGCACGGTGCGGCTGGTCGAGGACCTCGGCGCGGAGGTGCTGGTTCATTTCGATCTTGCCGGGCAGGGCAGCGGCGCGGTGGACGACACCGGGGCGCTCGTCACCGTCATCCCCGCGGGCGCGATGCCCCGGGGCGGCCTCGGCCCGGACTCGGCGCTGCGCCTCGCCCTGCGCCCGGGCAACCTCGCGGTATTCGGCCCGTCCGGCGCGCGGCTCTGCCAGGGCCGGGCATGACGCGCCAACCATGACGGGCATACGCATCGAGCGCCTGACCAAGCGGTTCGGCGCCGTCACGGCGCTGCATGACCTCACCATCGAGTTCCCGGCCGACACGGTGACGTGCCTGCTCGGCCCGTCCGGCTGCGGCAAGACGACGCTGCTGCGGCTGATCGCGGGGTTGGAGCAGCCCACCTCCGGGGCGATCCGCCTGGGCGGGCGGGACGTGGCCGGGCTGCCCGCCCGCAAGCGCGACCTGGCGATGGTGTTCCAGTATCCCGTCACCTACCCGACCCTGTCGGTCGCGGAGAACATACGCCAGCCCCTGCTCAACAACCGCGCCCTGGGCACTGCGGAGCGGGAGCGGCGCGTGGCGGAGGCGCTGGACCTGCTCGCGCTGCGCCCTCTCGCCGACACGCGGGCGCGGGAGCTGGACGCGGGCGGGCGGCAGCGCGTGGCGGTCGCCCGCGCGGTGGCCCGGCACTCTCCCGTGCTCCTGTTCGACGAGCCGACCACGAACATCGAGCTGGGCGCGAAGCTGCTACTGCTCCGCGCCTTCAAGGAGGTGACGCGGCGCCTGCGCCAGACTATCGTCTACGTCACCCACGACCAGACGGAGGCGATGACGCTCGCCGACCGCATCGCACTCATGCGCGACGGGGCGATCCTGCAGTACGACACGCCGCGCGCACTCTACGAGGCCCCGGCGACGGAGTTCGGCGGCTGGTTCCTGGGCAACCCCGGCATGAGCTTCCTGCGCGGCGCTCCCGGCGCCGCCAGCCTGAGCTTCGCGCTGCTGCCCGCCCCCGTCGAGGCCCCGGCGTCCCCGGGGGAGGTGCTGCTCGGCATCCGTCCGGAGCACGTGGTCGTTTCGCCCGTGCCGCTCGCCGACGGCGTGCCGGCGCTGGTGCGGGCGCGATCGGTGGGAATCGGCGGCCGGCTGCTGCTCACGCTCCAGCTTCGGGGGGCGGAGACGGTGCGCGCCAAGGTGCCGCCCGGCAGCCCGTGGCAACCCGGGGATGCCGTGCACGCCGCCTGCGCGCCGGGCAGGGCGGTACTGTTCCAGGGCGGGATGCGGTTGGGCTGAACCCCCGCTTGGAAGGGTGGAAAGGCGCGGGGCGCTAGCGCGGGGTCAAGGCGTGGAAGCCAGCCATCGCGGGAAAGCAGCGAGGCGGCGGCCGACCCAATGAGATGGCGGTGAAGCGGGGGTGGTGGAGCTGAGCGGGATCGAACCGCTGACCTCGTCATTGCGAACGACGCGCTCTCCCAACTGAGCTACAGCCCCGCCGTGCGGACGCGGAACATGCTCAGACCGGGCGCACGAGTCAAGCACCCCGCCCCACGTCGGACACCGTGTTGCGCGGCCATAGCGGCGCGGCTAGGGTCCGGCCTCCCTTCGGAGACCCCCGCGTGATCACTGCGATCTTTGCTCTCCTCAACGCCGTGATCGGCCTGTTCATCTGGGCCATGATCATCCAGGCCGTGTTCAGCATCCTGGCCTCGTTCGGGGTGCTCGACACCCGCAACCGGCTGGTTTGGACCGTGGGCGACTTCCTGTATCGCGTGACGGAACCCGTGCTGCGCCCCGTGCGCAACGCGCTGCCCGCGTTCGGCTCGGTGGACCTCAGCCCGCTCGTCGTGATCCTGGGCTTGCAGTACATCGTCCGCCCGCTGCTCGACACGATTTACCGCGGCATCGTCTTCGGCACCTGGTCGCTGGTGTAGCGCCGGCGTGCCCGCCCGGGCCGGCGCGCGCGTCATCGACGGCAAGGCGGTCGCGGCTCTCCTGCGCGCGGAGGTTGCGGCGCGGGTCGGCGAACTCGGCTTCCGGCCCCGCCTCGCCGTCGTCCTGGTCGGGTCGCACCCGGCCAGCGCCGTCTACGTGCGGAACAAGGACCGCGCCGCGGCGCAGGCTGGGCTGCACGCGCGGACGATCCGGCTGCCGGAGACGGTGGCCGAGGCCGACCTGCTCGCGGCCGTCGCGCGGCTAAACGCCGACCCGGAGGTGGACGGCATCCTCGTGCAACTGCCGCTGCCGCCGGGCATCCGCTCCCGCGCCGTCATCGAGGCGATTGACCCGGCGAAGGACGTCGACGGCTTCCACCCGCTGAACGTCGGCCGCTTGCAGGACGGGGACGACGCGCTCGCGCCCTGCACGCCCCTCGGCGTCATGCGGCTGCTGCGGCACGCGGGCGTGGAGCTGCGGGGCGCGCGGGCGGCGGTGCTGGGCCGCTCGGCCATCGTCGGGCGGCGGATGGCGACCCGGCTGCGGGGGGCCGACGCGACGGTCACGACCGTGCACTCGCGGACCGCGGACCTGCCCGGCGAGTGCCGCCGCGCGGACGTACTGGTGGCGGCGGTCGGCCAGCCCGAGTTGGTGCGCGGCGATTGGGTGCGGCCGGGCGCCATCGTGATCGACGTGGGCATCAACCGCCTGCCCGGCGGCGGGCTGGTCGGCGACGTCGCCCACGCCGAATGCGCCGCCGTCGCGGGCGCGATCACCCCCGTGCCCGGCGGGGTCGGCCCCATGACCATCGCCTGCCTGCTACAGAACACCCTCACCGCGTCGCTGCGGCGGCGCGGCTTAGCCGGGTGACGCGCCCGCTCAGCCGGACCTGATAGTCAGCCCGCGACGGCGCCCAGGACGTCGTAGCCTTCGTCGGCGATGGCCGCCCGCACGGCCGCTTCGTCCGGGGTTCCGCCGGCCCGCACGATCCCTGCGGCGAGATCGACGCTGACCTCCCCCGCCCCCGGCACCGCGGCCACCGCGTTGCCGACCGCAGTTGCGCAATGCCCGCACGTCATGCCGGCCACCTCAAGCGTCAGCATCGCGTTTCTTTCCCCGTCCCGCGCGGTCCCGTCCCGGGCGGCGTCATGCCGCGGGGCCGCTGCCGGGGTCCAGCAGCGCGGCGTGCAGCAGCAGCACAGTCT
>CAXVWQ010000344.1:0-5295 GCA_964263755.1 Roseomonas sp. | reverse complement strand
GCCGGGTTCGGTGCCCGGCTTTACGGCGCCGCGCATCGGGTTGGCGAGACCCGCCAGCGCCCCGAGGGTCACCGAACGCCCGGGCACGCCCACGATGGACACCTTGCCCTCGCCGAGGACGAGGTCCTCCTCCGCGCATTCGAAGTGTTCCGCGGCGGTGCGCAGGATCTTCGCGCGGACGGCGATCGCCGCGTCGTTGATCGCGTTGCCCGCCACCACCGCGCCGCGGGAAGCGAAGGTGCCGACGCCCCAGCCGAACTGGTCGGTGTCGCCCGTCACCACCTCCACGTCGCGGATGTCGGCGCCGACCTGATCCGCCACGATCTGGGCGAAGGCGGTGTAGTGGCCCTGGCCCTGGGTGCCGATGCCCGTCGCCACCGCGACCTTGCCGGAGCCCTGGACGTGGACGCGCGCGCCCTCGTAGGGGCCGATGCCCGTGCCCTCGACGTAGCAGACGAGGCCGAGGCCGAGGTGGCGGCCCCCGGCGCGGGCGGCGGCGCGCTCGGCGGGAAAGGCATCGTAGCGGATGGCGGCCTTCGCCTTCGCGATGAGCGGCGGGTAGTTGCCGCTGTCGTAGGTCAACACCGAGAAGTCCTGGTAGATGACGCCGCGGTTCGCCGGGAAGTCCTCGGGCTGCAGCAGGTTCCGCAGGCGGATTTCAGCGCGGTCGATCCCGAGTTCGCGCGCGGCGGCGTCGAGCAGACGTTCGACCACGAAGATGCCGTGCTGCCGCCCCGCGCCGCGGTAGGGCGTGACGATCGTGCGGTTGGTGAAGACCGCGGTGAAGGTGCTGTCGTAGGCCGGTACGCGATACAGGCTCAGCAGCGTGCATTGCGAGTTGATCGGCACCGTCAGGCCGTAGGGGTCGTAGGCGCCGGTGTCGTGCAGGAAGACGTCGCGGATGCCGAGGATGCGGCCCTCCGCGTCGAGCGCCATCTCTGCGTCGTGGATCTGGGAGCGTTCGTGAGTGGTGGCGGTGAAGTGTTCCAGCCGGTCCTCGATCCACTTCACGGGGCGGTTCAGGTGCATCGCGGCCCAGGGGACCAGCACCTCCTCCGGGTAGAACATCATGATCTTCGGGCCGAAGCCGCCGCCGATGAAGGGGGCGAGGACGCGCACCTGACGTTCGGAGAGGCCGAGCATGGCGGCGAGGCCGTTGCGGATGACGACGGGCGCCTGGGTGGTGTCCCACACCGTCAGGCGGTCGGCCTTCGGTTCCCAGTGGGCGACGACGCCGCGCGTCTCGATGGGGGAGGAGGCGCCGCGGTCGTAGCGGAGGCGGCGGCGGATGATGCGGTGGGCGCGGGCGGCGGCGGATTCGTAGTCGCCGACGCGCTGGCGCACGCGGGCCGCGACGTTGTGGCCGAGGTCGTCGTGGACGAGCGGGGCGCCGGGGCGGAGGGCGGCCTCGAGGTCGGCGACGGCGGGGAGCGGCGCATACTCCACGGCGATGTCGGCGACCGCGTCCTCCGCGAGGTAACGGCTCTCCGCGATCACCAACGCGACGGGTTCGCCGAGATGCCGGACCTCGCCCTTCGCGAGCGGCACCTGCGTGCGCTGGTGGAACTCCGAACCCGGGATCGGCGGTGGCGGGACGAGCAGCGGGCCGGGCTTCCAGTAATCGCCGAGGTCCTCGGCGGTGAACACCGCGACCACGCCGGGGCGGGCGCGGGCGGCCGTGGCGTCCACCGACAGGATGCGGGCGCGGCCGTGCGGGGAGCGCAGGAAGGCGGCGTGCAGCAGGCCCGGCAGTTCCACGTCGTCCACGAACAGCGCGTCGCCGCGCAGCAGCCGCGGGTCCTCGTTGCGGCGGACCGGGGCGCCGAAGTAGCGGGTCTCGCCGGCCATGGGCGTGTCCATCACGCGGCCTCCCGCAGCCGGCGCGCCGCCAGCAACACGCCGTCCACGATGTTCTGGTAGCCGGTGCAGCGACACAGGTTGCCGGACAGCGCGTCGCGCACCGCCGCCTCGTCCGGGTCCGGCGTCTCCGCGAGGAAGGCGAGGACGGTCATGAGGATGCCCGGCGTGCAGTAGCCGCATTGCAGCGCGTGGGTGTCGCGGAACGCCTCCTGGATCGGGTGCAGGCGGTCGCGGGAAGGCGCCAGCCCCTCCACGGTGCGGATCGCGTGGCCGTCGGCCTGGACGGCGAAGGTGAGGCAGGAGCGGATCGGGGCATCGTCCAGCAGCACGGTGCAGGCGCCGCAGACGCCGTGCTCGCACCCGACATGCGTGCCGGTGAGGCCGAGGTCGTGGCGGAGGAAGTCGTGCAGGAGCAGGCGGGCCTCGACGCTCTGCGCGTGCGGCGCGCCGTTGACGGTCAGCCGGACCGCGTGCCGCTCGTCGCTCACGCGCGGGACGCCGCGAGGGCGAGGGCGCGCTCCGTCAGCACGCCGAGGAGGTGGCGCTGATAGGCCGGGGTGGCGTGGACGTTGCCCGGCGGGTCCGCGGCGTCGCGGGCGAGGGCCGCCGCGTCGCGGAAGGCCGCGGCGTCCATCGCGCGTCCGCACAGGCCCGCGGCGTTCACCGCCACGGGCCGGTCGGCCGCGTTGCACAGGGCGATGGCGGCGGATGCGCAGGTCCCGTCCGGGCGCAGCGTCACCACGGCCGCGACGCCGGCCATGGGGTAGTCGCCGCGGCGGCGCGCCAGTTCGAGGAACGCCGTGCCGGTGCGCGGCGGCAGCGCGGGTAGCGCGATCTCCGCGAGCATCTCGTCGGCCCGCAGCGCCGTGGACAGCGCGCCGGTGGCGAAGTCCCGCGCCGCCACCCAGCGTTCGCCCGACGCGGAGGCCAGCCGGTAACGGGCATCCAGCGCCACCATCACCGCCGGCATCTCGGAGGCCGGGTCGGCGTGGGACAGGTTGCCGCCGATGGTGCCGCGGTTCCGCACCTGGGGGTGCGCCACCTCGGCCAGCGCCTCCGCGAGGATGGGATGGGACCGGGCGAGGCCGGGGTGGCGTTCCACCGCCCGATGCCGGGCGGTGGCGCCGATGCGGGCCGATCCGTCGGGCGCGACGACGATGGCATCCAGCCCCGCCACCCGGTTCAGGTCGAGGAGGATGGCGGGCTGCGCCACCCGGAAGTTCATCGCGGGGACGAGGCTCTGGCCGCCGGCGAGGAAGCGGGCCTCCTCGCCGTG
Source organism: Roseomonas sp. (assembly GCA_964263755.1). Lineage (GTDB taxonomy): Bacteria > Pseudomonadota > Alphaproteobacteria > Acetobacterales > Acetobacteraceae > Roseomonas. The sequence goes on along the minus strand of CAXVWQ010000344.1, from coordinate 2,159 downwards.
CAAGGCCTTCAGCGCCAGGGCGTCCGCGACGGTCCCGGGCGCGCGGTAGAGGAAGGGGGCGGGCTTCACGCGGAGGAGACTACTGCGCCGCCCGCGTCACCGTCACCCGTGCTGGTGCAGCCCGGCCCAGACCTTCTTCTTCACGGCGTAGACGAGGCCGCCGAGGATCGTGAGGAAGATGATCATCCGCACGCCCATGGAGCGCCGCGCCTCCAGTTCCGGCTCCGCCGCCCATTGCAGGAAGGTGGAGACGTCGGTGGCCATCTGTTCCACCGTCGCGACGGTGCCGTCCGTGTATTCGACCTGCCCCTCGGCCGCGAGCGGGGCGGCCATGGCGATCTGGTGGCCGGGGAAGTAGCGGTTGTAGTTCATTCCCTCGGCGACCGTCACGCCGGGCGGCGGATCCCCGTAGCCCAGCAGCAGGGCGCGGATGTAGTCGGCCCCGCCTTCCCGCGCCTTGGACATGACGGAGAGGTCGGGCGGCAGGGCGCCGTTGTTGGCGGCCCGCGCCGCCGCGTCGTTCCGGAACGGCTGGCGGAAGCGGTCGGAGGGGCGCCCCGGCCGCTCGAACATGTTTCCTTCATCGTTCGGCCCGTCCTGCACCTCGACCTGGGCCGCGAGGGCCGCGACCTGTGCCTCGGTCAGGCCGAGCTGGCGGAGGTGGCGGTAGGCGAGCTGCCGCATGCCGTGGCAGGACGCGCAGACCGACTGGTAGACGAGGTAGCCGCGCTGGGCGCCGGCGCGGTCGTAGGTGCCGAGGATCCCGTCGAAGGAGAAGCGGTGGTTCGGGATGACGATGTGGTCGTCACCCGCTGCCCACGCCTTCGAGACCGGGACGCCCGTGACGGGCGCGAGAGCGAGGGCGGCGACGGCCGCGACGCGGAGGGAACGCATGAAGCTCATGCCTTCTCCATCGGCTTGGCGGTGGCGCCCGCGGGTAGCGGCCCGCCGCCGAGCACGCGTCGCGGCGTCTTGAGCACGGCCTCCGCGATGCTCGTCGGCAGCTTCAGCGGCCGTTCGATCTTGCCGAGCAATGGCAGGATCACGAGGAAATAGGCGAAGTAATAGGCGGTCGCGAGGCGGGAGATGAGGACGTAGGGCTCCTCCGCCGGCTTGCCGCCCACCCACATCAGCACGATGAAGTTGATCGTGAAGAGGTAAAAGGCCCACCGCGCCATCGGCCGGAACCGCATGGACCGCACCGGGGAGGTGTCGAGCCAGGGCAGGACGAAGAGGATGGCGATGGCGCCGCCCATCATCAGCACGCCGCCGAGCTTGTCCGGCACGGCGCGCAGGACGGCGTAGAACGGCAGGAAGTACCATTCCGGCACGATGTGCGCCGGCGTCACCATCGGGTTGCCGGGGATGTAGTTGTCCGGGTGCCCCAGGAAGTTCGGTGCGAAGAACACCAGCACGGAGAAGACGAGGAAGTAGACGACGATCCCGACGGAGTCCTTGATCGTGTAGTAGGGGTGGAAGGGGATGGTGTCCCCCGGCCCCTTCGGCTCGATGCCCAGCGGGTTGTTGGAGCCCGTGATGTGCAGCGCCGCGATGTGGAGGAACACCACGCCGGTGATGACGAAGGGCAGGAGGTAGTGGAGCGAGAAGAAGCGGTTGAGCGTGGGGTTGTCCACGGAGAACCCGCCCCAGAGCCAGGAGACGATGGAGTCGCCGACGAGCGGGATGGCGGAGAACAGGTTGGTGATGACGGTGGCGCCCCAGAACGACATCTGCCCCCAGGGCAGCGTGTAGCCGAGGAAGGCCGTGGCCATCATCAGGAGGAAGATGACGACGCCGAGCATCCACAGCAGCTCGCGCGGGGTCTTGTAGGAGCCGTAGTTCAGGCCGCGCCACATGTGGATGTAGACGACGATGAAGAACATGCTCGCGCCGTTGGCGTGGACGTAGCGCATGAGCCAGCCGTAGTTCACGTCGCGCATGATGCGCTCGACGGAATCGAAGGCCATTCCCGTGTTCGCCACGTACTGCATCGAGAGGAAGATGCCGGTCGCGATCATGATCGCCAGCGTGATCATCGCCAGCGCGCCGAAGTTCCAGAAGTAGTTGAAGTTCCGCGGCGTCGGGAAGGTCCCGTATTCCCGCTGCACCATCGAGATGACGGGCAGCCGCTGGTCCACCCAGCGGAGGACGGGGTTCTT
>CAXVWQ010000343.1:0-12284 GCA_964263755.1 Roseomonas sp. | reverse complement strand
GGGGCGAGGTCTGGCTTCCCGTCGCCCCCATGTCGCACATCTACGGCTTCCTCATGGGCGTGCTGAATCCCGCCTACGGGGCCGGCCGCGTGATCGTCCCGCCGCGATTCCAGCCCGACCTCGTCGTGGAGATGCTCGGGCGCCACCGCGTCACCGTCTTCGGCGGCGGCCCCGCGCCGATCTACGCCGCGATGCTCGGCGCGACGAATCTCGGCACGACCGACCTTTCCGCCCTCGCCGTCTGCCCTTGCGGCGGCGCGCCGACGCCCGTCGAGATCATCGGGCGCTGGAAGCGGGCGACGGGCCTCCAGATCCACGAGGGCTACGGGATGACGGAGATAGCGCCGATCGCCGGCACCACCGCCGCCCACGGCCAGCGCGACGGCTCCGTCGGCCACCCGCTGCCCTGGAACCGCGTGGAGGTGGTGGACACCGCGACCGGCACGCGCGTCCTGCCGCCGAACGAGAGCGGGGAGGTCCGCATCGCCGGCCCCTACGCCATGCGGGGCTACCTGAACGACCCGGAGGAGACGGCCCGCACCCTTCGCGACGGCTGGATTTACACGGGCGACATCGGCCACCTCGACGCCGACGGCTTCTTGTTCATCACGGACCGCAAGAAGGACATGGTCCTCGTCAACGGCTTCAACGTCTTCCCCCGCATCGTGGAGGAAGCGCTCATTACCCACCCCGCCATCCGCACGGTCGCGGTGGTCGGCGCGCCGGACGACCGCACCGGCGAACGCCTCGTCGCCTTCGTGGTGGCGGAGGACGGCACGGCGGGCGACGCGCTGCGCGAACACGTCGCGGCCCGCGTCGCCGGCTACATGGCCCCCGCGGAGTTCCGCTTCGTGGAGGCGCTGCCCGTCACCCCCGCCGCGAAACTCGACCGCATCGCGCTGCGCCGCATGGCGGCGGCCCCCGCATGATGCGCCTACCCGCCGCGCGGCGCCTCCAGCCCCAGCACCCGCGCCGCGGCGTCGAGGTAGGCGGCGTCCGGCACCGCGCCGCCGAGGCTCGGGTTCAGCACGCTGTCCCCCATCATCACGCAGTAGGCGAGGTAGGCGCGCGCCGTCGCCTCGCCTCCCTCGAAGCCGCGGGCGCGGAACAGGCCCTCGAAGTAGCGCAGCCGCACCTCGTCCACCTCGCGCACGGATCGTGCGACGTCGGCGTCGCGGCGGCCCCAGTCGCGGATGCTCGCCTCCAGCGCCGCCGCCGTGCGGGAGCGGGCGCGGCGGGGCAGGGCGAGGAGGGTCCGCAACGCGTCCGCCCCCTCCACCGCCGATCCCGTCAGGCGTCCGATGATGTCGAGCGTCGCCCGCGCCCGCCAGCGCTCCAGCAGCCGCCGCAGCAGGTCGTTCAGCGACGGGAAGTGCCAGTAGAACGACCCCTTCGTGACGCCGAGCCGGGCGCAGAGCGCGGGAATCTGCACCCCCCGCACGTTCTCGTCCGCGAGGATCTCCGTCCCCGCCGCCACCCACGCCTCCGCGGTGAGCGTGGCGTCGCCGCGGCGGCGTCGCGTCGGGCCGGGTTCGGTCACGTCGGACATGCACGAGACCTAGGGCCGCGCGCGACGCGGCGCCACCCGTCACGCACGAACACCGGGAGAAACCGTCCATGAACCTGAATCGCCGCACGCTGCTGACCGCCACCGCCGGCGCCGCCCTCATCACCCCGGCCCGGGCGCAGGTCCGACCGCTCCGCATCGGCGTCCTCACCGACATGGCCGGCCCCTACGCCGACTATTCCGGCCCGACGAGCGTCGCCGCCGCCCGGCAAGCGGTCGAGGACTTCGGCGCCGCCCGCAACCTCAACGTCGAGGTGCTGATCGGCGACCACCAGAACCGCCCGGACGTCGGCCTCAACATCGCCCGCGGCTGGTTCGACAACGGCGGCGTGGACGCGGTGCTGGACGTCCCCGGCTCCGCCGTCGCCCTCGCGGTGGCCGGTCTGGCGCGGGAGAAGGACCGGGTCTTCATCGCCTCCGGCGCCGGCACCGCGGACCTGACAGGACCGCAATGCTCCCCCAACACCGTCCACTGGTCCTACGACACCTGGATGCTCGCCAAGACCACGGGCGAGGCGATGGTCCGCTCCGGCGGCGATTCCTGGTTCTTCATCACCGCCGACTACGCCTTCGGCCACGCCCTCGAACGCGACACGATGGCGATGGTGCGCGCCGCCGGCGGCCGCGTCCTCGGCTCGGTGCGCCACCCCTTCCCCGGCACGACCGACTTTTCCTCGTTCCTCGTCCGCGCCCAGGGCAGCCGCGCGACCGTCATCGCCCTCGCCAACGCCGGCAACGACACCGCCAACACCGTGAAGCAGGCCGCGGAGTTCGGCCTCACGCGCCGCGGCGCCCGCGTGGTCGGCATGGTGATGACGATCACCGACATCCACTCCCTCGGCCTCACCGCCGCGCAGGGCCTCTACTTCTCCGAATCCTTCTACTGGGACCTGAACGACCGCACCCGCGCCCTCTCTGCGCGCCTCGCGTCGAAGGTCGGCGCGAACAAGCGGATGAACATGCTCCAGGCCGGCTGCTACGGCGGCACGCTGCACTGGCTCAGGGCCGTCGCCGACATGGACGCGGCGTCCCGCGCCTCCGGCCGCGCCGTGGTGGAGCGCATGAAGGCGATGCCGACGGACGACGACGCCTACGGCCCCGGCACGATCCGCCCGGACGGCCGCAAGTTGCACCCCGCCCACCTGCTGCAGGTCAAGGCGCCCGAGGAATCCCGCGGCCCCTGGGACTACGCGAAACTCGTCGCCTCCGTCCCCGGCGAGGAGGCGTTCCGCCCGATAGCCGAGGGCGGCTGCCCCCTCGTCCGCAGTTGAGCGCCGCGGCCGGACCGGGCATGGCGGCGGGCATGGACACGAACGCCCCCCTCACCGGCCCGGTCGCCGTCATCGGCACCGGCGTCATCGGCGCGAGTTGGGCCGCCCTCTTCCTCGCGCACGGCCTCGACGTGACGGCCTGGGACCCTGCCCCGGGCGCCGAGGACGCGCTGCATCGCGCCATCGCCTCCCACTGGCCCGTCCTCGAACAACTCGGCCTTGCACAGGGCGCCTCTCCCGACCGCGTCCGCGTCCACGCGACGCCGGAGGCCGCGGTGGAGGCCGCCGCCTTCGTGCAGGAGAACGGTCCCGAACGCCTCGACCTCAAGCGCGCGTTGTTCGCCCGGCTGGACGCGGCGGCCCCGCCCGACACGATCCTCGCCTCCTCATCCTCGACGCTGCTGATGAGCCAGGTGGCCGAGTCGTGTACCCGCGCCCCGGAACGCATCCTCCTCGGCCACCCCTTCAACCCGCCACACCTCATCCCCCTCGTCGAGGTCGTCGGCGGCGCGCGCACGTCGGAGGCCGCGATCGCCCGCGCGATGGCCTTCTACGCCGCGGTCGGCAAGCGCCCGATCCACCTGCGGCGCGAGGTCCGCGGCCACGTCGCCAACCGCCTCCAGGCCGCCCTGTGGCGGGAAGCCCTCCACCTCGTCCGCGAGGGCGTCGCGACGGTCGCCGACGTGGACGCCGCCATCGCCCACGGCCCCGGCCTCCGCTGGGCCCTCCTCGGCCCCTTCCTCAACATGCACCTCTCCGGCGGCCCCGGCGGCATCGCCGCGCTGTTCGACAAGCCCCTCTGGGCCGCCGTCGAGGAATTGTGGGGCGAACTCGGCGACCTCCGCGTGGACCCAGCCCTCGCCCGCGCCGTCGCGGCCGGCGTCGCCGACGAACTCGCGGCCCACGGCGAGCCGGCGATGGTGCGGGACCGCGACGCCGCCCTCATCGCCCTTCTCGCCGCGAAGGCGGCGCGCCCCGCCCTGCCCTGATCGCGGCGACCCTGCGGGGGGCGCCCGTGGGAAGGACGATGCCACGACCGGCCGCAGCAAGCCGGCCGCGCACCCCGTGCGGCGAACGGCGGCACGCCCGGCAGGCTGGCACGACCCCGCCGGGCCGCTACGCTGCGGGGATGCGCCTCCTCGCCCTCGCCGCGCTCCTCCTCCCCGCCACGGCGCAGGCCGCGGTCGTCTGCCCGGCCATCCGGGAGGGCCGGCCCTTGCGGGGGGTGGAACTCCACGGGGGACCGCCGGCCGCCGGAATCCACATCCTCAAGCCGGAGCAGCGGGGACGGCGCATCGTCTGGGAGGTGGACGGCGCCCGGGAGGACGGGCGCCGTGGGATCCTCGCCTGCTCCTACGACCGCGCCGCGCCCCCGGTGGAGGTCGAGGTGCCGGCCGGGGCCCGCGAATGCAGTTACACGCTCTCGCGGGACGAGCGGACCCACGGGGCCGTGGAATGCCGGTGAGGACGACGCCGAGGCCGGTGCGCGACGGCCCGTGCGGGACGGCCGGTGCGGGACGGCCGGTGCGGGACGTCCGGTGCCGGCCCCGACAGGCGCGACACGTCCCGTCGGAGCGGTGCGATCACCGCGACGCCGGGTTCCGGCGCAAGGCGCCGGCGGCCTCACCCTGGCGCCCCGGGCAACCCTCGCGCCTCCCCGGGGTTGCGGCGGGGACGGGAATCCGAGGAGGGGACGATGGAACTGCCCAACGGCGCGACGGTGGCGGTGCTGGACGGCGAGGCGTTCCGCCTGTTCCGCAACACGGGGGACGGCGCGGCGTCGAAGCTGACGGCGCTGGAGACGCCGAAGGTCTCCGGCGACAACAAGGGCTCCGGCGCCCGGCATGCGAGCAGCGCCGCCAACCCGGACGACAGCCGGCTGGAGGAGGACAGCTTCGTCGCCGCGGTCGCCGCCCACCTCAACGCCGGCACGATGGGGAACGGGATCACCGCGCTCGTCGTCGTGGCCCCGCCGAAGGCGCTGGGAGAGCTGCGGAAGCACTACCACACGACCCTGAAGGCGAAGCTCGTCGGGGAGATCGGCAAGGACCTCGCGGGGCGTCCGATCCCGGAGATCGAGGCGGCACTCGACCGCGGCTGAGGCGTCGGCGGCGGCCGCGCTTCGCCGGCCCGTCGGGGCAGCGACTTGCGGGGATGCGGCGCCGCACGCAGCGTGGCGCCGCATCGCGGGGGAATGGCGCATGGCGGACGGTCTGGCGGGCATCGGGCCAGGGGTTGAGGCAGATCCCGCGGTGGCATTCCTGCGCGGCCTGATCGCCGCGGCGCGCGATGGGGAGGATGTGATCCAGGCCCGGGTCGCCGCGGGGTTCGAGGCCGCCGGATGCGCCGTCGAACACCTACGCTACCGCCCCGCGGAGGTGCCGCTGCGCGAGGAGTTCGCGGGCGAGGCGGCGATGGCGGCGGAGGAGCGCGTCGCGGTGATCGCGACGCTGCGGGGCACAGGCGACGGACGCTCACTGATTCTCTTCGCGCATCCGGACGGTGAGCCGTTCGCGGCGGACCACGGCTGGCGGCACGACCCCTTCGCGGGCGAGATCGTCGCAGGCCGCCTGCACGGCTGGGGCGTGGCGGACGACCTCGCGGGCGTGGCCACGATGGTGGAGGCGGTGCGCCGCGCCGCCGCGGCGGGGCCGATGCGCGGCGACGTCATCCTCGCCTCCACGCCGAGCAAGCGGCACGCGCGGGGAGTGCACGCGGCGATGCACCACGGCCACCGCGCGGACGCCGCGGTCTACCTGCACCCCGCGGAATCCGGCGTCGGGATGCGGGAGGTGAAGGCGCTGGCGCCAGGGCAGCTGATCTTCCGCGTGACGGTGGAAGGCCGCCTTCCCGACACCCGCGAACCCGGCCACACCGCCTTCGCCCACACCGCGGTGAACCCGATCGGGCCGATGACCGCGATCCTCGCCGCACTGCGTGCGCTGGACGCGGATCGCGGCGCGCGCGTGCGGCATCCGACGCTCGACGCCGCCATCGGCCGCTCCACCAACCTCCTCGTCTCCCGCATCGAGGCGACGGAGCGCGCGGGGCGGATGCCCGCGACCTGCACGGTCCTCTGCGCCCTGTCCTTCCCGCCGGGGGAGCGGCTGGACGACCTGCGCGCCGAGGTCGAGGCGGCGATCCGCGGCGCCGACGACCCGTGGCTGCGCGACCACCCGCCGACCGTCGCGTTCCTGTCCGGCGTCACCGGCGCCGAGGTGCCGGAGGGTTCGCCCCTGTGGGCCGTGACCGCCGCGGCGATCCGCGCCGTCACGGGCGAGCCGCCCTTCGTCAACCCGCTGCACACCTCCTCCGACATCCGCAACCCGATGGTGCAGCACGGCATCCCCTGCGTCGGCCTCGGCCCGCTCTGCGGCGACCTGACGCAGGACGGGCGGCGCGACGAATGGGTGGACGCGGCGGATTACGTGCGAGGCGTGGACGCGGTGGCGCGGATCATCCGGGGCTGGTGCGGGTAGCGGTGCCGGGCTTCCGCTCGCTGGAGGTCTTCACCTGGATCGCCCGCCTCGGCGGGTTCCGCGCGGCGGCGGAGCGGCTGCACACGACGCAGCCCGCCGTGTCCCAGCGCATCGCGGGGCTGGAGCACGAACTCGGCGTGCGCCTGTTCGACCGCACGGCGCGGGGCGTGGTGCTGACCGCGCAGGGCCGCGCGCTGCTGGAGTACGCGGAGCGGATGCTGGCGCTGCGGGACGAGATGGTGGCGGCGGTCGGCGCGCCCGGCTCGCTGTCCGGCCGGCTGCGGCTGGGGGTGAGCGAGACGATCGTCCACACCTGGCTGTCGCGCTTCGTGGAGCGCGCCCACGCGCTGCACCCCGGCGTGACGCTCGACATCGAGGTGGACGTGTCGCCGCGGCTGCGCGCCGGGCTGCTGGCGGGCGCGCTGGACCTCGCCTTCATCCTCGGCCCCGTGGAGGAAGCGGGGGTGGAGGACCTGCCGCTGTGCCGCTACCCCCTCGCCTTCGCCGCGAGCCCGTCGCTCGACCTGCCGGAGGAGCCTGTGCCGGTCGCGGCGCTGCTGGCGCGGCCGGTGATCACGTACCCGAAATCCACGAAGCCGACGCGGTCCCTCGAAGCCCTCCTGCGCGTCCCCGGCCTGCCGCCGCCGCGCATCTTCGGGGCCTCCTCGCTCTCGACCATCGTGCGGATGACGCTCGACGGCATCGGCGTCTCGATGATCCCGCCGGCGGTGGTGGCGCGGGAGGTGGCGGAGGGCCGGCTGCGGCTGCTGCGCGCCGCGGTGGAGCCGCCGACCCTGGATTACACCGCGAGCTTCCCCGCCGGCCCGACGGACGGGCTGGCGCGGCGCGTGGCGGCGCTGGCGGTGGAGGTGGCGGGCGCATAAGCGGTGGTTATCGCGACGGATCGGGAGGGCCGATTTGCCTCCGCCACGGCCACGGCGCGTAATCCTCGCAGCCCCGATCGGGGGCGCGACGGGGGGGGACATGTCGGGCCAGCACGCCGTTCCATCCCCGGGCCGCCGCCGCGCATTCCTCGCCGTGGCGGCGCTGCTGGCGGGTTGCGCCAACGTCCTGCCACTGGGGGAGGAGGTGCCGAACCCGCCGCTCGTCCCCGAACGCGGGGTCGTGTTCCTCTTCAACGGCGCCACGCTCTCCTCCGAGGGAACTCTCGGCACGGGCACCCACGCCCTCGCCCAGGACATCCGGCGGCGCGGCGTGCGGGCGGAGGTGGATCGCCCCGGCGGCTGGGAGGCCGCGGCGGAGCGGGTGATCGCCGATCCCGCGATGCGCGGCGCGCCGATCGCGGTGTACGGCTATTCCCTCGGCGCCCGGTCCGGCCTGAGCCTCGCGGAGCGGCTGGGGGAGGCGGGCATCCCCGTCCAGACGGTCCTCGCGCTGGAGGCCTACGGGCCGGGCCCCGTGCCCTGCACGGTGCGGGAGGCGCTCCACCTCTACCTCTCCGACAGCGTCCTCTCCCAGGCCACGCGCATCGCGCCGGCGCGGGCGGGCTGCACGCGGGTGACGAACGCGCTCGTCCGCGAGGCCGTCCCGGGGGCGACGGGGCTGGACCACGTGTCCGTCTCCTACTTCGCGGACCTGCGCGCGGAGGCGCTCCGCGTGCTGCTCGACGGCGACCGCGTGCGCATCCGGCCCGGTTCTTGAAAGGGCCCGGTTCTTGAAGGGGCCCGCTTCTTGAAAGGGGCCACGTCTTGAAAGGGATCGGGATGCCCGACGGAATCCGCCCCCCCGCACCCGCCCTCGCCGCCCGTCTCGCGGCGCGTTCGGGGGCCGTCGCGGGCCAGACGGCGGGCCTCGCGCCGGGCCACGTCCAGGGCAACCTCGCCATCCTTCCCGCGGAGGACGCGAACGACTTCCTGCGGTTCTGCCAGCGCAACCCCAAGCCCTGCCCGCTGATCGGCGTCTCCGAACCGGGCGACCCGCGCGTGCCGGAACTGGGGGACGACCTGGACATCCGGACCGACCTCCCGCGCTACCGCGTGTGGCGCGACGGCGCGCCGATCGAGGAACCGACGGACATCCGCGCCCATTGGCGCGACGACCTCGTCGCCTTCGTCATCGGCTGCTCCTTCTCCTTCGAGGAGGCGCTCGTCGCCGAGGGCATCGAGGTGCGGCACGTGCGGCTGGGCACGAACGTGCCGATGTTCCGCACGAGAATCCCGTGCCGCCCCGCCGGCCGCTTCGCCGGGCCGATGGTGGTGTCCATGCGCCCCTTCTCCCCCGCGAACGCCATCCGCGCGGTGCAGGTCACGTCGCGCTTCCCGTCGGTACACGGCGCGCCCGTGCATCTCGGCCTGCCGCACCTCATCGGCGTACCCGACCTGTCGCGCCCGGATTACGGCGATGCGGTGCCGGTGGGCGAGGACGAGATCCCCGTGTTCTGGGCCTGCGGCGTCACGCCCCAGGCGGTGATTGCCGCCGCGCGCCCGCGGTTCGCCATCACCCATTCGCCGGGCTGCATGCTCGTCACGGATCGGCTCAACGCCGCGCTCGCGGTCTGAAGGAGGAACGGATGCTTCGAGGATTCTTCGGCGCCCTGCTCGGCGCCTCGCTGCTGGCGGGGACGGCGTCCGCGCAGGCGCCCGTCACGCTCCAGGCCGTGACGCAGCCCGGCCCGCAACTGCCGCAGCATTCCCGCGTGGACGTGCCGTTGCTGCGCGACGGGCTCCAGGCCCGCTCCAACGGCCGCATCCGCGTCACCATCGCCTCATGGCCGGAGCGCAACCTGAACGGGCCGGAGATCATCCGGTTGGTGCGCTCCGGGCAGGTGGACATCGGCGCGGTGCCGCTGAACACCGTGGCGGGCGATGTGCCGCTGCTGGACGTGGTGGACCTCGCGGGCCTCAACCCCACGCTCGATCAAGCGCGGGCGGTCGGCGCGGCGGTGCTGCCGGAGATCAACCGGGCGCTGGAACGCTTCGGCGTGCGCATCATGGCGCTGTATCCCTTCCCCGCGCAGGTGTTCTTCTGCCGGGATCCCGCGGCCTCGCTCGCGGACCTGCGGGGGCGGCGCGTCCGCACCGGCGGCGGCTCCATCAACGACTTCGTGCAGGCGATCGGTGCCCAGCCCGTCGGGATCGGGTTCCCGGAGGTCTACGCGGCGCTCGAACGCGGCGTGGCGGATTGCGCGATCACCGGCACCGCGTCCGGCAACGGCGCGCGGTGGTACGAGGTGACGCGGAGCCTCTACACGCTGCCGGTGGCGTGGTCCGTCTCGGCCTACATCGTGAACGTCGCGTGGTGGAACCGCCTCGACGCCGAGGCGCGCGGGATGGTCGAGGCGACGATGCGCGAGGTGGAGGAGGCGCAGTGGCGCCTCGGCGCCGAATCCACGGAGGACGGCGTGGCCTGCAACACCGGCAACCGCGAGGGCTGCCACATCGGGCGGCTGGTGGAGACGCGGCCGATGAGTGTCACGCGTCCGACCGACGCGGACATGCAGACGCTGCGCGACACCCTCTCCTCCGCCGTGCTGCCCGCTTTCGTCCGCCGTTGCGGCGCGGCGTGCGGGGAGACCTACAACCGCCTCGTCGCCCCGATCACCGGCGTCCGGTTCGAGGCGCGCTGACGATGATCGCCGCGCGCGGACCCGCTCTGCGCGCGGCGACCGCGGCCCGGCGCGTCGTCGCCGGGCTCGCGACCGTCATGGGCTACGCCGCCGGCTGGGGTTTCGTCTGCTGCGCGGTGTTCATCACGGGCGACGTGCTGGCCCGCGCCTTCCTTCGCGTGTCGTCAGGCGCCACCACCGAGATCACCGGCTACGCCCTCGCCTTCGGCCTGTCCTGGGGTCTCGCCTACGGGCTGGCGACCCGCTCCCACGTCCGCATCGACCTGCTGGTGAACCGGCTCCCGTCCCGGCTACGCGTGCCGCTGCACCTCCTGGCGCTGGCGGCGCTGCTGGGCTTCGCCGCCGTCATGGCGAACGCCGCCTGGGACCTCGTGGACGAATCCCTCTTGTTCGGCGCGACCGACATCTCCCTCCTCCGCATCCCGCTCGCCCTCCCGCAGGGCCTGTGGGCCTTCGGTCTCGTGGTGTTCGTCGTGCTGGCGGCGCTGATGCTCGTGGAGAACCTCCTGCTGGCCCTGTCCGGCGACGCCGCGGCCGTGGACGCCAACCTCTCCTCCCGCTCCTACGACGAGGAGGCGGCCGAGGCCCTCGAAGCCGTGGGCGCGAAGCCGTGATCGCCGGAATCTTCCTCCTCGTCCTCGCGGCGATCATCGGCTTCCTCGCCCTCACCGGCCAGGGCTCCTCCGACCTTCCCGTCGGCGCCCTTCTTGCCCTCGTCGGCCTGTTCGGCACCTTCTTCGCCGCGGGCATCCACGTCGGCGCCGCCCTCGGCGTGCTCGGGCTGATCGTCGGTTTCGCTTATTCCGACCGCCCCTTCTGGCTCTTCCTCGGCCAGACGGCCTGGGGGCCCTCCTCCTCCTTCATCCTCGTCGCCGTGCCGCTGTTCCTGCTGATGGGCGAGATCCTGCTGCGTGCGGGCTTGTCGGACCGCCTCTACCGCGCGCTGAACCTCTGGCTGAACCGGCTTCCCGGCGGGCTGCTGCACACCAACATCGTGGCCTCCGGCGTATTCTCCGCCATCTCCGGCTCCTCCGTCGCGACCGCCGCGACGATGGGCTCCGTCGCCATGCCGTTCTTCCGTGGCACCGCCTATTCCCAGCGCCACGTGATGGGCTCGCTCGCGGCCGGCGGCGCGCTGGGAAACCTCATCCCGCCCGGCATCACCTTCATCATCTACGGCCTGATCACCGAGACCTCCGTCTCAGCCCTCTACCTCGCCGCCGTCGGCCCGAGCATCCTTATGGTCCTGGCCTTCATGGCGCTCATCGTCGTCCTGGCCGGCCGCCGCCACGTGACCGAGGCGCCGGTGGTGCCGCTGCGCGACAAGCTGCGCGCGCTGCTGGACCTGCTGCCCACCCTCGCCCTCATCGCCCTCGTCCTCGGCACGATCTACGCGGGCATCGCGACGCCGACCGAATCCGCCGCCCTCGGCGTCGTCGGCGCCATGCTCTTCGCCGGCCGCCGCCTCTCCTTCCGCATGCTGCACGAGAGCGCCGAGGCCACCGCCCGCAACACGGCCCTCGTCGGCCTCATCCTCATCGGCGCCTACGTCCTGAACTACGTCATCACCGCCCTCGGCATCCCCCAGGCCCTCGCCGCCGCCGTATCGTCGTTGCCCCTGCCGCCCTGGGCGATCATGGCCCTCATCATCGGCTTCTACCTCGCGCTGGGGACGTTCATGGAAGGCTTCTCCATGGTCATCACCACCATCCCCGTCATCTTCCCCGTCGCGATGGCCCTGGGCTACGACCCCATCTGGTTCGGCGTGATCGTGACGATGCTCGTCGAGATCGCGCTCATCTCGCCGCCGGACGGCACCGTCCTCTACGTCCTCCAGGGCATGCGGAAGGATGGCGGCCGCATCGGCGACGTGTTCGCCGGCGTCACGCCCTTCGTGCTGGTGTACATCGGCGCGGTGTTCCTCCTCATGCTCTTCCCCGCCATCGCGCTCTGGCTGCCCCAGGCGCTCTCCCGGTAAGGCCCATGCCCCTCTTCACACGCGCCGGCGCCGCGCCGGTCGAGGCCGCGATCCACACCCTCGTCATCGCCGGCTGGACCGGGCGCGACGAGGCCGCGTTGCGACACCACGTCGAGGAACTCGCGGCCCTCGGCGTCCCCGCGCCCTCCGTCATGCCGGTGTTCTACCGGGTGGCGGCGGCGAACCTGACCCAGGCCGGGACGATCCAGGTCCTCGGCCCCGACACCTCCGGCGAGGTCGAGCCGGTGGTGGTGGTGCTGGAGGACGGGGCGTGGCTGACCCTCGGCTCCGACCACACGGACCGGCGCGCGGAAGCGGCGGGCATCGCCCTCTCGAAGCAACTCTGTCCCAAGCCGGTCGGCACCGAACTCTGGCGGCTGGACGAGGTGGCGCCGCACTGGGA
>CAXVWQ010000342.1:0-8863 GCA_964263755.1 Roseomonas sp. | reverse complement strand
CCCCGGCGTTGGTGGGTGTGTTGCCCCCTGCCGCGGGGGGCCGGTTGCCCCCACAACCCCCCCCACGACGGCGTTCTCTCTTCTTACGAAGGCGGGTCCAGGGGCCTCAGGCTCCTGGTGGGTGGAGGTCCGGAGGAGGGCAAAGCCCTTCTCCGGCCCACACGTGCCACCTCCCCGGAAGGGTCGGGCCCGGATCAGCCCGTTCGCTCGGCGACCGGGGGCAGGCCGGACAGTTCCGCGACGAGGAGGCCGAGGGCGGCGGAGTCCTGGCCGCCGCGGCCGGAGTTGACGAGGGCTTCCATCGCCTGGGCCGTCGTCGCGGTGGCGGGGGCGAAGACGCCGTGGTCGCGCGTGGCGGCGGCGGCGAGGCGGAGGTCCTTCCGCATGAGTTCGGCGCGGAAGCCGGGTTCCACGTTCCCCTCGATCATGCGCTTCGCGTGATTCTCCATCGCGAAGGAGCGGGCGGAGCCGCCGAGCAAGGCCTGGCGCATCGTCTCCGGATCCAGGCCGGCCTTGCGGCCGAGCGCCAGCGCCTCGGAGATCGCGAGCATCGTGGTGCCGATGATCATCTGGTTCGCCGACTTGCACACCTGCCCGGAGCCCGGCGGCCCGAGGTGGGTGAGGGTGCGGCCGACCGCCGCCAGCAGCGGCCGGACGGCGGCGAAGGCCGCCGCGTCGCCGCCGACCATGAGGGTGAGGGTGCCGTCCCGCGCGCCGGCCGGGCCGCCGGAGACGGGGCTGTCGAGGAAGGGCACGCCCCGCTCCGCGAGGCGGCGGGCGAAACCGGCGGCGGCCGTCGCGGCGATGGTCGAGAAGTCCAGCACGATCGTTCCCGGGCGCACCGTCTCCGCGACGCCGCCGGGGCCGAACAGCACCGCCTCCACGTCGGGCGTGTCGGGAAGGCAGAGGGCGACGGCGTCGGCCTCCGCGGCGGCCGCGGCGGGGGTGGCGGCCCAGCGGGCGCCGGCCGCCATCAGCGGGGCCGCCCTGGCGGGGCTGCGGGTGTGGACGGTCAGCGCGAAGCCGGCGCGCGCGAGGTTCGCCGCCATGGCGCCGCCCATGACGCCGAGGCCGATGAAGGCGACGCGCGCGGGCGGGGCGACCGGCCTCATGCGCGGCGCGGCATGGCCGGGGGAGCGAGGGTCGATGGCGGTCATGCGGCCTTCCTGGGCGATGGGCGGGGTTCGCGGCGGGCATCGCGCGATCAGCCGGACGTGGCGACCGCCGCGACGGCCTCGCGCAGGGCGGCCATCGCCTCCGCCGCGGGCTGCGCGCCGTGGATGACGACGCGGCGGCCGAGGACGACCGCGGGGACGCCGCCGATGCCGGCGGCCTGGGCCACGGCCTCCTCGATCTCGGCGCGGCCTTCCGTTCCGGCGAGCATCGCCGCCGCGGCGGCCGCGTCCAGGCCGGCAGCGCCGGCGACGTCGGAGAGCACGGCGGCGTCGCCGATGTCCCGGCCGTCCTCGAAATAGGCGCGCATCACTCCCTCCTTCACCGCGTCAGCCACGCCGTGCGGCGCGGCCCACCGGATGAGGCGGTGGGAGTCGCGGGTGTCCGGGGTGCGGGCGATGCGGTCGAAGCGGAAGGCCAGCCCCTCCTTCGCGCCCTCCGCCGCCACCCGCGCGTCGAGGACGGCGGAGCGTTCGAGGGAGCCGAACTTGCGGGCGCGGTATTCGGCCCGCGGCACGCCGCCCGGGGGCATGTCGGGGTTGAGGAGGAAGGGGTGCCAACGGCGCTCGAAGTGCAGTCCCTCGGTCGCGAGGGCGGTGAGTGCGGCCTCCAGCCGCCGCTTGCCGATCCAGCACCAGGGGCAGATCGTGTCGGAGACGACGAGGAGGGTGTGGGGCGCGGTCATCGCGGCAGGATGGCCCGGGCGGGCCCGCCGGTCACCGTCCCTTCGCGTCGGGGCTTTCCCCCGCCAGCAGGCGCCGCAGCGCCGCCTTCAGCTCGTGGCCGAGCGGGCCGAGGCGGGCCATCGCCTCCGCCTCGTGCGCGCGGGCGGCGGCGATGAGGCCGGCGACGCGGTCGCGGCCCGTGGCGGTGAGGCGCACCGTCACCCGGCGGCGGTCGCGGGCATCGGCGTCGCGGGCGACGAGGCCGGCGCGCCCCATCCGGTCGAGCAGCTTCGTCATGGTGGGCTGCTGCATGAGGCAGGCGGCGGCCAGCGCGCCGACCGTCTCGCCCCCCGCCTCCCCGCCGTCCAGCGCCGAGAGGGTGGCCATGACGCGCCATTCGGGGACGGAGGTGCCGGTGCGTCGGAGGCGGGCGTGGAACTCGGCGGAGAGGGCGTGCGAGGCGCGCGCCATGAGGTAGAGGAGGTAGTCGCCGACGAAGGGCGCAGGGGACGGTCCGGGCGACGCGGCCCCGGTGTGCGGGACCATGTCAGGGACCGTGTCCGGCATGGGGACGGGGGGCGCGGCGGTCGGCGTGCCGGGGGCGGGTGTCTCGGGCAAGGCGTCATCCTGCCCCGGCCGATTCCGCTTGCGAAGCGGCATTGCATGAGTTTTCATGGATCTCGGCGCGGAGGCCCCTTTGCACGACCGCATCGAGCACGACTGGATCGAGGCCTTCGCGGCGGTTGTGCGCCTCTGCGCGGTGGCGCCGGACATGCCCGTGGCGATCCTCGGGGAGAGCGGGTCGCGGGCGCTGAACCTCGATCTGGCGGAGCTGGCGTGCCGTCGCGCCGGGGCCCGCCCGGTGCGCTGCATCGTGCCCATGCCCCCGGCGCACGCGCTGCCGATCCGCTCCACCGGCGCCTCGCGGGCGCTGCGCGGCCATCCCGGGGCGATGGCGCTGCTGGCGGCGTGCCCCGTGGTGCTGGACCTGACGGTGGAGGGGCTGCTGCACGCGCCGGAACTGCCGGCGATCCTCAGGGCCGGGTCGCGCGTGCTGATGGTCTCGGACGAGCACCCGGAGGCGCTGGCGCGGCTCGTGCCCCTCGCGGGCGACGACGCGCCGGTGAAGGCCGCGGTGAAGCGGCTGCGCGTGGCGCGGGAGATGCGCGTGACCTCTGCCGCCGGCACCGACCTGACGGTGGCGATGGAGGGCGCGGCGACCGCGGGCGTCTGGGGCTGGACGGACCGGCCGGGGACGGTGGCGCACTGGCCCGGCGGCGTCGTCGTCTCCTTCCCGCGCGCGGGGTCGGTGCGGGGCACGCTCGTGCTGGACGCGGGCGACATCAACCTGACCTTCAAGCGCTACCTCGAAGCCCCCGTGCGGCTCACGCTGGAGGACGACCACGTCGTCTCCGTCGAGGGCCACGGCACGGACGCGGAGCTGATGCGCCGCACCCTGTCTTCCTTCGCGGCGATCGAGGGCAACCGCTCCGCCTTCGCCGTGTCCCACGTCGGCTGGGGCCTCAACCCGCGGGCGCGGTGGGAGGCGCTGGCGATGTACGGCCGCCGCGACACCAACGGCACGGAACTGCGCTGCGCCGCGGGGAACTTCCTCTTCTCCACCGGCGCCAACGAATTCGCGGGCCGCTTCACGGAAGGCCATTTCGACATCCCCGTGCGCGGCCAGACGATCGCGCTGGACGGGGAGGTGATGGTGCGGGACGGGGAGGTCGTGACGTGACGGACTGGACGCTGCACTGGCTGGAGGCGGAGGGCACCCTCGCCCCCCACCAGCTCGCGATCGAGGCGGAGGTCGTCGCGGCCCGCGCCGCGGTGACCGCGCTGCTTCCGCCGCCGCGCCTCGACGTCCTTCTCCAGCGCATCCCCCGTGGCGGCATCCCCGAACTCGGCATCGGCGGGTCCGTCTACCGCCGCGGCCTCGTCACCCTGACGCTCGACCCGGACAATCCGCGCTTCGCGCCGTCGCTCGCGGACGGCGCGCTTCGCCGCACCCTCGTCCACGAGGTCCACCACGCCCTGCGGATCGTCACCCGGCGCCTCGGCGGCACGCTCGGCGACGCGATCGTCGCCGAGGGCTTGGCGGGGCAGTTCTGCCGCCTCGCCCTCGGCAACCCGCCGGAGCCCTGGGAAGCCGCGGTGGCGCCGGCCGACCTACGGCGTCACCTGCCGGACCGCGCGGCGATGGATGCGCCGCGCTACGACCACGCCGCCTGGTTCTACGGCCGCGGCACCCTGCCGCGCTGGATCGGCTACACCCTCGGCTACCGCCTCGCCGGCCACTGGCTCGACGCCGCGCCGCGGGACATGGCGACGGTGATCGGCGTGCCGACGGCCGAACTGCTCGATGTCGCCCTTCCCCGCCTCCTCGGAGAGCCCTGATGGACGCGCTGCCGCCGATCCTCGCGACCGAGCCGCCGATCTTCGATCCGCGCGCCTGGCGCCTCTCCCCCCGCGACGCCGCGATCGTCGCCCGCGCCCGCGACTTCGCCGCCCGCGTCCTCGCCCCCCGCGCCGCGCGCTGGGACCGGGACGCGGCCTTCCCCGCCGACAACTATGCGGACATGGCGCGGGAGGGCTGGCTGGCCATCTGCGTCCCGGAATCCGAGGGCGGGATGGGCGCGGACTTCCGCACCTACTGCCTCGCCGCCGCCGAGTTCGGCCGGGCCTGCGGCGCCACCGCGCTGACCTGGAACATGCACGTCTGCTCCACGCTCTGGACCGGCCCGCTGACGGACGACCTGGAGATGGACGATGCCGCGCGGGCGCTGCACCGGGATCGCCGGGCGCGGCAGTTCGCCGCCATCGTGCGGGACGGCGCAGTGTATTCGCAGCCCTTCTCCGAAGGCGGCGCGGCGGCGGCGGGCGGCGCGGCCTTCGGGACGACGGCGCGGCGCATGGAGGGCGGCTACGTCGTCAACGGCCGCAAGATCTTCGCCTCCCTCTCCGGCCACGCCGATCACTACGGCGTCCTCGCGACGGAGGACCGCGGCGACGGAAAACCCTCCCGCCGCGACACCCTCTACCTCGGCATCCCCGCGCGGGCGGAGGGGGTGACGGTGACGGGCGAATGGGACCCGCTGGGGATGCGCGGCACCGTCTCCCGGACGCTCATCTTCAAGGACGTCCTCGTCCCCGACGACGCCCTGCTGATGCCGCCCGGCGCCTACGCCCAGGCCGCGATCCGCTGGCCCCACATGTTCCTCACCCTGTCGCCGACCTACATGGGCCTCGCCCAGGCGGCCTATGATTTCTGCGTCCGCTACCTCCGCGGCGAGGTGCCGGGGACGCCGCCCGTCAGGCGCCGGATGTACCCGACGAAGCAGATCGCGGTCGCGAACATGCGCGTCACCCTGGAACAGACGAAGGCCCTCTGGTTCCAGGCGATCTCGGAAGCCGGCCCCGACCCCTCGAAGGACTCCGTCCTCCGCGCCTGGGCCGCGCAGCACGCGGTGATGGAGAACGCCCACGCCATCGCCTCCCTCGCCGTCCGCACCTGCGGCGGGCAGGCGATGCTCAAAACCCTTCCCCTGGAGCGCATCTTCCGCGACAGCCGCTGCGGCGCGCTGATGCTGCCCTGGACGGCGGAACTCTGCCTCGACAGGATCGGCCGCGACGCATTGTATGAGCGGGGCGAGACCGATGAGTGACGCGGACCTCAAGGGCGCGCTGGGGAGCCTCGCGCGGACCCTCGCGAAGGGCGCCCCCCCGCCGCCCACGCCGATCCGGCTGCCGAGCGCCATGCCCGGCATCGCCCCGGCGACGGCGGCGACCGGCCTCGTCGGCTTGGAGGAACCGCCCGCGCCCCGCGCGCCGCGCGACTCCGTGCGGGCCGCGATGTTCCCGCCCCTCCACGCCTGGCCCGCCCGCCACCGCGGCGACGACGCGGCGATCCGGTTCGAGGGGGGGGTGACGACCTTCGCCGGCCTCGACACGCGGGCGCGCGACCTGTCGGCGGCGCTGCGCGCGCGCGGCGTGCGGCCCGGCCACGTCGTCGGCTTCCTCGGGCACAACCATCCCGCGATGATCGCGGCGCTGCTGGCGCTGTCCCGCATCGGCGCGGCGCTGCTGCCGCTGAACAGCCGCCTCGCGCCGGAGGAATGGTCCTTCATCCTGCGGGACGCCGGGGTGCGGCTGCTGCTCGCGCCGCCCTCGCACCGCGCCGAGGCGCTGGCGCTGGCGCCGGAGGGGGTGGACCGCGACGCCTTCGCGATGGACCCGACGGAGCCGCTGCCGCCGGGACAGGCGAGCCACGTCACGGGCGACCCGTCGGACCCCCTCCTCGTCGTCTACACCTCCGGCAGCACGGGGCGGCCGAAGGGCGCGGTGCTGGACGGCGCGGCGGTGGCCGCGACCGCCCGGAACGCCGTGGCGATCTTCGGCATGACGGAGGAGGACCACGTCCTCACCGTCCTGCCGCTGTTCCACGTCGGCGGCCTGAACATCCAGACGGTGCCCGCCCTCTCCGTCGGCGCCACCGTCACCCTCCACGCGCGCTTCGACGCGGGGGCGTGGTTCGACGCGGTGGAGCGGGAACGGCCCACCCTGTCGCTCCTCGTCCCCGCGGTGATGCGCGCCCTCGTCACCCACCCGCGCTGGGCGACCGCCGAACTGTCCTCGCTCCGCGCCGTCGGCGCCGGGTCGTCCGACCTGCCGGCGGGGCTGGTCCAGGCCTTCCTCGCGCGCGGCGTGCCGGTGCAGAACGTGTTCGGTGCGACGGAAACCGGGCCCATCGCCATCGCGCAGGACGCGGCGGAGGCGCGCGCCCATCCCGGTTCCCTCGGCCGCCCCGCCCCCCTGACCGAGGCGCGCGTGCAGGACGCCGCGGGCCACCCGCTCCCGACCGACGCGGAGGGCGAGATCGCCGTGCGCGGCCCGAACGTCATGCTCGGCTACCTCAACGGTGCCGGGGGGGAGGGCCTGACCGATGGCTGGTTCCGCACGGGCGACACCGGCCGGGTGGACGCCGACGGGCGCTTCCACTTCGTCGGCCGCTCCGGCGCCGTCATCATCTCCGGCGGGGAGAACATCTACCCCGCGGAACTGGAGCGGGTGCTCGCCACCGCCCCCGGCATCCTGGAGGGCGCGGTCTGCGGCGTCCCCAACCCCCGCTGGGGGGAGGTGCCGGTGGCGGTGGTGGTCGCCGGCCCGGGCTACGACGCGGAGGCGGTGCTGCGCCACTTCGAGGGACGCATCGCCCGCTTCAAGCAGCCGCACCACGTCGTCACCGTCACCGCCGTGCCGCGCACCGCGCTCGGCAAGGTGGACGGGCCGGCGCTGAAGGCGTTGGCGCTGTCGTAGGGATAGGGGATATCGTTCCCGCCATGCCGGACGACCTCTACTGGAAGGACATCGTGGGTTGGTCGGACGCGCAGGCGGACGGCCTGCGCCGCCTCGCGCGCGGGGAGCGGGTGAACGACCTGGACTGGGAAAACCTCATCGAGGAGGTGGTGAGCGTGGGGCGGTCGGAACTGAAGTCCGCGCGGTCGCTCCTCCGCCGCGCGCTGGAGCACGTCATCAAGATCCACTCCTGGCCGGGCCAACCCGCCGTCCGGCACTGGCGGGCCGAGGCGCGGACCTTCCTCACCGACGCCCGGGAACGGATGGACCCCGGCATGATCCGGCGGCTTGATGTGGCCGACACCTTCGCGGAGGCCCTGGAAGACGTGCGCGAGGCTGACCTGCCCCCTCCCGAGCGCCCGTTGCCGACGGCCGTCGCGCTCGACCCGCGCGAGGTGCGCGAGGTTCGGCTGTCGGTGGACGACCTCCTCGGCCGCATCGTGACGACACCCTGAAACGGCCGCGGCCCGGCCCCCTCGTGGGGACCGGGCCGCAGGTCACCGCCCCGTCAGGATTCGCCCCACCAGCTCCTTCACCGTCGGCACGAAGCCGTTGGAGTAGAACGGGTCCGACGCGAAGCGGTAGGCGTTGTGGCCGGCGAACATGAGGTTGCCCTCCGTGTCCCCGCCGTGCGCGATGTCCTGCAGCGTCTTCTGGATGCAGAAGGACCGCGGGTCCGCCTTCTTGCCGTTGGAATGGTCGTCCGAGTGCTGCGACCAGTTGGAGAAGCGGCAGGCCGACAGGCAGCCCATGCAGTCCACCTGGTCCTTCAGGATGGCGCGGGATTCCTCCGGCGTGACGAAGATGAGCGTCTCGTCGGGCGTCCGCATCGCCTCGGTGAAGCCCTCGCGTTCCCACATGAACACGCGGTTGAGGTCGCCGGGGACGAGGTAGACGGGGCGCTTGCGGGGGCCGACGCCGTAGGTCGCAGAGTGCTCGCCCATCACCTCGGTCGTGTAGGCGACCTGGCGGGCGGTGCGGCCCTCCAGCTCCATGAGGTAGGCGTTGCGGACGGCGGAGGAGTAGAAGCCGGTCGGCGAGAAGTTCTGGAGCGACACGTCGCCGGGCTTGAGCGTCAGCAGCCGTTGCTTCCAGGAATCGGGGATGGGGCTTTCCCGCGTGACCAGCGGCCGGGTGCCGAACTGGAAGGCGATGGGGCCAAGGTCGGGGTTGCCGATCCAGTCCTGCCACTCCTCCAGCCACCAGACGCCGCCGGCCATGATGATGGGGACGTCGCCGAGGCCGAACTCCCGCATCTGCTGGCGCAGCTTGAGGACGCGGGGGTAGGGGTCCTCCGGCTTGCGCGGGTCCTCGGAGTTGGAGAGGCCGTTGTGGCCGCCCGCTAGCCAGGGGTCCTCATAGACCACGCCGCCGAGCCATTCGGACGCCTTGGAGTAGGCGCGCTTCCATAGCGCGTTGAAGGCGCGGGCGGAGGAGACGATGGGATACATGTGCACCCGGTATTCCCGGGCCACGTCCGCCAGCCGATAGGGCATCCCGGCGCCGCAGGTGATGCCGTGGATGAGGCCCTTCGCCCCCTCCAGCATCCCGCGCGCGACCCGTTCGGCCCCGCCCATCTCCCACAGGATGTTGGCGTGGACGCGCCCCTGGCCGCCGGAGCGCTCGTGCGCCTCCCGCGCCTGGGCGATGCCGCCGGCGATGCCGTA
>CAXVWQ010000341.1:0-5615 GCA_964263755.1 Roseomonas sp. | reverse complement strand
ACCTACGACTTCGCCTGCGCGCTGCGGGCGGTGACCTCCACGGACGGGATGACGGCGGATGTTTACCCGTTCGAGGTGTCGTTCCTGGCACGGGTGGCGAACCGGATCGTCAACGAGGTGCGGGGGATCAACCGGGTGACGTATGACGTGACGAGCAAGCCGCCGGGGACGATCGAGTGGGAGTGAAGGGTTGGGAGTGGAAGTTTCGATAAAAAATTTATCATCAATCTATTATATCGACAGGAAAACAGATGGCGAGTCGAATCCGGACGGTGTCTCTTTCACCGCGCCCTTCGAAGCGATCTTTTAAAAGCTGTTTCGAGGACGTTGCGAGACTGACTCCGAGCTTCTGGTTTTTCGTCCTGGCGTTAGCGACGCCTCCAGCCAGCGCGCAGCGGGCCAACTGGTATATAAGCGACTCCACGGATACCTTCGGTCGCGTTACGAAGATGGTCATCAATGAAATCGCCGGCCAATGGGTCAATCGCTACGGCACTCGCAGCATGATGTTCACGCTGTTCCTGCGAGAACGCGACGCTGGTATGAATATCGTTCAGGGGCACGTCTGCCACACCATATACAATCCGGCCCGTGTTTCGATACAGGTTGACGGTGGCCGAGTTGCGGACACGCACGCCTCCGGTGTAAGCGAAGGGAGTACTGCTATATTTCTGAATGCCGCAGCCCAACGCCTCATCATTGGGGCGAGGGAAGAAATCCGCGTTGAGGTCCGAGACTTCTGCGGCAACACTGCTGCTGCATCCTTCCCCGCTGGTGGGCTTGAAACCATCTTGATTCACGTGCGTCCGTCGCAGCAGAGGCGGCCAAGCAACACGGTGCCAGCGCGGTAATGGTGCGCCATCCTGGCAAACGAATGGGCCGCTTCGATGCCGGAGCCTGATCTCCGGCAAACCGCTCTATGAAGCGACATCACGACGAATATCGAGGCGCATCCCGCGCCGGAGCGCCCCGATGCCCGACCCCTCCCTCCACCCCATCACCACCCGCTACCCCGCCACCCACCCCGACCGCCTCCAGCTCTACTCCTTCCCCACCCCCAACGGCGTGAAGGTCTCCATCGCCCTGGAGGAACTCGGCCTCCCCTACGAGGCTCACACCGTGAAGATCGGCGCGAACGAGACCTGGACGCCCGAGTTCCTCGCCCTCAACCCCAACGGCAAGATCCCCGCGATCCTCGACCCCGACGGCCCCGGCGGGCAGGCCCTCGCCCTGTGGGAATCCGGCGCCATCCTCCTCTACCTCGCCGAGAAGACCGGCCGTCTCATCCCCGCCGAGCCCGCGCGGCGGTGGGAAGCGATCCAGTGGGTCTTCTTCCAGATGGCGAGCATCGGCCCGATGTTCGGCCAAGTCGGCTTCTTCCATAAGTTCGCGGGCCGCGAGTACGAGGACAAGCGCCCCCTCCAGCGCTACGCCGACGAGTCGAAGCGCCTCCTCCGCGTCCTCGAAGCCCGCCTCGACGGCCGCGACTGGATCATGGGCGAGGAGTTCACGGTCGCCGACATCGCCCTCATCGGCTGGGTCCGCGCCATCCCCGGCTTCTACGCCGCGGGCGACCTCGTGGACTACGGATCGCTGCGGAACGTCCCGGCGTGGCTCGACCGCTGCCTCGCCCGCCCCGCCGTGCAGCGCGGGCTGGAGATACCACCGCGGACCTGACGACGACGGTGGACGGCGGCATGCGCCGCCGTCCGCGCACCTTGACCTGCCTGCACGCGACACCGGAACATACCGGGAACGTTGCGGATGGGCCGAGTCGTGCTCGGGTCTTGGGTTCCGGATAGACGGCCTGATCGAACGGCTCGCCCGGATGGCGGCGCTCAGTGACGACACCCCGGCGCGACGCACGTCAGATGTGGCTACCGGTCTTCGGCGTGCCCGTCCCGCCGGCGGAGGGCTTCTTCGTCGCGGCGTTCCCAGGCGGCGACGTGGCGTGGGCGATCCATCGGGTCGGTGTCCGGGCCGAGCAGGCCGGCTTGTTTCGTGGCGACCTCGTCCGTCCCGACCGCCTCCACATGACCGTCCTGTGGTTCGGCTTCGACGACGTCCCGCATCACCTCGTCGTCCTCATCGAACGCGCGATGCGGTCGCTCATCGTCGCGCCTTTCACGGTCGAATTGAAGGAACTCGTCGTCACGCCGGACGGGATGCTGCTGCGGGCGCGTGACGGGTCGGCCGTCGTCTCCGTCCTCCGCGCCGCGCTCCGCGTGGCCCTCCGCCGAGAGGGCTGGATGCGCGGCGCTGGCGTCGGGTACGAAGCGCATGTCACCCTCGGTCACGGCGACGGGCCGCCGATGCGACGCAGGATCCATCCCATCCGGTTCGTCGTCCCTGGCATCACCCTCGTGCGCAGCCTCCACGGAAAGACGGTGCATCTGCATCTTCGGCACGTCCCGTTCGCCGATCCCGTCTCGCGCCCGGTGCTGCTCCCGGATCGGCCACCCCGGCCGGCAATCTGCCCATGACACGTGCAAGCCCATGACGGGTCCGATCCGGGCGGGGTCGTCCCGACCCTTGCGGGTTCATCACGGCCGACGGAGAATCCGGTCTCCTCCGCACCCGGTGCCCAAGCCGGGGCGGACCTCTTTGGGGGAGTTTTTCACGATGCGCTTGACCGCCGCCGGCCTGATGGCCGCGATCCTCACCGTGGGAAGCGCCGTCACCGCGCTCGCCCAGCCCGCCGCCGACACGGTCGCGGCCATCCGCGCCCGTGGCAACCTCCTCTGCGGCGTCGCGCCCTCCACCGTCGGCTTCTCCATGCCCGATAGCCGCGGCGAATGGCGCGGCCTGGACGTGGACACCTGCCGCGCCGTCGCCGCCGCCGTGCTGGGAGACGCGACGAAGGTCCGCTTCGTCCCCGCCTCCACCCAGCAGCGCTTCACGATGCTCCAGAGCGGGGAGATCGACATGCTCTCCCGCTCCACCACCTGGACGCTGGGGCGCGAAGCCTCGCTCGGCCTCGCCTTCGCCGGCGTGAACTTCTACGACGGGCAGGGCTTCATGGTCCGCCGCGCCGCCAACGTGACCTCCGCCCGCCAGCTGGACGGCGCCACGGTCTGCGTGCAGCCCGGCACGACCACCGAACTGAACATGGCCGACTACTTCCGCACCAACCGGCTGCGCTACACCCCGATCATCATCGACAACATCGAGGAGCTGCGCGCCGCCTTCATCTCCGGCCGCTGCGACGCCTACACGAACGACGCCTCCTCGCTCGCCTCCTTCGCCGCCTCCCAGGGCGCGAACATGAGCCAGTTCCTGCTGCTGCCGGAGATCATCAGCAAGGAGCCGCTCGGCCCCGTCGTCCGCAAGGGCGACCCGCGCTTCTTCGACATCGTCCGCTGGTCGCTCTTCGCGATGGTGACGGCGGAGGAGCTCGGCATCACGAGCACGAACCTCCAGACCTTCACCGACAACAACAACCCGGACGTGCAGCGCTTCATGGGCCGCTCCGGCGACCTCGGCCGCCAGCTCGGCGTGAACAACGACTTCGCGGTGCAGATCGTCCGCCAGGTCGGCAACTTCTCGGAGATGTGGGAGCGCAACATCACCCCGATCGGCGTTCCCCGCGGCATCAACGCCCTGTGGACCCGCGGCGGGCTGCAGTACGCGCCGCCGATGCGCTGAACCCGCGCGCCGCGCGACACGGGACGGGCCGCTCCGGAAGGGGCGGCCCGTTTCCGTTCGCGCCGCCCGTTCCGGCGCCGGTCGCCCCGCCGTAAGGTCCGCCCGACCCACACGGAGGACCCTCCATGCGATCCTGGCTCACCCGCGCCGCCGCCGCCCTCGCCCTCGGCGGCGCCTTCGCCGCCCCGGCGGCGGCCCAGCCCGCCGCCGACACCGTCGCGGCGATCCGCGCCCGCGGCCACCTCCTCTGCGGGGTCACGCCCAACACCATCGGTTTCGCGGCGCCGGATTCGCGGGGCGAGTGGCACGGCCTGGACGCCGACACCTGCCGCGCCGTCGCCGCCGCCATCTTCGGCAACGGCACGAGCGTCCGCTTCGTCCCCACCACCGCGCAGACCCGCTTCACCGCCCTCCAGTCCGGCGAGGTCGACATGCTGTCCCGCGCCACGACCTGGACGCTGTCTCGGGAGGCGCAGCTCGGCCTCTCCTTCGCCGGCGTGAACTACTACGACGGCAACGCCTTCATGGTCCGCCGTTCGCTGAACGTGGACAGCGCCGCGCGGCTGGACGGCGCCTCGGTGTGCCTGCAACCCGGCTCCACCACGGAACTGAACGTCGCGGACTACTTCCGCCGCAACAACCTGCGCCTGAACCCCCTGCTGATCGAGAACCTGGAGGAACTGCGCTCCGCCTTCGCCTCGGGCCGCTGCGACGCCTACGCCTCCGACACCTCCACCCTCGCGGCCTTCCGCGTCGGCCAGGGCGCCGCAGGGGCGGATTACGTGCTGCTGCCCGAGATCTTCTCGAAGGAGCCGCTCGGCCCCGTCGTCCGCAAGGGCGATCCGCGCTTCTTCGACATCGTGCGCTGGACCCATTTCGCGCTCCTCACCGCGGAGGAGTTCGGGATCACCCAGGCCAACCTCGGAACCTTCACGGACAGCACGAACCGGGACGTGCAGCGCTTCCTGGGCCGCTCCGGCGACCTCGGGCGGCAACTGGGACTCGACAACGCCTGGGCGGTGAACATCGTCCGCGCCGTCGGCAATTTCGGGGAGATGTGGGAGCGCAGCGTCACGCCGACAGGGATGCCGCGCGGCGTGAACCGCCTGTGGAATCGGGGCGGGCTGATGTATGCGCCACCGATGCGTTGACCTGAGCGGCGCGCGCCCCTGTGAGTCCCGGGGATATCGGGGAGCGATGCATACTCACGGCAATGTTTCCATCGCGTGACGCCGTCGTGCATGCGACACGACTCGTGCTGACTCCACGAGTCGCAGCGCTGGCAGGGCCGATCCCGGGGGCAGGGTCCGGACTTGCGGGCGGGACGGCCGCAACCACAAGATGATGCGTCCGTTCTGCCACAGCACCGCAACATGTGGGTCTCGGACCGGAGCGGGGCCTTGTCGCCGACCCTCGTTCAGTTACCGTCCGGGCGGGGATTTCTGGGGGTTTACAAGACGATGTTCGATGCCATTCAACTGCCGGGTCAGGGTCAGGTCACCACCGATCCGTCGCGCGATGCCCTGCTGACCGGCTTCGGCAAGGCGACGCTGGACGATCGCTACCTGCTGCCCGGCGAATCCTATCAGGACCTCTTCGCTCGCGTCGCCTCCGCCTACGGCGACGACCGCGAGCACGCGCAGCGGATCTACGACTACATCTCGCGCCTCTGGTTCATGCCCGCGACGCCCGTGCTGTCGAACGCCGGCACGACGCGCGGCCTACCGATCTCCTGCTTCCTGAACGAGGCCAACGACAGCCTCGACGGCATCCTCGGCCTCTGGAACGAGAACGTCGCGCTCGCGTCGAAGGGCGGCGGCATCGGCTCCTACTGGGGCAACCTCCGCTCGATCGGTGAGAAGGTCGGAATGAACGGGAAGACGTCCGGCGTCATCCCCTTCATCCGCGTGATGGACAGCCTGACGCTGGCCATCTCGCAGGGATCGCTGCGTCGCGGCTCGGCGGCCGTC
>CAXVWQ010000340.1:0-5746 GCA_964263755.1 Roseomonas sp. | reverse complement strand
AGGACCAGGGGAGGTCGAGGCCGGCGCGCAGGCCGGCCTCCAGGATCGTCTCGCCCGCGGCCATCGGGACGGCGCGGGTGACACCTTCCGCCGTGATATCGAGCGTCGCGGCGGCGGCGATCGTCACGGGCGGCGGCGGCGCGATGGGCGATCCGGCGGCGAAGCGCTCGACGTGGATGCGGGCGGCGTCTAGGCCGAAGGCGGTCAGCGCCGCCGTTGCGGCCTCTGGGAGCCCGGCGGGGCCGCAGACCAGCGCGTCCGAGACCTCCCCGGGGCGGACGAGGCCGGGGAGGAGGGCGACGATCCGCGCGGCGTCGAGGCGGCCGTGCAGCGCCGCGAGTTCGTGCTTCTCCCGCGACAGGACGTGGACGACGGAGAGGCGGGACAGGTGGCGGTCCTTCAGGTCCTCCAGCGCGTCGCGGAACATGACGTCCGCGGCGCCGCGGTTGCCGTAGAGGAGGACCATGCGCGACCGCGGCTCGCGCGACAGGAGAGAGCGGGCGACGGAGAGGATGGGCGTGATGCCGCTGCCCGCGGCGATGCCGAGGACCGTGCGCGGCGGGGCGGCGGGGTCGGGCGTCAGGCCGAAGCGGCCTTCGGGCGGCATCGCCTCGACCACGTCGCCGGCGCGCAGCGACGCGTTCGCCCATCCGGAGACGCGACCGCCCGCGACGCGCTTGATGCCGACGCGGAGTTCGCCGTCGTCCAGCCCGGCGCAGATGGAGTAGGAGCGGCGGGTTTCCTCGCCCTCCGTCACGCGGCGGAGGGTGAGGTACTGGCCGGGGGTGAAGGCGAAATCCGCGCCGGGCGGCGGGCGCAGGGCGACGGAGACGGCGTCCGGGGTCTCGCGCCGCACCTCCGTGACGGTCAGCGGGTGGAAGCGGGCCACGGGGTCAGAGGCACTTGAAGTGGTCGAAGGGCTCGCGGCAGGCGAGGCAGCGCCAGAGGGCCTTGCAGGCGGTGGAGCCGAACTCGGAGAGTTTCTCGGTGTCGGCGGCGCCGCAGCGGGGGCAGGGGACGTCCTCGTCCATCGCGAAGGGGGCGCGGCGGCCGGCACGCGCGGCCGGCGGGGCGATGCCGTAGGCGCGGAGGGCGTCGCGACCGGAAGCGGTGATCCAGTCGGTCGTCCAGGCGGGGGAGAGGACGAGGGCGACCCGCGGGTCGGGGAGGCCGGCGGCACGAAGCGCGACCTCGACGTTCAGGGCGATGGCGTTCATCGCGGGGCAGCCGGAATAGGTCGGGGTCACGTCGGCGGTGACGCCGCCATCCTCCCGCACCCGCACGTCGCGCAGCACGCCGAGGTCGGCGATGGAGAGGACGGGGATCTCCGGGTCCGGGACCGTCGCGGCCGCGTTCCACGCGCGGCGGCGCAGGCGTTGGTGGACGAGGGAGGCGATGCCGGGCGACGGCGGTGGCGTGGTCGTCGTTGGGGGCAGCGGCGCGACCGCGCGCGCCGCGTGGTGGGCGACGCCGGGCGGGGCGGGACCGGCGATCACCACGTCGCGCCGGGGTGGGCGCGTTGCAGGTGCTGCATCGTCGCGAGCATCGGGCCGAGGTGTTCGGTGTGCGTGCCGCGCCGGCCGCCGCGCTGCATCCAGGCGCCGGGGCGCGGCATCGTCAGCGTCGCCGCGTCCAGCACACGGGCGATGGTGGCATCGAAGGCGGGGCGGAGCGTCGCGGGGTCGGGCGCGAGGTTGTCGGCGATGAGGGCGCGGTCGGTGTCGTCGGCCTCGAAGAACTCGCCGGTGTAGGGCCACAACTCGTCCAGCGCGGCGCGCATGCGGCGGTGGCTCTCCTCCGTGCCGTCGCCGAGGCGGATGCACCATTCGCCGGCGTGGCGCAGGTGGTAGGCCGCCTCCTTCTCCGCCTT
The DNA here is from genome assembly GCA_964263755.1 of Roseomonas sp. Classification (GTDB taxonomy): domain Bacteria; phylum Pseudomonadota; class Alphaproteobacteria; order Acetobacterales; family Acetobacteraceae; genus Roseomonas. Next base: position 3,876 of record CAXVWQ010000340.1, on the reverse strand, counting down.
CGCGGCGATCGCAGCGAGGGTGGGGTCGGCGCAGCGCGACTGCGCGGCCCAGAACGGGTGCGCCCAGGCGGCGTGGAACAGCAGCCGCAGCATCGTGAAGGCGAAGTCACCCGTCGGCAGTTCGAGCAACAGAGCGTTGCGGTAGGCCGGCGCGTCGCGGAGGTAGGCGAGGTCGTCCTCCGTCCGTCCGCGGCCTTCCAGGGTTGCGGCGTGGGCGTAGAGGCTGCGCGCGGCGCCGATAAGGTCCAGCGCGACGTTGGCGAGGGCGAGTTCCTCCTCCAGCGTCGGCGCGCGGCCCGTCCATTCGGAGAGGCGGTGGCCGTGGACGAGGGCGCCGTCCGCGAGGCGGAGGGTGTGGGTGAGGAGGGGCGTTTCCGTGATCGTGATGGAGGTCACATGTGCCCCACATCGTCCGGCACCTCGTAGAAGGTGGGGTGGCGATAGACCTTCGATGCGGTCGGCTCGAACAGCGAATCCCTGTCGGATGGATCGCTCGCCGTGATCGCGTGGCTCGGCACGACCCAGAGGGACAGGCCCTCGCCGCGACGCGTGTAGGTGTCGCGCGCGGCCTGCAACGCCATCTCCGCATCCGGCGCGTGGACCGAACCGGCGTGGCGGTGCGCCATGCCGCCGCGGGCGCGGATGAACACCTCCCAGATCGGCATCGGCGCCTCGGTCACTCCGCGGCGATCCGTTCCGCGGCGGCGCGGCGGGCGCGGCGCTTCGCGGCGTGGGCGAGCGCGGCCTCCCGCACCCAGGCGCCGGACTCATGGGCGGCGCGGCGGGTGGCGAGGCGCTGGCGATTGCAGGGGCCGTTGCCGGCGAGAACCTGCCGGAACTCCTCCCAGTCGATCGCACCGAAGGACCAGTGGCCCGTCGCCTCGTCGAGGCGCAGGTCGCGGTCAGGGAAGGTCAGGCCGAGGTGGTGGCCCTGCGGCACCGTCGCGTCCACGAACCCCTGCCGCAACTCGTCGTTGGTGAAGCGCTTGATCTTCCAGCGCACGGCCTGTTCGGTGTGCTGGCTCTCCGCGTCCGGCGGGCCGAACATCATGAGCGACGGCCACCACCAGCGGTCCAGCGCGTCCTGCGCCATCGCCTTCTGCTCCGCCGTGCCGCGGCACAGCGTCAGCATGATCTCGTAGCCCTGGCGCTGGTGGAAGGATTCCTCGCGGCACACGCGGATCATCGCCCGCGCATACGGGCCGTAGGACGTCCGGCACAGCGGGATCTGGTTCATGATCGCCGCCCCGTCCACGAGCCAGCCGATGGCGCCGACATCCGCCCAGGTCAGCGTCGGGTAGTTGAAGATGGAGGAGTATTTGGCCTTGCCGGACAGCAGCCCCTCGAACAACGACTCCCGCGTCACGCCGAGCGTTTCGGCCGCGGCGTAGAGGTAGAGGCCGTGCCCGCCTTCGTCCTGCACCTTCGCCAGCAGCGCGGCTTTCCGCCGCAGCGACGGGGCGCGGGTCAGCCAGGCGCCTTCCGGTTGCATGCCGATGATCTCGGAATGGGCGTGCTGGGAGATCTGGCGGATGAGGGTGCGGCGATACGCGTCGGGCATCGCGTCGTTCGGCTCGATCTTCTCCTCCGCGGCGACGCGGGCCTCGAAGCGGGCGTCGCGGGCTTCCGCCGAGGCGGGGTCGGCTTGGTTCAGGGCCTGGGTGTACATCGCGCGACGGTTCTCCCGGGCTGATCAATACGTCACGGAATGATCGGCTTTCAAGGAAAACCCGTAACGCGTCGGGCGCCGCCGAACCGGACGCGCAGGCTGCCGTCGGGACGGGGCAGTGGCCCGCCCTCGGCTCGTCCCTCGCGATCCAGCCACGCCTCCGAGGCGGGGAGGAGAGCGCGGTAGAGCCGGCCGGCGAGGGCCCGCGCCTCGGCGCCGGCCCAGGGGGGGGGGAGGAGGGCGGGGGGCCGGGCGGGGTCGCGCAGGGCGACGCGGCGGAACGCGTGGGCGAGGAGGACGCGGAGGGGCAACGCCTCCTCATCCGCAGCCAACGCGCCGTCCAGCGGCGCGAAGGCGGCGGTGAAGCGGGCGTACGCCTCCCCCACCTCATCCAGGCGCCATGCGCGGGAGGCGAGGGCGCGGGAGGCGAGGGCACGGGCGCCGTCCGGCGCCGCCTCCGCGCGGAGGACGATGCCGGGATGGTCCGGGGCCGCGGCGGGCGGATCGTCGAGGCCGACGAGGAGGTCGGGCCCGGCCGCACCCCAACCAGCCGCCATCAGATCGTTCCGTGTCGCGGGATCGGGCGACACGGCCAGCCGGAAGCGGCCGTCCCAGCGGGCCAGAGCGGGCGCGTAGATGCGGCGGGCGGCGTCGGCGTAGGCGGCTTCCCCGCGCGGGCCGAGGCGGTGGAAGGACAGGCGGCCGACGCGGGTGCGGGCGAGCCAGCCATCCTCGACGAGGCGGGAGAGGGCGGTGCGGAGGCCGCCGGGGGTGACGCCGAAGGGCGCGACGACCCGCTCCAGCGTGCCGAGCCAGAGGGAGCCGCCGCGGGGGGCCACGGCGTCGCCGAGGATGGTCACGATCAGGGGGCCGGTGCGGGGCGGGGCGCGCAACCGGGCGAGTTGCGCGTCCAGGGCGCCGGGTGACGCCGGGGCGGGCGTCAACGCGGCCATCCGCCATCGGGCGGGGGAAGCCGGACGGCGCGCCTCCTCAGATGGCGATTGCCAGCCATGGGGTCGGGCGGCGATACTTGAGTCAAGAGCGCACCTCCGCTCCGTTCCAGAAGGGATTGCGTGCCATGGCCAAGCTGAACGTCAACGGGCGCGTGGTGGAGGTGACGGCGGATCCGGACACCCCCCTTCTCTGGGCGATCCGCGACCATGTCGGGCTGACCGGCACGAAGTACGGCTGCGGCGTCGCGCAGTGCGGGGCCTGCACGGTGCATCTCGACGGCGTGGCGACGCGGTCCTGCGGGATGCCGCTCTCGGCGGTGACCGAGGAGCAGAAGATCGTCACCATCGAGGGCCTGTCGCCCGACGGGAACCACCCGTTGCAGGTGGCGTGGCGCGCGCTGGACGTGCCGCAATGCGGGTTCTGCCAGTCCGGGATGCTCATGGCCGCCGCGGCGCTGCTGGCGGAGAAGCCGCGGCCGACGGATGCCGACATCAACGAGGCGGTGAGCAACATCTGTCGTTGCGGCACCTACAACCGCGTCCGCGCCGGCATCCATCGGGCCGCCGCCGGCGGCATCACGGGTTGAGGGGGGACACGCCATGACCGTATTCGAAGCCGTCCGTCCCTCGCGCCGGACGATGTTGAAGGGCGCCGCCGGCGCCGTGCTGCTGGGCTTCCACCTGCCGCCGAAGGGCGCGCTCGCGCAGGGCGCCGCGCCGGCGGCGGCGCCGGAACTGAACGTCTGGGTGGTGGTCCATCCGGATGACCGCGTGGTGCTGCGCATGGCGAAGTCCGAGATGGGGCAGGGCGTCCGCACGGGCATCGCGCAGATGTTCGCGGAGGAGATGGGCTGCGCCTGGGCCAAGTTGTCCACGGAATACGTCACGCCGGGGCAAAGCCTCGCGCGCAACCGCGCCTGGGGCAACTTCCAGACGGCGGGAAGCCAGGGCATCCGGTCGAGCCAGGAGATCGTCCGCAAGGGCGGCGCGGCGGCGCGGATGATGCTCGTGCAGGCGGCGGCGACGCGGCTCGGCGTGCCGGTCGGCGAGTGTTCGGCGAAGGACGGCGTGATCACCCATACTGGGTCCGGCCGCACGCTGCGCTACGGCGAGGTCGCGGCGGAGGCGGCGCGGGTGACGCCACCGGCGGACGTGCCGCTGAAGGACCCGTCGGCCTGGACGGTGATCGGCCAGTCGATCCCGCGGATCGACACGGCGGACAAGACGAACGGCAAGCAGATCTACGGCTCGGAC
>CAXVWQ010000339.1:0-6767 GCA_964263755.1 Roseomonas sp. | reverse complement strand
CGCCTTCCTCCGCGCCGAAGATGCGGAGCGCCTTCCGGGCCGTCCCCAGCGCCTCGTGCAGCCGCGACGCGTTGGCGACGGGGATGACGCGATCCTCCGCGCCGTGCGTGACGAGGAAGGGGCGGGCGACGCGCGCCGCGGCGCCGGCCACGTCGAAACGCTCGGCGATGGCGATGGCCGCGTCGTCGTCGGGGGCGCCGACCACCCAGCGGAACTGGAAGTTGGACTGGGCGATGGTCTGGCTTCCCCCTTGGCCCGCCGCCCGCGCCCTGTCCCGCACGCCCCGCTGGAAGCCCGCGAGGTCCCAGTGCGGCGCGGTCAGGGCCACGCCGGCGGCGTAGCGCGGTTCGTGGGCGGCGACGCGGACGGCGTAGTAGCCACCGAAGGAATAGCCCATCACCACGGCGCGCCGCGCGTCCACGTCAGGGCGGGAGGCGACGTAGTCGTAAGCCGCCGCCCCCGGCACCTCGTAATCGTGGCGCGCGCTCATGCCCCGCAGCCGCAGCGTCTCGCCCTGGCCTGGGCCGTCGATGGCCAGCGTGTGCATCCCGCGCCGGGCGAACTCCAGCCCGGCGAAGAGCACGCTCATCTCCTTCGCGTTGTCCATGCCGTCGAAGACGACGACGACGGGCGCGCGGCCGGGAACGCCAGGCGCCTTCATGAACAGCGCGGGGAGGGTGGTGCCTTCGTAAGGGACCTCGACGAACTCGATCTCCGGGTGGCGGGCGCGGAGGCCGGCGTGCAGGGCGCGGTACGACCGTTCGCCCATCGCGCGCTTCTCCGGCCCGGGCGGGACGAAGCGTTCGCCGGTGAAGCGGATCATGCCGGCGCGGAGGAGGAGGTGGCCGGCGGTCTCCGGGGTCATGGCGGAGGCGGCCCGCGCCTCCAGCGCGTTGGCCTCGGCGCCCCACTCTTCCGCCCACGCATCCGCCTCGCCCTCGCGGCGTCGCAGCCGCGCCCCGATGCGGTCGAGGTCGCGCAGCGCGACCGCGCCGTAGGGGGCCATGCCCTTGCAGACGAGCATGGCGTTCGACCACAGGAAGTTGCCGGGGAAGTGGTCCGCCCAGGTGGGGACGGCGTCCGCGGTCATGACGTTTCCTCCTTCGTCCCGGCTCAGTCGTTCTGCGCGCCGGACAGACGCACGATCTCGGCCCACCGCGGGATCTCCTCCCGCACGAAGGCCGCATACTCGTCCGGCGTGCCGGGGATGGGTTCGGCGCCGAGGGCGAGAAGCCGGGCGCGGTTGTCGGGGCGCGCCATGGCCCGGTTCAGCGCCGCGTTGATCGAGGCGACGAGCAGCGCGGGCGTGGCCGCCGGCGCCACGACGCCGTGATACTGCGTGACGAGGAAGCCGGTCAGCCCGGCCTCGGCGAGCGTCGGCAGGTCCGGCAGGGCGGCGGCGCGGCGGGCCCCCGCCACCGCGATGCCCCGCAGCGCCCCGGACTGGATGGGCCCGAGCAGCGTCGCGGTCGGCTCGAAGATCATCTGCACGCCCTGCCCCGCGAGCATGTCGTTCATCGCCGGGCCGCTGCCCCGATAGGGCACGTGCTGGATCTCCGTGCCGGCGAGGCGGTTGAGCATCGCCACCGCCAGGTGCATCGCCGTGCCGTTGCCGGCGGAGGCGGCGTTGAGCCGCCCCGGCTGCGCCTTAGCGCGGGCGATGAGGTCGGCGGGGGATGCGATGCCGAGTTCCGGGCGCACGGCCAGGACCAGCGGCCAGTTCGCCACCTGTCCGACGAAGGCGAAGTCCCGCAGCGTGTCGTAGGGCTGGCGGGGGGAGAGCGCGTGGTTGATCGCCAGCACGTTCGTGTTGGCCAGCAGGAGCGCGTGCCCGTCCGGCGCGGCGCGGGCGATCGTCTCGGCCGCGAGTTGGCCCCCGGCGGTGCCGCGGTTGTCCACGATGACGGCGGCGCCGCCCCACTCCTCCGACAAGGCGCGGGCGACGAGGCGGCCGAGCGCGTCCGCGGTGCCGCCGGGCGGAGCGCCGACGATGAGGGTCACGTTGCGCGCGGGGAAACCCTGCGCCCGCACGGCCGGTGCGGTGAGGAGCGCCGCGGCGGCCAGGGCCGCGGTGCGTCTGGTCAGGGCCATCGTCACGCCAGCAGTCCGCGTTCCCGCAAGAAGCGGCGCACGCCGGGATGGATGCTGTCCGGGCGGGGTGCGGCGGCGACGGTGTTCTCCGCCGTGGTCTCGCTCGCCTGAGGGAGGCGCCGCGCGATGTCGGCGCGGGCGGCATGCAGCGCGGCGGCGAGCCGGTGGCCGCTCTCCTCCGGCAGCCCCGGACGCGCGAGGACGACGCTCCAGTTGCCGATGGTCCGCACGGGGGCCTCCTGGCCGCGGTAGGAGCCGGCGGGCAGCGCCATCTCCTTCAGGCCCGGGTCGGAGGCGAGGATGCGAGCCCGTTCCGCGGCGTCCGGCGCGAGGAACCGCACGCCGGGTCCGGAATCCGCGAGCGCGACGAAGCCCGGCCAGCCGACCCCGGCGCCCCAGAAGGCCGCGACCCGCCGTTCCAGGACCATCGGCGGACCGTCGCCCGCGCGGTCGAGGAACACCGGCTCGAAGTCGCGCTCCATGTCCAGCCCGAGGCCACCCATGGCCTGCCGCGCGAGCACGACGAGGCCGGAGCTGCGGGCGCCCCAGGCGATGCGCTTGCCCCGGAGGTCGGCGATGCTGCGCTCCGTCGCGTCGCCGCGCAGCGCGAACATGCCGGGGGAGGAATACATCGCTGCGGCGAGGGTGACGCCGTCGCCGCGCCCGAGGGCCGCCGTCGCCGTCTCCCCGGCAACGAGCACGAGATCGAGCCGTCCCTCGGCCACGAGCCGCACGTTCTCGAGGCTTCCGCCGGTGTTGCGCGGCTCAATCACGAGGGACGGGTCGGCGGCATGGACGGCCCTGGCGAAGGCGGCGCCGAAGACGGGGAAGCCGCCCCCGGGCGTCGCGGTGCCGAGGGTGAGGGTCAGGGGCATCTGCGCCGCCGCCACCGCGGGCAGCGCCGCCGCGACGGCGAACAGGATGCCACGACGATCCCGCTTCATGTGTTCGCTCTCCCCCACGATCCTGCCCTTCGCCGCGTCACCATACCCGACATTCGCGCGGGGCGAAGCGGCGGCGGGCGCGATGGCCTCAGCCCCGGACCGGGTCGCGGAACAGCCGCTCCGCGTTGCCGGCCAGGATCGCGGCGCGCGCCACCGGGTCGGGGATCGCCTCCTCGATCTCCTCGACGCCGCGCGTGGTTCCCATGTCGAACGGGTAGTCGGTCCCGAAGACGATCCGCTCCGCCCCGACCTCCGACAGGAGGAACCTCAGCGCCCCGGGCGCGTGGGTGATGCTGTCGTAGAGGAGCCGGTCCAGGCTCTCCTGCGGGTCACCCTTCAGCCGCACCCCGGGCTCCGGCCTGACGCGCCAACCGTGGCGGAAGCGCCCGGCCTGGAACGGCACGAAGCCGCCGGCGTGGGACAGGCAGAAGCGGATGGATGGATGCCGCTCGATCACGCCGCCGAACACGAGGGAGGCCCCGGCGATCGTCGTCTCCAGCGGGTTCCCGACGAGGTTGGTGAGGTAGTAGGCGCGCATCCGCTCCGCCGCGACGACCTTGTGCGGATGCACCAGCACGAACAGGGCGTGCCGCTCCGCGACCTCCCACACCGGGTCGAGCGTGGGGTCGTCGAGGTTCCGCCCGGCGACGTTGCTGCCGACGTGCAGGCCCCGCAGCCCGTGCGCCGTCACCGCCCGTTCCAACGTGACGGCCGCACCGGTCGGCTCCTGCATCGCCGCCGTCGCGAGGCCGATGAACCGTTCGGGATGCGCGCGGCACAGCGCGCCGATCGCCTCGTTCTGGATCTCCGACACCGTCGCCGCCGCCCCGGCATCCGCCTCGTACAGGAAGGTGTGGGGGATGTTGCAGACCACGTGCATGTCCACGCGCTGGGCCGCCATCTCCGTGAAGCGCCGCTCCAGGTCCCAGGCCGAGCGCGGGAACGGGTTCTGCTTGATGTCGAGGATCTCCAGGATCGCCGCGTCGTCGCTCACCCGCGTCAGCCGCGGTGCGAGGGAGGGCACGTCGCGCGCGATGGCCGCGACCATCGCTTCGGTCAGGACATGCGTATGGGCGTCTATGACGGTCACTCGGCGTTCCCTCCACGATCCGGGGCGCGCCGCCCGGCCGGCGCCGCGTGCCGCACGGCCCCCGCCGCACCATGCTCCGCGCTTAGGTCGCGGCAAGCGACAACGCAAGCCGCGGGCGCGCAGGCCGGACGCCGCCCGCCGCCGGACTCGGCGAGCCGATGAACCGGAGGATCCGACGATGGCATCCATCACGCGCCGCGCGGCCCTCGGCGCCGCGGCCCTCGCCTTCGGCGCGCCGCGCGCCGAAGCCCAGGCATGGCCCTCCCGCCCCGTCCGGCTCGTCGTCCCCCTCGTCCCCGGCGGCACCACCGACCTCATCGCGCGCGTCCTCGCCGAACCCCTCGGCCGCGCCCTCGGCCAGACCGTGGTGGTGGAGAACCGGGCGGGCGCCAACGGGTGGATCGCGAACGACGCGGTGATGCGCGAACGCCCGGACGGCCACGCGCTCATCGTCAACAACGTCTCGACCCACGCGATCAACTCCGCGGCCGCGGCGCCCGACCGCGTGCTCGTCCCGGTGCGCGGCCTCCTGCCCGTCACGAACCTCGTCGAGACGCCGCAGGCCATCCTCGTGCCCGCCGACTTCCCCGCCCGCACGCTCGCGGAGTTCGTGGAACGCGCGCGATCCGCCCCCGCGCCGCTGATCTACGCCTCGGCGGGCGTGGGGTCCTACCAGCACATCGACATGGAGCTGTTCGCGCGGCGATCGGGCATCGCGCTCACGCATCTCCCCCTGCGCGGCGCAGGCGAGATGGTGACCTCCGCGCTGCGCGGAGAAGCGCAGATCGCGGAGTTCAACGTCGTGACCGCGCTGCAGCACGTCCAGTCCGGCCGCCTCCGCGCCCTCGCCGTCATCTCGCCGGAGCGCCTGCCGCAGTTGCCCGACGTGCCGACGGCGGCGGAGGCGGGACGACCGGAATTGCAGACCGCGCTCTGGAACGGCCTCTTCGCGCCCGTCGGGACCCCGGCGCCGGTGATCGAGGCGCTGCACGGCCACGTCCGCCGCATCCTGGCCGACGGCGAGGTCTCCGGCGGCCTGACGCGCCAGGGCGTTCGCGTGGTCACGAGCGTGAGCCCGGAGGCCTTCCGCGCCTACGTGGAGGCGGAGGTCGCGCGGTGGACGGCCCTCGTGCGCGAACTCGGCATCACCGTCGGCTGAGGCCCGGGCCGCGCGTCGCGACGCCTCTCGCCCCGCCGGGCGCAGTCCGCGCGGCGGCCCCCGTCGGGGCGGGACCGGCCGCGAGGCCGGCCGGATGGCACCGGGCCGATCCGTGCCCGGGTGCGGAGGAACGCCATCGTGCGACGCCGTACCGCCCTCGGGGCGTCCGCCCTGGGCCTCTCCATCCCTTCACCCGCCGGGCCGCGGCGCCGGAACGCTGTCCCGACCGCCCGATCCGCATGGTCATCCCGTTCACCACCGGCGGCAGCGACGACCCGGTCGGCCGCATCGTGACGGAGGCGATGGGCGCCCGCCCCGGCCGGACCATCATCATCGAGAACCGCGGCGGCGCCGGCGGCCTCATCGGCAACGACGTCGTCGCGAGGGCGCGGCCGGGCCGGCGCACGATCCTGTCCCGGACGCGACGGGGCCGCCGATCCTCCCGACGGGCTACCGGAGCGTGGGGTCCAGCCGGTCGCGCAGCCAGTCGCCGAGGAGGCTGACCGAGAGCGTCGTGAGGACGATGACGGCGGAGGGGGCGAGGAGGATCCAGGGGGCGCGCGTCAGGTATTCCCGCCCGTAGCCGACCATGTTGCCGAGCGAGGTCATCGGCGGCTGCACGCCGAGGCCGAGGAAGGACAGGCTGCTCTCCAGCAGGATGATCTCGGGGAAGGCGAGGGTCATGGAGACGATGAGGGTGGAGGCGATGTTCGGCAGGACGTGGCGGCCATAGACGCGCCAGGGGGATGCGCCGAGGCCAACCACGGCGGCGGCGTAGCCCTGCGCACCCGCGGAGATGGCGAGGCCGCGGGCGATGCGCGCGTAGCGCTCCCAGCCGTGCAGGCCGAGGAGGCAGATGAACAGGACGAGGGTGTTGCCGAAGAAGGCGAGGACGGACAGCGCGAGGATGAGGAAGGGCATGGAGGCCTGGAAGTCCACGAGGGCCAGCACGGCGTGTTCGACGAGCCCGCGGAAATGCGCGGCGAGGAAGCCGAGGGAGACGCCGAGGACGGCCGCGATGCCGGTGGCGCCGAAGGCGATGAGGAGGCTCATGCGGATGGAGGCGATGAGGCGGGAGAGGACGTCGCGACCGAGTTCGTCGGTGCCGAGGGGGTGGGCCCAGGTGCCGCCGAAGCCGATCGGGGCGGTGAGGCGGTTGCGGAGGTCGAGCGCGGTGTAGGGGTAGGGGGAGATGAGGTCGGCGGCGAAGGCGACGATCAGCATGAGCGCGATCCAGCCTTGGGCGAGGATCACGAGGGGCGGCAAGCGGGCGCGGCGGCGGGCGGGCGGGGCGGCGGTCGCGGTGGCGAGCGGGGTTTCGGCCGGGGTCGCAACGGGCGCGGTAGTGCCGGGGGCGACGGCGGCGGGGCGGGCGGGGGGGGGGGGGCGCCCCGCCGGGGCGCGGGGGGGGGGGGGCCGAAAGGGGCGGCCCGGCCCGCCCGCCCCCCCCCCCCGCGGCCGGGGGGGGGGGGCGCCCCCGCGC
>CAXVWQ010000338.1:0-11267 GCA_964263755.1 Roseomonas sp. | reverse complement strand
GTTGCAGATCGGCTACGGCGACCTGTTCGAGCCCTTCGGGGTGGACCGGGCGGACGAGGCGGCGCTGCACTCCGTTCGGATGGCGGTGCGCTTCGCGGCGGCGGAGGCGGGGGTGCCGGCCTTCGACGGGTCGCTCGCGGCCGTGGCCTCGCCGGAGCGGTGCCGGGCTGAGGCGGAGGCGGCGCGGCGCCTCGGGTTCACGGGAAAGTCCTGCATCCACCCTTCCCAGGTCGCCATCGTGAACGAGGTGTTTCGGCCGCGGCCGGAGGCGGTGGCGCGGGCGCGCCGCGTGCTGGCGGCGGCGGAGGAGGCGGCGCTCCGGGGCGTCGGCGCCTTCGTCGTGGACGGGGCGATGGTGGACGTGCCGTTCATCGAGAGCGCGCGGGCGCTCGTGACGCTCGCGGAGCGGTTGGGCGTGACAGGGAAGGAAACGCCATGAAGGCGGGACGTCGGACGTTGTTCGCCGCGGGGGCGCTCGCGCTGCCGCGGCCAGCGCTGTCGCAGGGCGCGTGGCCGGGCCGGCCGGTGCGGATCGTCGTGCCCTTCCCGCCGGGCGGGAGCAACGACGCGGTGGCGCGGCCGCTGGCGGAGGTGCTGGGGCGGCGGCTGGGGCAGCCCTTCGTCGTGGACAACCGGCCCGGCGCGGGGGGCACGATCGGCACGTCCGAGGTGGTGCGGGCGCCGGCGGACGGGCACGTGCTGATGGTCACCTCGTCCACCTTCGCGACGAGCGCGGCGGTGCAGCGCACGCCCTACGACGCGGCGCGGGACCTGGAGGCGGTGGCGATGCTCGCGACCGCGCCGCTGCTGGTCCTGGGATCGCCGGACTTCCCGCCGGGGAACCTCGCGGAACTCGTCCGCTACGTCCGGGCCAACCCGGACAAGGTGGACTACGGCTCGGCCGGGCCAGGAAGCATCAACCACCTCGCGGCGGAGATGTTCGCGCAGAGCGCGGGCGGGCTGAAGATGCAGCACGTGCCGTATCGCGGGATGGGGCCGGCGACGACCGATCTCGTGGCCGGGACCATCCAGTTGCTGTTCACGACGGTGCCCTCCGCCGCGGGGGTGATCGCGGGCGGGCGGGTGAAGGTGCTGGGCTGGACCTCCGACGGGCGGCCGGCGAGCGGGCCCGCCGCCCCGACGCCGCGGGAGAGCGGGCTGCCGGACTACGAGGCGGGGATCTGGTGGGGGCTGCTGGCGCGGCGCGGGCTGCCTCCGGCCGTGCGCCAGCGGCTGAACGAGGCGGCGAACGAGGCGCTCTCGGACGGGCGGCTCTCGGACTACCTCAACGGCGAGGGCGCGACGTCGTCCCGCGGCACGGCGGAGGAGGCGGACCGCTTCCTCCAGGCCGACCTCGCGCGCTGGCGCGGCGTGGCGACGGCCGGCAACATCCGGGTGGAGTAGGCCCCCCGGTGGCCCTGCACCGTCACGCCTTCGACCCCGCCGCCACCGGCGCGCTGGACGGGGTGCGGGTGGTGGACCTGTCGCGGCTGGTGGCGGGGAACCTGCTGACGAAGGTGCTGGCCGACCATGGCGCCGAGGTGGTGAAGGTGGAGCCGCCGGAGGGCGACACCCTCCGCGCGTGGCGCGTGCGGGGCGTCGAGACGGCGTGGAAGACCTGGTGCCGCAACAAGAAGAGCATCTGCCTGCAACTGCGCGACCCCGCGGCGCAGGCGGTGGTGCGGACCCTCGCCGCCGGGGCCGCGATGCTCGTCGAGAGCTTCCGGCCGGGGGTGCTGGAGGCGATGGGGCTGGCGCCCGACGCGCTGCTGGCGGCGAACCCGGCGCTCGTGGTGGTGCGCGTCTCAGGCTGGGGGCAGACGGGGCCGTATCGCCACAAGCCGGGCTTCGGGACGCTCGTGGAGGGGTATTCGGGCTTCGCCGCCGTCAACGGCTTCGCGGACCGGGAGCCGGTGCTGCCGCCGATGTTCATGGGCGACGCCTATGCCGGCCTCTACGGCGCCTCCGCCGCCCTCATCGCGCTGCGCCACGCGGAGCGGACGGGGGTGGGGCAGGTGATCGACCTGTCGCTGCTCGACCCGATGCTCGCGGTGATGGACCCGCAGGTGGCGAACCACCGGCTGACGGGGGTGACGAAGCCGCGCACGGGGTCGCGCTCCACCAACTCGGCGCCGCGCAACGCCTACCGCACGCGGGACGCGGGGTGGGTGTGCCTCTCCGCCTCGACGCAGGGGATGGCGGAGCGGCTGCTGCGCGCCATCGGGCGAGAGGACCTGATCGCCGACCCGCGCTTCCGCACCAACCCCGACCGGCTGCGGAACGCGGAGGCCCTGGACGGCGTGATCGCCGGCTTCATCGGGGAGCGGGACAAGGCCGGGGTGCTGGCCCACTTCGACGCGGCGGGCGTGACCATCGGGCCGATCATGGACGCCGCCGACCTGCCGGAGGACGCCTACGTGGCGGAGCGTGAGACGCTCATCGAGGTGCCCGACCCCGACATGCCCGACGGCTGGCTGCCGATGCACGGGGTGGTGCCGCGGCTGTCCGCCACGCCCGGGGTGCTGGCCCGCCCGGCGCCGCGCCTGGGGGAGCACAACGCCGACATCCTGGCCCCGGCGCTGGGCGAGGCGGCCTACGCGGCGCTGCGCGAGGCGGGGGTGGCGCGCGGCGGGCCGGAGCGGGAGCCGCCGGCGGACGGGTAGGGCCGTCCAACCCTTGATCGCCCCCGGAGTTTGCGGGATGGATGATCCGACGCGCCGCGCGCCACCGCCGCGGCCCCAGCACCCAGGACCCGCGATGGCCACGCCCGTGACGACCACCGCCGACGCGATCGAGCCGCCCCCCCCACACAAGCACCCCTACCACCTCGTCGATCCCTCCCCCTGGCCGCTCATCACCGCCTTCGCGGCGGGGGCGATGCTCTTCGGGATCGTGCTGTGGGCGCATTACGGCTTCCCCTGGGTGACGGTGGCGGGGTTCGCCGGCGTGCTGGCCTGCATGTTCGTGTGGTGGCGCGACGTCATCCGCGAATCGAAGGTGCCGGGCGTGCACACGCCGATCGTGCGGATCGGGCTGCGCTACGGGATGGCGCTGTTCATCGCGTCGGAGGTGATGTTCTTCGTCGCCTTCTTCTGGGCCTACTTCCACTTCGCGCTGTATCCGGAACACGTGTCCGGCGCGACGACCCGCATCTGGCCGCCCCAGGGCATCCTGACGTTTGACCCCTTCGGCCTGCCGTTCCTCAACACGATGATCCTCCTGCTGTCCGGGACCACCGTGACCTGGGCGCACCACGCGCTCATCGAGGGCGACCGCAAGGGCCTGATCCAGGGCCTCTCCATCACCGTCGCGCTCGGCCTGCTCTTCACCGGCTTCCAGGCCTACGAGTACGCGGAGGCGCCGTTCAAGTTCGCGGGCGGCGGCATCTACCCCTCCACCTTCTTCCTCGCGACCGGGTTCCACGGCTTCCACGTGATGGTCGGGACCATCTTCCTCGCGGTCTGCCTCTACCGGGCGTGGCGCGGGGACTTCACGCCGCGGCGCCACTTCGGGTTCGAGGCGGCGGCCTGGTACTGGCACTTCGTGGACGTGGTGTGGCTGTTCCTCTTCGTCTGCATCTACGTCTTCGGCGCGGGGGTCATCGCGGACCACTGATGGCGGACCTGTCGGGCGCGGCACCCCCGGGGGGGCCGCGCCGAATCTGGCCGGCGATCGTCGCGGCGATCCCGGTCCTCGTCATCCTGCTGGGCCTCGGCACGTGGCAGCTCCGGCGGCTGGAGTGGAAGACCGCCCTGCTGGCCGACATCGCGGCGGCGGAGGCGGGACCGCCGCGCGCCCTCACCGCCAACCCGGCCGGCTTCTCCAAGGTCGAGGCGACCGGGCGCTACCTGCACGACCGCGAGGCCCTGCTGGGGCTGGAGGTCCGCGGCGCCACCCTCGGCGGGCGGCTGCTGACGCCGATGGCGACGGAGGCCGGCGCGACGGTTCTCGTCGACCGCGGCTGGGTGCCGGTGGATCGGCCCGTCGCCTCCGTCGTCCGGCCGGAGGGGCCGGCCCGAATCGTCGGCTACGTCGCCCCGCCGGAGGAGCGCGACACCTTCGCCGCCCGCGACGACACGGCGGGGCGGCGCTTCTACACCCTCGACCCCCGGACCATCGGGGCGGCGCTGGGGCTGCCGGACACCGCGCCGTTCCTGCTGGTGGCGCTGCGGGAGCCGGGCGCCGCGCCGGGCGGGCTGCCGGACCCGGCGCGGGCGCTGCCCCGGCCCCGGAACAACCACCTGGGCTACGCCATCACCTGGTACGGGCTGGCGGCGGCGCTGGTGGGGGTGGTGATCGCCTGGGTGGTCGCGGCGCGGCGGAAGGTAGGAGGGTGACGGGCGACGACGTCTCCCTGCCCTTCCCGCTGGAGTTCATCATCCCGGAGGTGCCGCGTTCCGGGCAATCGGCCAACGCGCGGGCACGGGAGGCGTGGAAGGGGCGGGTCGCGTGCCGGGCGGCCGCGCACGTGCGGACGCTCCGGGAATTCTACTTCCTCGACCCACGCCCACTCGCGGTCACGATCCTCTACTTCCCGTTCGGTGCGATGCGGGGTGACGTGGACAACATCGTCAAGCCCATCCTTGATGGGCTGATCGGGATCCTCTACCCCGACGATCGCGTGATCGAGCGCGTCACGGTCCAGAAGTTCGAGCCGGGTGTGATCCCCATCCTGCGGCGGGTCAGCCCGACGCTCGCGCGGGCCATCGGCACGGCTCCTCCCGTCCTCTATATCCGCCTGGACGACAACCTGGACTGGAGGCAGCTGCCATGACGCCGGAGGTGGACGGGGTGAGCGATGCCTTGCAGGGCTTGCGCGACGCCTACGAGGCGAGGGGCTGGCGGTTCCACGTCGAACCATCACCCGACATGGTCCCGGCCTTCCTTGGTGATTTCCGGCCCGACGCGATCGCCCTCGGTCCCGCTGGCGGCGCCGTCATCGAGGTCAGGCATGAACGGACCCCCGCATCGGACCGGCAGCTCGCCGAGGTGGCCCGGCGGGTATCGGACCAGGAGGGATGGGAGTTCCGCGCCATCCTCGCCCGTCCCTCCGTGGACGCCGTCCCGCCCATCCCTGCCCCGACGCCATCCCAACTCGCGGCGGTCCTCGACGAGGTCGAAACCCTGGCGAGGGCCGGGCACGGAGCGTCGGCCTGGCTGACCGCCTGGACCGCGCTGGAGGCGCTGGCGAGGCTGGCCCCAGGCGAGGGAACCGCGCCGCGCCGCGCCCTGTCCGCCGTCCAGGCGGTCCAGACGCTCGCCGAGGAGGGTTACGTGGCGGCCGAAGCACTCGATCGCTTCCTCCGGGCCGCCCGTCTGCGGAACGCTATCGCCCATGGCGACCTGTCCGCGCGCGTGAAGCCGGACGAGGTCCTCGCGTTCCTCGCCGAACTGCGCGGGATGACGGACGCGGTGGCAGCGGTCCGCCAACCCGCGGCGTGAGGCAGCGCCCGCCCGAACCGCCATGCCCCCAAGCGCCATGCCCACACTGGCCGAGGCTCCGATGAACGCCGCCTACACCCGCCTGCGCGACCGCTTCGCCCGCATCGCCACCCTCGGCGAGGCCTCCGCCATGCTGCACTGGGACGCCGCGGCGGTGATGCCGAGCGGCGGCGGCGCGGCGCGGGGGGAGCAGCTGGCGGTGCTCGCCGGGCTGTCCCACTCCCTCCTCACCTCCGCGGAGATGGCGACCGACCTCGCCGACGCGGCGGAGCCGGGGGACGCCTGGGACGACCGCAACCTCGCCCTCATGCGTCGCGCCCAGGCCCGCGCGACGGCGCTGCCGGGGGCGCTGGTGGAGGCCTCGGCGCGGGCCAACTCCGCCTGCGAGGGGGTGTGGCGGGTGGCCCGCAAGCGGTCCGACTTCGCGGCGGTGCGGCCCTTCCTGGAGGAGGTGGTGCGGCTGCAACGCGAGACCGCCGCGGCGCTGTCCGCCGCCACCGGCCTCTCTCCCTACGACGCGCTGATGGACGGCTACGGCCCGGGGATCGGCGCGGCCGACGTGGAGCCGATCTTCGCGGCCTACGAGGCCTTTCTGACCGAGGCCCTGCCGCGCGCCGAGGCGATCCAGGCGGCGAAGCCGGCGCCGGTCGAACCCGTCGGCCCCTTCCCCGTGGCGGTGCAGCGCGACCTGTGCCGCCGGCTGGCGGAGCGCGCCGGGCTGGACTTCACCCATGCCCGGCTGGACGAGAGCGCGCATCCCTTCTGCGGCGGCACCCCGTCCGACGTGCGGATCACCACGCGTTACGACGAAGCCGCCTTCGCCCAGGCCCTGCTGGGAGTGCTGCACGAGTGCGGCCACGCCCTCTACGAGCGCGGCCTGCCCGATACCCACGCCCGCCAGCCGGTGGGGGAGGCGGCGGGGATGGCGGCGCACGAATCCCAGTCCCTCATCGTCGAGATGCAGGCCTGCCGGTCCGACGCCTTCCTCTCCGCCCTCGGCCCGGAACTGCACCGCGCCTTCGGCGGCGATCCCGCGCCCTATGCCCCGGCGAACCTCGCCCGCCTGTGGCGCCGCGTCGGGCGCGGCTTCATCCGCGTGGACGCGGACGAGATGACCTACCCCGCCCACATCATCCTCCGCTTCCGGCTGGAACGCGCGCTGATCGGGGGAGACCTCTCCGTGGCCGACCTGCCGGGCGCCTGGAACGACGGGTTCCGCTCCCTCCTCGGCATCGCCCCGCCCGACGACGCGCGGGGCTGCCTCCAGGACATCCACTGGCACGACGGGGCCTTCGGCTACTTCCCCTCCTACACCCTCGGCGCGATGGCGGCGGCGCAGCTGATGGCGGCGGCGCGGGCGGCGGTGACGGGGCTGGACGAGGCGCTGGCGCGGGGCGACCTCGGGCCGCTCGTGGCGTGGATGCGGGTGTCCGTCCACGGCAAGGGCTCGCTCCTGGGCTTCCAGGACCTGATCACCGCCGCGACGGGGGAGCCGCTGAACCCCGCGCATTTCGAGCGGCACCTGACGGCGCGCTACCTCACGCCGTGATCGTCGTCCGGGACGCGGTCGCGGGTGACCTCGGGGCGATGGTCGCGCTGTATCGCGACCTCATCCCGCACGACGTCGCCGCCGATCCCGCGGCGGCCCGCGCGGCCTGGGCGGCGCTCCTCGACGCCGACCTCGCCACCGTCCTCGTCGCGGAGGCGGACGGCGCCCCCGC
Organism: Roseomonas sp.; assembly: GCA_964263755.1. Classification (GTDB taxonomy): domain Bacteria; phylum Pseudomonadota; class Alphaproteobacteria; order Acetobacterales; family Acetobacteraceae; genus Roseomonas. The sequence goes on along the minus strand of CAXVWQ010000338.1, from coordinate 4,104 downwards.
CGCGACCTGCACGCTCGTCGTCGTGCCCAACCTCACCCGCGGCGCGCGGTCCTACGCGCTGATCGAGAACGTCGTCACCGCCGCCGCCCATCGTCGCCGCGGCCTCGGCCGCGCCGTCATGGAGGAGGCGATCCGCCGCGCCGACGCGGCGGGCTGCTACAAGGTCATGCTCGCGACCGGCGCCCGGATGGGGGCCGGCACGATCGGGTTCTACGAATCCGTCGGTCTCGTCCGCACCGGCAAGACCTTCTTCGAGGTGCGCCGCCTCCCCGCGTGAGGCGCCTACCGCCGGTTCTCCAGGACCAGCAGGTAGGGCGGCCGGTCCAGCGGCGGGGGGGCGAGGCGGCCGGCGGCATCCGTCTCCACCCGCCGGCGCAGCACCACGTCCAGCACGTTGCCGCCGACGAAGTCCGCCGTGCCGCCGCCGCTGCGGACGACGACGTCGCAGTGCATCGGCCGCGACCGCCCGGGCTCCGACAGGCGGTCCCGCCAGTGGGAGAGGGGGGAGGCGGAGCGGTCCCAGCACACCACGTCGCCGCGTCGGGGGGCGTATTCCGAGGGCGCGTGGGCCCGGAACGGGGCGCCCGCCGGGTCGGACACGGCGCGGGCGAGGATGGGGTCGAGATACATCGCGTGGGCGGAGGAGGGCCGGAACTCCGCGCCCGCCGCGCCCATGACGTAGGAGACGAAGGCGGCCGACCAAGCCGGCTCGTTGTAGGAGGAGATGCCGACCGTCGCGGGCATCGTGTTCCACGCCAGCCCGGACGAGCCGTCGAGCGAGGCGGTGGCGGAGGAGGGCGCCTGGATGGTGTCCCGGAACATGCGGTGGCGGGCCGCGATCCCCGGCCCGTCCCGCGTGGCGGACCAGTAGGTCATGAGGCGCTCGAACAGCTCGGGCGTCGCGTCCGGCGTGCGTTCCAGCGCCACCGGCCAGCCATCCACGGCGAGCGAGCCCCAGGCGCGCCACTCCCGCTCCGCGGCGGCGGCGAGGCGGGTGGCGGAGGGGCCGATGACGGCCGTCGGGGCGGCGACCTGCGGGGGCGTCGGGGCCGTCGCGCAGGCCGTGGCGGCGAGGAGGGCGAGGAGGGCGAGGAGGCGCATGGGATCGTATCGGCCGGGAAACTCTCGGGTTTCATGCCGATGCGACGGGACCGCCGCGGCGTGTCGCCGAGGACTCACCCGGGCCATCCGGCCCGGCGCTGGACGGCGCCGCCGCGCCGCGCGGATACTCCCGCCGACCCCGGGAGGAACGAGACGATGACCGCACGCCGGCCCCTGCTGTTCGGCGGCCTCGCCGCGCCCGCCATCGCCCCCTGGGCCATCCCCGCGCTCGCCCAGGACGGCTGGCCCTCCCGCCCCGTCCGCATCGTCGTGCCCTTCGGGGTCGGCGGCTCCGCGGACGTGGCGGCGCGGTTCCTGGCGGAACGGCTGTCGGGGCCGCTGGCGCAGAACGTGGTGGTGGAGAACCGGCCGGGCGCGGGGGCGGTGATCGGCACCGACCACGTCGCGAAGGCGAACCCGGACGGGCACACGCTGCTGCTGATGTCCAACACCCACACGGCGAACGAGACGCTGCTGCCGAACCGGCCCTACCGGCTGATGCGCGACCTCGCGCCCGTGGCGGCGATCAACGTCGCGCATCACGTGCTGGCGGTGCACCCGTCGCTCGGCGTGTCGTCGGTCGCGGAACTCGTCGCGCTGGCGAAGTCGCGGCCGGGGGCGCTGGACTACGCCTCCTCCGGCCCCGGCACGCCCTACCACGTCGCGGGGGAGGTGTTCCGGGCGATGGCGGGCATCACCCTGCAGCACGTGCCCTTCCGCGGGTCGAACGAGGCGCGGACGGCGCTCATCGGCGGGCAGGTGCCGATCATGTTCGACGCGATCCCGACGATGGCGCCGCACCTCGACGGCGGGCGGGTGCGCGGGCTGGCGACGACGGGGCCGGAACGCTCCCCCCTGCTGCCCGCGCTGCCGACGGTGGCGGAGGCGCTGCCGGGCTTCGAGGCCTCCATCTGGCTCGGCCTCATGGCGCCCGCCGCGACGCCGCCGGCGGTGGTGGGGCGGCTGAACCGGGAGGTGAACGCGATCCTCGCCCGGCCGGAGACGAAGGAGGCCCAGGCGCGGGCCGGGGCGGCGCCGATGCCGATGACCATCGAGGCGTTCTCGGCGTTCCTCGAAGCCGATGTCGGGCGGCAGGCGGATTGGATCCGGCTGGCGCGGATCGAGGCGGGTTAGGGCCACCCCGGGGTCACCGTGCCGCCGGGGCTGTCCCCGGCGGGCCTCCCCGAGGCGTCGGGGGTCGCCGGCGGCGCGGGCCCGCGCGCCCGATCGGCCCCGCCCGACCGAGGCGCCTGCCCGCGTGGCATCGCGGTCGCATGGGCCGGACGACGACCCCGAACCTGGAGGCCCCGCCGTGCCCGACGCCCCCCCGCCCGTGAGCGACGACGCCATCCCCGCCCTGCTCGATGCCGCGGTGGCGCTGCACGGCATCCCGATGGACCCGGCGTGGCGGGAGGAGGCGCTCGCCAACCTGAGGGGCATCGCCGGGGCCGCGCGCTTCGTGCTGTCGCACCCGCTGGACGACGAGGCCGACCTCGCGCCGGTCTTCCGGGCATGAGTGTTCCGGGCATGAGCGTTCCGGGCAGGGGCGGGACGCCGGGGGCCGACGCCACGGCCGGCGCCATCGCGGCGGCGGTCGCGGCGGGACGGGTGACGGCGCGGGCGGTGGCGGAGGCGGCGCTGGCGCGGATCGCCGCGGGGAACCCCGCGGTCAACGCCTTCACGGACGTGGTGGCGGCGCGGGCGCTGGCCGCGGCCGATGCGGTGGACGCGGCGCGGGCGGCGGGGCGTCCCCCCGGCCCCCTGGCGGGCGTGCCCTTCGCGGTGAAGAACCTGTTCGACGTGGCGGGGCTCCCCACCCGCGCGGGCTCCCGCATCAACCGCGAACGCCCGCCCGCGACGCGCGACGCCGCGCTCGTGCGGCGGCTGGAGGCGGCGGGGGCCGTCCTCGTCGGTGCCCTCAACATGGGCGAGTACGCCTACGACTTCACCGGCGAGAACGCCCATGACGGTCCGTCCCGCAACCCGCACGACCCGTCGCGGATGACCGGCGGCTCCTCCGGCGGCTCGGCGGCGGCGGTGGCGGCGGGGCTGGTGCCGCTGGCGCTGGGGTCGGACACCAACGGCTCCATTCGGGTGCCGGCCTCGCTCTGCGGGCTGTTCGGGCTGAAGCCGACCTTCGGGCGGCTCTCCCGCGCGGGCACCTTTCCCTTCGTCTCGTCCCTCGATCACCTCGGGCCCTTCGCCCGTTCGGTCGCCGACCTCGCGCTGTCCTACGATGCCATGGGCAGACCGGACCCGGACGACCCCGCGGCGACGGAGCGGCCCTTCGAGCCGGTCGGCGCCTCCCCCGACGCGGGCACGGCGGGCCTGCGGATCGCCGTCGCCGGCGGCCATTTCGCGCGCGGCGGCGACCCGGAGGCCTTCGCCGCCGTCGCGATCGTCGCCCGCGCCCTCGGCGCCGCCGCGACCGTGGAACTGCCGGAAGCCACCCGGGCCCGCGCCGCCGCCTTCCTCATCACGGCGGCGGAAGGCGCGGCCCTGCACCTCGACCGCCTCCGCGAACGCCCGGCCGACTTCGACCCGGCGACGCGGGACCGCCTCATCGCCGCCACCGCCATCCCCTCGACCTGGGTGATCCGCGCCCAGCGCTTCCGGCGGTGGTACCGGGCGGCCGTGCTGCGGGTGTTCGAGGGGGTGGACGTGATCCTCGCCCCCGCCACCCCCTGCCGCGCCCCCGCGCTGGGACGGACGACGCTGACCTTCGACGGCGTGACGATGCCGCTCCGCCCCAACCTCGGCGTCTTCACCCAGCCCATCTCCTTCGTCGGGCTGCCCGTGGTCGCGGTGCCGGTATGGCCGGATGCCGAAGGGGGACTGCCCATCGGCGTGCAGGTGATCGCCGCGCCATGGCGGGAGGACGTGGCGCTGCGCGTCGCCCGGGCACTGGAGACGGCGGGCATCTGCCGTGCTCCCGTCTCGACCTCCTCGTAGGGTGCACTTGTGGCCCCGGAGGAAGGCTCTGCCTTCCTCCAGACCTCCATC
>CAXVWQ010000337.1:0-6960 GCA_964263755.1 Roseomonas sp. | reverse complement strand
GCGGAGATCTCCACGTCCTCCACCGGCAGGATGCGGTCCAGCGCCTCGATCAGCGTGACCTTCGAACCCATGTTCTGGAAGAAGGACGCGAACTCGCTCCCGATCGCGCCGGACCCGATCACGACGAGCGACTTCGGCATCACGTCGGGCACGAGCGCCTCGCGATACGACCAGATGAGCTTGCCGTCCGGTTCCAGCCCCGGCAGCACCCGCGCCCGCGCACCCGTCGCGAGGATGACGTTCTTCGCCGCGAGATCGGCGACCGCGCGCCCGTCCTTCGTCACCGCGACCTTGCCCGGGCCGGCCAACCCCCCCTGCCCGTCGAACACCGTCACCTTGTTCTTCTTCAACAGCCCCTTCACGCCGCCGGACAACTGCCCCGCGACCGCCCGCGAGCGCTTCACCACCTTCTGGAAGTCATACCGGATGTTGTCCGCCGCGAAGCCGTAGGCATCGAGCGTGTGCAGGAGGTGGTTGATCTCGGAGGCCCGCAGCAGCGCCTTCGTCGGGATGCAGCCCCAGTTGAGGCAGATGCCCCCGAGGTGCTCGCGTTCCACGAGCGCAACCTTCATCTTGAGCTGGGCGCCCCGGATCGCCGCGACGTAGCCGCCGGGTCCCCCGCCGATCACGACGAGGTCGAATTGGTCAGCCATCACGCCGCCTCCGCTGCAAGCGACCGGAGCGGCGCGTCGGCCAGCCGGCGCATCGTCCATTCGTCGAGGTTGTCCGCCCCCATCGCGTCGTACGTCGCGATGGCCGGCGCGTTCCAGTCGAGCACGCTCCAGGCAAGGCGCGCCCCGCCCTCCGCCAGCGTTTCGCCCGCGAGCCGGGCGAAGAGGGCCCGGGCCACGCCCTTCCGCCGATGCTCCGGCTCCACCCACAGGTCTTCCAGCCACCGCCCGGGCTTCGCGCGGAAGGTCGAGAAGGTCCAGTGATACAACGCGAAGCCCACCGGCTCCCCCGCCCATTCGCCGAGGATGCAGCCGGCCCGGCGCGGCGTGCCGAACAGGGCCGCGCCGAAATCCTCTTCCGTCCCCACCGCCTCGTTCGCCAGCCGCTCATACTCCGCGAGCCGCCGCACGAACCGCGCGACGACCGGCAGGTCCGCCGGCTCCGCGTCGCGCAGGTGGAGGGTCACAGCAGGAGGCTCAACGGGTCCTCGACGATCGCCTTGAACGCCGCGATCCATTCCGCCGCCAGCGCCCCGTCCACGATCCGGTGGTCCACCGAGAGCGTCACGGTCATGACGTTGGCGATCGCCAGCGCACCGTTCTTGACGACCGGCCGCTGCTCCCCCGCTGACACGGCGAGGATGCCGGCCTGCGGCGGGTTGATGATCGCGTTGAACTGCTTCACCCCGAACATGCCCATGTTCGAGATGGAGAACCCGCCGCCCTGGAACTCCTCCGGCTTCAGCTTGCCGGTCTTCGCCCGCGCCGCAAGGTCCTTCATCTCGGATGAGATGGTCGCCAACCCCTTCTGATCCGCGCGCCGGATGATCGGCGTGATCAGCCCGTCCGGGATGGACACCGCGACGGAGATGTCCACGTCGTCGTAGCGGATCGCCGCGTCGTCGGTCCACGTGGCGTTGACGCCCGGCACCTTCCGCAGCGTCGCCGCCGCCGCCTTGATGACGAGGTCGTTCACCGAGAGCTTGTAGGCCCCCGGCCCATCCTTCGGCGACCGCCCGTTCAGGTCGGCGCGAAGCTTCAGCAGCGCGTCGAGTTCGCAATCGATCGAGACGTAGAAGTGCGGGATGCTGGCCTTCGATTCGGACAGGCGCCGCGCGATGATCTTGCGCATGGAGGAATGCGGGATCGCCTGGTGCGGCGCCGTGATGACCGGTGCCGGGGCCTTCGGCGCGGGTGCCGCGGCCGGTGTCGGTGCGGGCGCCGCCGCTGTCGGGGATGGCGCCGCCACGGGTGCCGCCTTCGGCCGCGCCCCCGCCGCCTCGACGTCCACCTTCACGATCCGCCCGTTCGGACCGGAGCCCTGGACGCTGCCGAGGTCCAGCCCCGCTTGTTCCGCCATCCGCCGCGCCAGCGGCGAGGCGAACACGCGCCCGCCGGACGCCGCCCCGTTCGCCTGTGGCGGAGCCGTCCCACCCGGCGCGGGCGCCGCCGCGGCCTTCGGCGGCATATCCGGCACGAGCGGCTGGCTCGGCTGCCCCGCGACCTTGCCGCCGCTCGCATCGATCGCGGCGAGCGCGACGTTGCCCGACGGCGACTCGTTCGCCGAGGTCGGTCCCACGCCCCCCGCGGGCGCCTTGGCGCTCGCACCGGCCGCGGGTACCGCCTCCCCTGCCTCCACCATGATGCCGATGGGCTGGTTGACCTTCACCCCCTCGGTCCCGTCGGCGACGAGAATGCGCCCGAGCACCCCCTCGTCCACCGCCTCGAACTCCATCGTCGCCTTGTCCGTCTCGATCTCCGCGAGGATGTCGCCGGACTTCACCGCCTCGCCCTCCTTCTTGAGCCAGCGGGCGAGCGTCCCCTCCGTCATCGTCGGGGACAGGGCGGGCATGAGGATGTCGGTGGCCATCGTCCCGCGCCCCTTACTTGTAGGTCACGGAGCGGACGGCCGCCACGACCTGGTCCACCCGCGGCAGGGCCAGCTTCTCGAGGTTCGAGGCGTAGGGCATCGGCACGTCCGCCCCGCACACCCGCACCGGCGGCGCGTCGAGATGGTCGAAGGCGTGCTCCATCACCTGCATCGCGACCTCCGTCCCGACATTGGCGAAGGGCCAGCCCTCCTCCACCGTCACGAGCCGGTTGGTCTTGCGGACGGACCGCGCGATGGTCTCGACGTCCAGCGGACGGATGGAGCGGAGGTTGATGACCTCCGCGTTGATCCCCAGCCCCGCCAGCGCCTCCGCCGCCTGCATCGCCAGCCCGACCGCGATGGAATACCCGACGATCGTCACGTCGGCCCCCTGCCGCTCCACCTTGGCGCGGCCGATCTCGAGGATGAAGTCCTCGTCCGTCGGGCATTCGAAGGTCTGGCCGTAGAGGATCTCGTTCTCCAGCACGATCACCGGGTTCGGGTCACGGATGGCCGCGCGCAGCAGCCCCTTGGCGTCCGCCGCCGACCACGGCGCGATCACCTTCAGCCCGGGCACGTGCGCATACCACGACGCGTAGCACTGCGAGTGCTGCGCCGCGACGCGCGACGCCGCCCCGTTCGGCCCGCGGAAGGTGATGGGGCAGCCCAACTGCCCGCCGGACATGTAGAGCGTCTTGGCGGCGGAATTGATGATGTGGTCGATCGCCTGCATCGAGAAGTTGAAGGTCATGAACTCGACGATCGGCTTCAGCCCCGTCATCGCCGCGCCCACCGCCATCCCGGTGAAGCCGTGCTCCGTGATCGGCGTGTCGATGACGCGCCGCGGCCCGAACTCGTCCAGCAGTCCCTGGGAGATCTTGTAGGCGCCCTGATACTGCGCGACCTCCTCGCCCATCAGGAACACGTCGCCGTCACGGCGCATCTCCGTCGCCATCGCCTCGCGCAACGCCTCGCGGACGGTGATGGGCTTGGTCGGCCCCCAGTCCTTCTCCGCCACGACGGGCTGGGCCGCCACGCCCTCGCGCTCCGCCGCGCCCTTGGCCGCGACCGCGCCGTGGTCCTCCGCCTGCTTCGCCGTCGCCCGCGCCTCGCCGCCGTGCTGCGTCGCGTTGCTCTCGGGCGAGGTGATGAAGGCCCCCTTCGCCCCCTGCTCGTTCGAGGGCGTGGAGGTGTCGCCCTTCGGCGCCGACGACCCGTCGCCCCCGTCGATCTCCGCGATCGCCGAGTTGACCTGCACCCCCTCCGTCCCCTCGGGGACGAGGAGCTTCGTCAAGGTTCCCTCCTCGACGGCCTCGACCTCCATCGTGGCCTTGTCCGTCTCGATCTCCGCGAGCACGTCGCCCGACCGGACCGCGTCACCCTCCTTCTTGAGCCACCGGCTCAGCTTGCCCTCCGTCATCGTCGGGGACAGCGCGGGCATGAGGATCGTCGCGCCCATGGTCTAGCGAGCCTCGATCAGGATGTCGGTCCACAGCTCACTCTCGTCCGGCTCCGGCGAGGCCTGGGCGAACTCGGCGGCGTCGTTGACGATCGCCTTCACCTCGTCATCCACCGTCTTGAGGTCGGCCTCCGTGGCGCCGCTGTCGAGCAACTGCTTCCTCACCATCTCGATGCAGTCGCGCTGCTCCCGCATCTGCTGCACCTCTTCCCGCGTCCGGTACTTCGCCGGGTCGGACATGGAGTGCCCGCGGTAGCGGTAGGTCTGGATCTCCAGGAGGTACGGCCCCTTGCCCTCCCGGCAATGCGCCGCGGCGCGGTCGCCGGCCGCCTTCACCGCCAGCACGTCCATCCCGTCCACCTGCTCCCCCGGGATGCCCCAGGGCGCGCCGTTCTTCGAAAGATCCTTCGAGGCCGAGCCGCGCTCGACGGAGGTGCCCATGGCGTAGCGGTTGTTCTCGATGACGAAGACGCAGGGCAGCTTGAGGAGGGAGGCGAGGTTGAAGGACTCGTAGACCTGCCCCTGGTTCGACGCCCCCTCGCCGAAATACGCGTGGGCGATGTGCCCGTCCTGGCGATACCAGTTGGCGAAGGCCAGACCCGCGCCGAGCGCCACCTGCGCCCCGACGATCCCGTGGCCGCCGTAGAATCCCTTCTCCCGCGAGAACATGTGCATGGACCCGCCCTTGCCGCGGGAATACCCCCCCGCGCGCCCGGTGAGTTCCGCCATCACGCCCCGCGCCTCCATGCCGGTCGCGAGCATGTGTCCGTGGTCGCGGTAGGAGGTGATGACCTGGTCACCCTCCTGCAGCGTCATCGTCAGCCCGACGACCACCGCTTCCTGCCCGATGTAGAGGTGGCAGAACCCTCCGATCAGCCCCATGCCGTAGAGCTGCCCGGCCTTCTCCTCGAAGCGTCGGATGAGGACCATGTCACGGTAGGCGCGGGACAGCAGATCCTGGTTGTGTTGCCGGTCGGGCGCCGCCGGGACCAGCGCCCCGGGTTCTGCGTCGCGTCCGCCGCGCCGCTTCGTCGCCGCGCCCGTGCCCAAAGCCATGCCGCAGTCCCTTCCCGAACGCCGCCACGAAGCGGCCGCGTTCCGCACATACGGCGCGTCCGGGCCGTCGGCAAGACGGACCCCGGAACCTAACCCGTTGATGTTGCGCCGCAATATGCGGGGGCATGGGAGCCCCGCTCAAGGCTCAGAACAGGCGTTCGGCCGTCGCGTAGGGAATGACGATCTCGTCCCGCCCGACGACGTTGAGGAGCGCCCGCGCCCGCTCCTCCAGCATGTCGCGGTCCAGCCGGTCGGAGCGCAGCCCCGCCACCTTCCGCTCCATCGTGTCGCGCTCCATCTCCGCCGTCGCGAGGACGACCCGCGCGGTGGCGATCTCCCCCGCCCGCGCATCCCGCGCCACCAGTCCGCGCGACCCGTGCATCGCGTGATGCGCGAAGTAGCCGCACAGGCCCAGGAACATCACCGGAAGCATCGCGGCCTGGGCCCGACGCTTCACCGCCCCAAAGAATGCCAACTGCCCCTCCCCCGAAGGACGTTGGGCTGATCGAGAATACGATCCCCCGTGGCAGCGATCTGACGACTTGGTGAGGCGTGATGCAAGCCGTTTTCGGTGAAGGTCGCGCGGAAATCCGTGGGCGTTGCATCGGCGCCGGCGCGGCGATGGTCACGCAGCGGCGCGCCCTCTCGCCGAATCAACGTCCTGCGCCAGGACCCTCGCCTCACGCCCCGCCCGGCAGCACCGTCCGGCCGGCGTAACGCGCCGCCGGCCCGAGCGCCGACTCGATGCGGATGAGCTGGTTGTACTTCGCCAGCCGGTCGGACCGCGACAGCGACCCCGTCTTGATCTGCCCGCAGTTCGTCGCGACCGCCAGGTCCGCGATCGTCGCGTCCTCCGTCTCCCCGGACCGGTGGGACATGACGGCCTTGTAGCCGGCCCGGTGCGCCGTCTCCACGGCCTCCAGCGTCTCCGACAGCGTCCCGATCTGGTTGACCTTCACGAGGATGGCGTTCGCCACCCCCCTCTCGATCCCCAGCCGCAGCCGCTCGGTGTTCGTCACGAACAGGTCGTCCCCGACGAGGTTGACCCGCGCGCCCAGGCGCTCCGTCAGCAGCCGCCACCCGTCCCAGTCGTCCTCGGAGCACCCGTCCTCGATCGAGACGATGGGGAAGCGGCCGCAGAGGTCGGCGAGGTAGTCCACCATCCCCGCCGGATCGAGCGTCTTCCCCTCGCCCTCCATGGCGTAGCGGCCATCCGCGAAGAACTCGGTCGCCGCGCAGTCCAGGGCGAAGACCACGTCCTCCCCCACCCGGTGCCCCGCCGCTTCGCAGGCGCGGGCGATGAACCCCAGCGCCTCCTCCGCACTCTTCAGGTTCGGCGCGAAGCCCCCCTCGTCACCGACGTTGGTGGAATGCCCGGAATCGTGCAGCGCCTTCTTCAGCGCCATGAAGATCTCCGAGCCCACCCGCACCGCGTCCGCCATCGTCCCGGCCCCGACCGGCAGCACCATGAATTCCTGGATGTCGATGGGATTGTCGGCGTGCTGCCCGCCGTTGATGATGTTCATCATCGGCACCGGCAGAGTGCGCGCGAAGGTGCCGCCGACGTAGCGGTAGAGCGGCAGCCCGTAATCCTCCGCCGCCGCCTTCGCCACCGCGAGCGAGACGGCGAGCGTGGCGTTCGCCCCCAGCCGCGCCTTGTTCGGCGTGCCGTCGAGCGAGATCATCACCTCGTCGATCTTCACCTGCTCCGTCGCGTCGAGGCCCGAGAGCGCATCGAAGATCTCCCCCTCGACGTTGGCGCAGGCCTTGCGGACGCCCTTGCCGCCGTAGCGGGACTTGTCCCCGTCCCGCAGCTCCACCGCCTCGTGCGCCCCGGTGGAGGCGCCGGAGGGCACGATCGCCCGCCCCGTCGCGCCGGACTCTAGTACGACCTCGACCTCGAC
>CAXVWQ010000336.1:0-9636 GCA_964263755.1 Roseomonas sp. | reverse complement strand
GGCAGCGCCTTCCTCCAGGGCCACACGCGCACTCCCCCGAAAGGTCAGGATCAGCGCCGCGGCGACCGTCGCGCGGTCCCCCCCCGACGATCCCGCCGCGCGGTGGCCGCCCGCTACTTGTTCGTCCGCCCCCGGTGGTTCGGGTCCACCCCGCCCTCGCGGTGGCCGTGCCGGTCGGCGTCGTTCATCACGTCGCCCTCGCTCGTGTTGTCGGCGTTCAGCACCTCGGGATCGGTCCCGCGCCCGAAGATGCCCTTGGACGACCCGATGCCGGGGTTCCGTTCCTCGTCCGACGGCGGGCGGGGCACGCCGTCGCCGAGGCCCTCCGTTCCCGGACCGCCGACCGTGGAGTGGGTGGGGTGCTTGTTCGTCATCCGCGCTGCTCCCGTGTGAGCCCGGGATAACGGCGCGGGCCGGCCCGGGTTACTCCGCCGGGACCGCCGCGCCCGTCATCGGCGTCGCGGGGGCCGGCCGCGCCTCCGGCATGTCCGGTCCCAGCCCGCGCCGGTGCAGCCAGGACATCACGTGATAGACCGCCTTGAATGACAGGATCGGCAGGATCGCCCGCGGGTCGCCGAACCGCCCGCCCGCGAGGTTCCCCGCGAGCATGTTGATGATCCCGTCGCGCATCCACAGGGTGTTCTTCGGCGCCATGAACAGCGACCGCATGACCGGGTCGTTGATGCGGTAGATGAGCCAGCCGATGCGATCCATCGCCCGCGCGAGTTCGAGGTTCGTCGCCCGGCACATCGCCTCCCCGCGCGCGGGGTCGTCCAGCCACGCGTCGGCGGATTTCGCGCCGAGTTCCCCCGCCGTCATCGCCATCAGCACGCCGGTGGAGAACATCGGGTCCACGAAGCCGTAGGCGTCCCCGATCATGAGGTAGCCCTCGCCCGTCCCGGACGACGCCCGGTAGGAGTAGTTCGCCGTCGAATGGATCTCCGAATCGATCGTCGCCCCGCGCACCCGCGCCGACACCGTCGGCGACGACGCCACGCGATCGAGGAACACGTCCCGCGCCGCCCCCTTGCGCCCCTTCCACGCCGTCTGGTTCCCGACGAAGCCCACGGACATCACGTCCCCCGGCAGCGGGATGAGCCAGAACCAGCCATCCTCCGCGAGGTGGATGGAGATGTAGCCCTCCAGATCCCCCTCGCGCCGCTCCACGCCGCGGAAATGCGCGTACATCGCCGCCGTGTTGTTCAGCTTGTTCGCGTTCTTCGTCGTCACCTTGTTCGCGAGGAAGGTGTCGCGCCCCGAGGCGTCCAGCACGAAGCGCGGCCGGTAGGTCGTCTCCGTCCCGTCGGCGGCGTGCGTCACCACCTCCGCCCGCTCCCCCCGCCGTGTGAACCCCGCGGGCGGGAAGCGGATCTCCGTCACCCGCGTCTCGTCCCGCGTCTCGGCGCCGAGCCGGGCGGCGTTGCGGAACAGCGCCTCGTCGAACGTGCTCCGCCGCACCTGCCACGCGTGGGTGCGGGCCGGGTTCAGCGCGTGCCTGAACGGGAAGGCGCAGGACCGCGCCGTGCGGTCCGACACGAACTCCGCGCCGGGCTTGTGCACCCCGATGCCGCGGACCTGATCGAGCATCCCGAGCCGTTCGAGGATGTCGAGGTTCCGCGGCAGCAGCGATTCCCCGATGTGGAAGCGCGGGTGCGCCTCCTTCTCCAGCAGCACCACCGACCGCCCGGCCTTCGCGAGGAAGGACGCCGCGGTGGAGCCGGCGGGGCCGCCGCCGACGACGAGGACGTCCGGCTCGGGCGATGGGGGGGGAAGGGGATCGGTCATGGCGGCGGCAGGTTTCCCGCGCCGGATGGCGGCCGGTCAAGCGCCGTCGCGCGGCGGCGCCGGGCCGCCCCCGAAAACCCTGGCGCCCCGTCCGCGGGAGCGCCTAGCCTCACGCCGGGAACGCGGGAGCCGCCGGCATGACGAACTACTACTACAACTCGGCCGTCACGACGACGAGCGCGAGCGCGGCCCTCACCCTCGTGAACAACGACACCCTCCTCGTGGACCGTGCGGGAAGCCTCGCGGGGCTCTCCTCCTTCTCCGGCGCCGGCGTCAATCAGGCGGGCGGCGGCACCATCGCGAACCGCGGGACGATCTACGGCACCTCCACGGGGATCTCCGCGGGCACGAACATCTACACGCGCCGCATCCACAACGCCGAGGACGGCTACATCTTCGGGGGGAGCACCGGCGTCGGCATCACCACCGGCAGCGGCCACCGCCTGGAGAACGACGGGGAGATCGCCTCCACCGGCACCGGCGCCTACGTCTCCGGTTCGTTCGCGGCGGTCCGGAACTCCGGCATCATCAGCGGCAGCATCGCCCTCTCGGTCCAGGGAACGACCAACCGGATCGCCAACACGGGGGAGATCGCGGGCGGCTCCTACGGCCTCTACGCCCCGGGCGGGGGCAACGCCCTCGCCAATGACGGGCTGATCGCCGTGACGTCGAGCAGCGGCACGGGCGTGCTGCTGGAGGGGTCCGGCGCGACGGTGACGAATTCCGGCACGATCCGCGCCGACGTCGGAAACTCCGTCGCGGTCTACTTCAACAACCCCGCCTCGACGGGGACGGGAAACGTCCTGGAGAACACCGGGCAGATCCTCGGAGCCCCGTCCGGCTACGCGGTCTACGGCTCCATCCGGAGCGAGCGGGTCGTCAACGACGGGGTCATCAAGGGCCGGACCGCCCTGGAGGACGGCGCCGACACCTTCGACGGCAGGGATGGGCGGCAGGGCCCCGTGGACGGCGGTGGCGGGAACGACGAGCTGACCGGGGGCGTCCTCGCCGACACCCTCCTCGGCGGGGCGGGGGAGGACAGCCTCGTCGGGGGTGCCGGGAACGACGTCCTCGCGGGCGGCGCGGGCGCGGACACGCTGGAGGGCGGCGACGGGCGCGACCTGCTGGACTACCGCGGGTCGGACGCGGTGGAGGTGAGCCTCGCCCTCGGGACCGGCTCCGGCGGCGACGCGGCGGGCGACGTGTTCTCCGGCTTCGAGTGGCTCGCCGGCGGCGACGGGGACGACGCGCTGACGGGCGACGCGGGCGACAACCGCATCTTCGGGGGCGTCGGCCTCGACGTGCTGAACGGCGCGGCGGGGACCGACACGCTCATCGGCGGCGACGACGACGACATCCTCCTCGGCGGCGCCGGGGCGGACGTGCTGACGGGCGGGGCGGGCGCGGACCGGTTCCGTTACGGCGCGGTCGCCGACAGCGCGGGCTTCACCCGCGACGTGGTCACGGACTTCGAGGCGGGGGACCGGCTCGACCTGTTCTTCGTGGACGCGATCGCGGCCGGCGGGACGGCGAACGACGCCTTCGCCTTCGTGGGAGCGGCGGCCTTCACCGCGGCGGGGCAGGTCCGCGCGGCGACGATCGGGAGCAACACCTACGTCTACGCCAACACCGACGCCAACCTCGCGACGAGCGAGCTGGTGATCGTGCTGCGGGGCGCGGTCACCCTCGCCGCCTCCGACTTCGTCCTCTAGCGGCCGGGTCCGGAGGGGTCGCCGCGGCCACCCCGGCGACGCGTTCCGTCGCCCGGCCCCGCCACCTCGCGCGGGTTCGGTGCCCGGTGCGCCCGGCCCGGGGATGCGGTGACCCCGCGGTCCCGCAACCTTCCACCCACCCCGCCGCTTCCCGCCCAGTCCCCGCTGGAGCCTCCCATGTCCGGCACCACGAGCCCCATCGCCGACCTCACCCGCATGCCGCCCCCGGCGATGCGCTTCGCCACGGCCCGGGGCCTCGCCAAGGGCTGGTGGCTGTTCCTCCTCCGCGGCGTCGCCGGCATCCTCTTCGGCGTCTTCGCCTTCGTCGCCCCGGGCTTCGGACTCGCCGTCATCCTTGGCGTGCTCGGCGCCTGGCTCGCGCTCGATGGCGCCTTCGCCCTCTGGCACGCCGTCACCGGCCGCCCGGCGATCCCCGGCCTGTCCCCCGCCCGCGGCGGCCGCCTCTGGCTCGCGCTGGAGGGGATCGTCTCCCTCGTCGCCGCCGCCCTCATCCTCGCCTCCCCATTCTCCTCCGCCGTGGCGCTGGTGATCCTCGTCGGCGCCTGGATGCTCGCCGCCGGCGTCATGCGGATCGTCCTCGCCGTCCGCACCGGCTCCTGGCTCCTCGGCCTCTCCGGTGTCCTCGGCATCCTCGTCGGGCTCTGGCTCGTCCTCGCCCCCGGGCCCGGGTTGCTGACCCTCATCTGGATCGTCGCCGCCCAGGCGATCGTCGCCGGCGGCGTCCTCGTCGCCCTCGCGGTGCGGCTGCGGCGGATCAACGCCGACCCGACGCCGGGGTAGGGCAGGGGCCCCGGGTTGAACCCCGCCCCCGCCCGCGCTTCCATCGCCCGATGCCCCCCACGCCGCCCGACCCGGACGCCCCCGCCTTCTGGCTCCTCAAGTCGGAGCCCGATTCCTTCTCCTGGGCCCAGCAGGTCACCGCGGGGATCGAGCCCTGGACGGGCATCCGCAACCACCAGGCCCAGGCCAACCTCCGCGCCATGCGGGTGGGCGACCAAGCCCTGTTCTACCACTCCAACGAGGGGAAGGAGTGCGTCGGCATCGTCGAGGTCGCCCGCACGGCCTACCCCGACCCCACGGACGGCACGGGCAAGTGGATGTGCGTGGACGTCCGCACCGTCGGCCCCCTCCCGCACCCGGTGACGCTCGCGGGGATGCGCGCCGAACCGTCGCTCGCCGACTTCGCCCTGCTGCGGCAGTCCCGCCTCTCGGTGGTCCCCGTCACCCCCGATCAATGGGGCACCATCGCCCGCATGGCGGGGCTTTGACGCTCCCCGACCGCCTCCTCTGCCGCCTCGACGACATCCCGGACGGCGAGGCCCGCGGCTTCCCCCCGCCGCCGGGGGGCTTCACCGGCCTCTTCGCCGTGCGGCGGGGCGAGACGATCCATGCCTACGTCAACGCCTGCCCCCATCTCGGCCTCCCGCTGGAACCGCTTCCCCACCGCTTCCTCGACGGTCCGCGCCGCCACGTCGTCTGCTGCGCCCACGGCGCCCGCTTCCGGGTGGAGGACGGCTTCTGCGTCTCCGGCCCCTGCGCCGGCGATTCCCTCGAATCCGTCCCCATCCGTATCGAGGACGGCGCCGTCCTCGTCCCCGCCGATGCCGGCCGCTGACCGCCCCTCCTCCGGAAGTCGTGATCCCCCGCCGCATCCTCGCCACGAATCCGGCACGCCGTCGCCGCGCGTCCCGGGCTAGATAACGCGGTGAAGGGCCGCCCCGGGCGCCAACGCCGCCCCGCCCCCTCGCAGGAGGTCACGATGTTCCGATCCATCCCGACCCTCATCGGGTCCCTCGCGCGGAAGGCCCTCGTGGTCGGCGCGCTCCTCGCCCCCGCGGCGCTGCCCGCGATCGCGGCGGCCGCCCCGGCCGTGCCGCGCCCGCCCGTCGCCGCCGCGGCCGACCCGTCGCCCGACCTCGTGCCGGTGCATTACGACCGCCGCGGCTATGGCTACGGTCGTGGTCATGGCTACGGCTACGGACATGGCTACGGGTATCGCCGCGGCTACTACGCGCCGCCCCCGCCGCCCTACTACGTCCGCCGCCATGCCTGGGCCTACGGCTACCCGCCGCCCCCGCCGCCGCGCTACTACGGCTACTACGGCCCCCGGCACTACTTCCGCTGAGGAGCGACCGCTGACGGACGGCGCCGGGGGCCTGGACCGCCCCCGGACGCCCGCTGCACGACGCCTCCTACACCCCGGCGCGCGCCACGACGCGCCCGCCCTGCATCACCAGGGGAAGCGCCGCGGCGCCCCGCGCCAGCACCGCCACGTCCTCCAGCGGGTTCCCTGCCACCACGACCAGATCGGCCAGCGCTCCCGTCGCCAGCGTCCCGATCCGCCCCTCCATCCGCATCAGCCGCGCCGCCACGCTCGTCGCGGACCGGACCACGTCCGCCGCCGGCAGCACCGCCGCGCGGATCGCGAACTCCTCCGACTGCCGACGGTGCATCGCCCCCAGCAGGTCCGTCCCGAAGGCCATCGGCAGCCCCGCGTCGCGCATCACCTCGAGGGAGCGCAGCCCCGCAAGCCGCACGTCGTCGATCTTCGCCACGCTCTCCGCCCCGAGGCCGAGCGACGCCCCCTCCTCCTTCAGCGCCTGATAGGTGACGAGGGTCGGACAGGCGATGCACCCCGCCGCCGCCGCGTCCCGCGCCGTTTCCGGCTCGATCAGGTTGCAGTGCTCCAGCGAATGCACGCCGAGCCGCACCGCCCGCGCGATCCCCGCATCCGTGTAGAGGTGCGCGGCGACGTAGGTGCCGGCCATCCGGGCCTCCTCGACGATCGCGCTCATCTCCGCCTCCGAATACTGGAGGTACGCCACGGGATCGTTCGGCGAGGCGACGCCGCCGTTCGCCATGATCTTGATGAAATCGGCGCCGCCCTTCAGCTCCTCCCGGCACGCCCGCCGCACCGCGTCCACGCCGTCGACGATCCGGGAGATGAACCCGAGCGCCCGCGCCTGCCCCCGCGCGTCCCGCCAGTCGTGCCGCCCCCGCGAATCCCCGTGCCCCCCGGTCTGCGACAGCGCCTTGCCGGAGATCACCAGCCGCGGCCCCTCGAACAGCCCCTCCTCCCACGCCATCCGCAGCCCGCCCGTCGCCCCGCCGACGTCGCGCACGGAGGTGAAGCCGCGCCGCAGCATGTCCCGCATCGTCCGCGCGGCGCGGAACGCAACGACGGCGTCCGACAGCAGCCCGTTCGCCCCGACGCTCACGACGGTGGAGACGACGTGGACGTGGCAGTCGATCAGCCCGGGCATGAGCACCCGCCCCCGCAGGTCCACCCGCGCCGCGCCGGACGCCGCGATGGGGGTGTCCGACACCTCCCGGATCACCTCGCCCTCCACGAGCAGGTGGCCCGGCCGGAGGTCCCCCGCCTCGGGGTGCAGGAGCAGGGCGTTCTCGAACAGGATCATGCGCGCGAGTGAAGCCGCCCCCCGTCGCCGGGACAACGCCCCCCTCGACAACCTCGCCCCCCGGCCCTTTGATCCGCGCCGGCTTCACCCACGGAAAACAACCCCCCATGCGATTCACCCTCCCCCGCCGCGCGGCGGGCGTGCTGACCGCGGCGCTGCTCGCCGCCGGCACCGCGCTCGCCCCTCCCTCGGCCCTCCCCGCCGCCGCCACGACCTTCACCTGGGCCACCGGCAACGACATCCTCGGCCTCGACCCCCACGCCAACAACCACGGCGTGACGAACGCCATGAAGTCGAACGTCTACGAGCCCCTCGTCCGCCGCCAGTTCGACGGCTCCCTCGCCCCCGCGCTCGCCGAGCGCTGGGAAACCGTGAACCCCACGACGTGGCGCTTCCACCTGCGACGCAACGTGCGCTTCCACGGCGGCGAGGCCCTCACCGCCGCCGACGTCCTCATGTCCATCGAGCGCGTGCGCACGAACGACATGGCCTACACCGTCGCCTCCATCGCGAACGCCCGCGCCGTGGACGACCACACGGTGGAGTTCGAGACCCGCGGCCCCAACCCCGTCCTGCTGCAGGACCTGACGCTGTTCTTCGTCATGTCGAAGACCTGGGTCGAGGCGAACAACGCCATGGCCGTGGCCCGCGCCGGCCAGCCCGGCGCCACCAACACCTTCGTCCAGCTCAACACCAACGGCACCGGCCCCTTCCGCATCACCGAGCGCCTCGCCGACGAGCGCACCGTCCTCGTCCCGAACGAGGCGTGGTGGGACCGCGCGGAGCACGGCATCACCCGCGCCGTCTTCCGCCCCATCGCGAGCGCCCCGACCCGCGTCGCCGCGCTCCTCTCGCGCGAACTCGACGTGATGTATCACGTCCCCCTCCAGGACATCCCGCGCGTGCAGGGCGCCCAGGGCGTGCGCCTCGTCCAGGGCCCGACGGCGCGCTCCATCTACCTCGCGGTGGACGTGACCCGCGCGGACAACCTGGAAGCGCCGGGCCAGCCCAACCCGATGCGTGACCCCCGCGTCCGCCGTGCGATGTACCAGGCGATCGACATGGACACGATCCGTCGGGTCGTCCTCCGCTCCTCCACCGTCGCCGCGGGCCTGCCCATCGGCTCCGCCATCGGCGGCTTCGACGCCACGCTGAACGAGCGCCTGCCCTTCGACCTCGAAGCCTCCCGCCGCCTGTTGCAGGAGGCCGGCGCCACCGGCTTCCGCGTCGCCCTCGGCTGCCCCAACAACCGCTACATCAACGACGAGGCGATCTGCCAGGCGGTGGTCGGCATGCTCCAGCGCGCCGGCATCCAGGCCCGGCTGGACTCCATGCCCTTCGGCCGCTTCCTGCAACGCGGCGCCGCGGGCGAGTTCCAGTTCTGGCTCCTCGGCTGGGCCCCCGGCAACTTCGACATGACCAACCCCGCCCGCGAACTCCTGGGCGAGGGCTCCTTCAACTGGGGCAAGTTCAACGACGGGCCCATGAACGACCTCGCCGCCCGCATCGGCCAGACCGCGGTCGGCCCGGAGCGCGACGCGCTGGCCCGCCAGTACTGGACCCGCTTCCGCGAGCTCCTGCCCATCATCCCGCTGCACCAGGAACCCCAGGTGTTCGGCGTGCGCGAGACGGTGGCGGACTTCAACCTGCGGGTGAACGAGGACCTGGAACTCCGCACGCTGCGCATGCGCCGCTGACCCGCGCGGTCGGGCGCGGCCCTGGGCGGGGGCGGTCCGGGGACGGGCCGCCCCCGTTTCCGTGTCCGCCGCCCCGTTGACGCCCCCCCGCCGGCCGTGTCGTTTACGCCCGACGGACACGCCCCGGGGGGACATGCGGCCATGGCCGACGACACGCTCATCGCCGTGAAGCCCGAGATCGCCGCCGGCGCCGCCGTGGACGCGTCCCGCCGCGAGGCCATGGTGAAGGAGGCGGCCTCCGACCCCGACGCCTTCTGGCGCAAGGAGATGAACCGCCTCGCCTGGATGCGCGCCCCGACGGTCATCAAGAACACGTCCTTCGAGGGGAACGTCGCGATCAAGTGGTTCGAGGACGGCGTCCTCAACCTCTCGGTCTCCTGCCTCGATCGCCACGTGGATTCCGGCCGCGGTGACGCGGTGGCGATCATCTGGGAGGGCGACGACCCGAACACCGAATCCAAGGTCACCTACCGGCAGTTGCTCGAACGCACCTGCCGCCTCGCCAACGCCATGAAGTCCCTCGGCGTCCGGAAGGGCGACCGCGTGACGATCTACCTGCCGATGATCGTCGAGGCCGCGGTCGCGATGCTCGCCTGCGCCCGCATCGGCGCGATCCACTCCGTGGTGTTCGGCGGCTTCTCCCCCGACAGCCTCGCGAGCCGCATCCAGGACTGTGAGAGCACGATCCTCCTGACCGCCGACGAGGGCCGCCGCGGCGGCCGCACGGTGCCGCTGAAGGCCAACGCCGACGAAGCGTTGCGCGCCTGCCCCACGGTGAAGAACGTCATCGTCGCGAGGAACACCGGCGGTGCCGTCACGATGCAGGACGGCCGCGACCACGACTGGACCGCCCTCTGCGACGCCCTCCCCGCCACCTGCGCCCCGGAGCCGATGGGCGCCGAGGACCCCCTCTTCATCCTCTACACCTCGGGTTCGACGGGCAAACCGAAGGGTGTCCTCCACACCACCGGCGGCTATGGCGTCTGGGCCTCCTTCACCCAC
>CAXVWQ010000335.1:0-3411 GCA_964263755.1 Roseomonas sp. | reverse complement strand
CAGCACCCGCGTCTG
This sequence comes from Roseomonas sp., assembly GCA_964263755.1. Classification (GTDB taxonomy): domain Bacteria; phylum Pseudomonadota; class Alphaproteobacteria; order Acetobacterales; family Acetobacteraceae; genus Roseomonas. The sequence goes on along the minus strand of CAXVWQ010000335.1, from coordinate 3,396 downwards.
CACCCACATGAGCGCCAGCACGATGACGAGGAAGACGAGCGTGATCGCCGCGGAGTAGCCGAGGCGGAGGAAGGTGAAGCCCTCCGTCTACATTGTATACAGCAAGACCTCGGACGCCTTGTTCGGCCCGCCCCCGGTCAGCACCGCCACCGTGTCGAACACCCGCACCGACCGGATCATCGTGATCGTCACGACGAAGAGCGTCGTCGGCCCGAGCAGCGGCCATGTGACCAGCCGGAACCGATCCAGCGCCGACCGCGCCCCGTCCATCTCCGCCGCGAGGTAGGTCTCCCGCGGGATCGCCGTCAGCCCCGCGAGGAACAGCACCATGTTGAACCCCGCGCTCTCCCACACCCCGATCGCGGCGAGCGTCATCAGCACCGTGTCCGACGACGACAGCCAGAACGGCGTCCCGAGCCCGAGCGAGCGCAGCAGCGCTTTCACCGGTCCGATCGTCGGGTGCAGCAGGTATTGCCACGCCGCCGCCATCGCGACGGTGAGCGACACCACCGGCAGGAAGAACACCGCCCGGAACGCCGCGCGCCCGCGCCGCCCGCCCTCGATCAGCAGCGCGATCAGCAATCCGATCGTGACGGAAGCGGGTGCGAGGATCCCGACGTAGATCAGCGTGTTGGACAGCGACTTCCAGAATCCGCGATCCGTCCACAACTCCCGGAAGTTCTCGACGCCGACCCAGGCCGGCGCGCCGGCGCCCAACTCGAAATCGGTGAAGGCCATCAGCACCGCGGCCGCCGTCGGCAGCAGCAGCATGACGAGATACGCGATCCCCGCGGGGAGCGTCAGCAGCCACCCGGCCAACGCCTCCCCCGCGGCGCGTCGCGGCGCCGCGACGGCCCCGGCGCGGATTGCTAGGTCAGACAAGCGCGCCCGTCATCGCCCGCGCCGCGATCCGCTTGCCCCCGCGGTCGAACAGCAGCGCCCGCGCCACGGGGAAGGCCAGCGCGACCTCCCCCTCCCCGAGCATCGCCCGCTCCTCCGCCGCCAGCCGCAGCACCAGCGGCGCTCCGTCCGGCACGGACGCGAGGTGCGCGAGGACCGAGTCCCCCAGGAACTCCACCCCCCGCATCACCGCGCGCGGCCCGCGGCGGCGCAAGCCGCGGCGATGCGCTTGCGGACGTCCGCGAGCTTCTCCCGGAACGACGACACCGGGGCCCGGCCGAACCGGGCTGCCTCCTCGGGAGACAGGTCGGCGATGGAGTCGGTCGTGGGGGTCATCCCGGGCTCCTCCCGTTGCTCGTGCCCCCGCCTCAGCGCAGCAGGCCGGCCCGGGCTTGCACGAAATCGGCGACCGCCGCCTCGAAGGCCTCGCACTCGGCCGCACCGATCTCCAGGCTCAGCGCCAGCATGCCGCGCCGCGCGAGGTGGAAGCCACGCTCCAGCATGTCGAGGTGGAACAGGTCGCGCAAGCCGGTGTCGGGCGCCAGGTCGTCGGACGCGACGATCGGGCCGTGCTGGAAATGCACGGTCATGAGGCTGCCGAGCCCGGTCCACCGCATCGCCGCGCCGCCGGCCGCGCGGTTCAGCGCCGCCCGCAGCGCCTCGCCCCGCGCGAACAGTGCGTCGGCCACGGCCGGCGTGAACACCTGCGACAGCCCCGCGGCGCCGGCGGCCATGCTGAGGACGTTGTTGTTGAAGGTGCCCGCATGCGGCAGCGCGCCGGGCCGGCGGGGGTCGTAGCGTTCCATCAGCTCGGCCCGGCCGCCGAAGGCGCCGAAGGTCATCCCGCCACCGATGTACTTCCCGAGCGTCGTCATGTCCGGCACGATGCCGAGACGCGCCTGTTCGCCGCCCCCCGACATCCGGCTCGTCATCACCTCGTCGAAGATGAGGACCGCGCCGTGCGCCGTCGCCTCCTCCCGCAGCGCCCGGAGGAAGCCCGGCTCGGCCGGGATGCAGCCGCCAGAGCCGAGCATCGGCTCGACGAGGATGGCCGCGACCTCGGCCCCGTGGACGGCCATCAGCGCGCGGGCGTGCCCCGCGTCGTTGTAGCGGCCGATCAGCCATTCGTGCGGCACGTTCACCGCGCTCGGCACGCCGCCGGCGAAGGTGAGGACGCCGCCGTGGTAGCCGCCGCCGAACACCAGAACCCCGCGCCGCCCGGTGGCGGCGATCGCGGTGGCGAGCGCCATGAGGTTCGCCTCGGTGCCCGAGATGGTGAAGCGCAGCAGTTCCATGGAGGGGAAGCGGCCCTGGATGATGCGCGCGAGCCGCCCCTCCATCGCCCCGTGCGCGCCGAGGTTCCAGCCGCCGTCGAGCGCCGCGTCCACCGCCGCGCGGATCACGGGGTGGGAGTGCCCGTAGAGCCCCGCGGTGTATTCGCCGAGCAGGTCCACGTATTCGTGCCCGTCCTCGTCCCACAGGCGGCAGCCGGCCCCGCGCGTCATGGCGAGGGGAAAGGGCGGCGACCAGAGGACGGAGCGGGTGTTGCCGCCCGGCAGGGCCGCCCCCGCCTCGACGTGGCAGGCGAGGCTGCGCGGGTGGCGCGCGACGAAGCGCTCCCGCGCCTCGACGAGCGCCGAATCCACGGAGGCGTTGAGGAGGGTGGCGGCCATGGGATCCTCTCCGGACGGTGCGGCGCCCGTCCTACCACCCGGCCGCGGCGGGTGGCGGAGGGGCGGTCCACGTCCCCGCCACCACGGCCTCCGCCCGCGCCGCGAGGCGGAGCAGGCGGGCATCGTGCAGCCGCGGCGCCACGAGCTGCAACCCGACCGGCAGGCCGTCCGGCGTCCGGCCCGCGGACAGGACCACGGCGGGCGCGTGGGACAGGTTGAACGGGTAGGAGAAGCCGGCCCAGGCGATCCAGTCGTGCGGATGCTCGGGCCAGTGCGGCGGCCGCGCGCGCGCGGGGTCGAAGGCCGCGACGGAAGCCGCGGGCGTGAGGAGCGCGTCGTAGCCGCCGAGCCACGTGTTCGCCGCCGCGGCGTGCGCCATCCGGCGTCCCCGCCGCGCGACGTGATCCGGCAGCGAGAGCGACGGCATGGCGCGAAGGCACGCCACGAAGCCGGGATCGAGCAGCGCCACCTCCTCCGCCGGGCGGTCGAGATGGTGGCGGAACCCCACGGCCCAGAAGGGTTCGATCAGCGCGGGACCGTCCGGCCCCCAGGGCGGTGTCACCTCCTCGACGACGGCGCCGAGGCCGTCGGCGAGGCGACGGACCGCCGCGTCCACCACTGCCCGCACGCCCGGATCCACGCGGAGGTGACCGAGATCGGGGGACTAGGCGAGGCGCAGGGACCGCGCGTCGCCCTCCGGCGGCGTGTCGAGGAGCCCGTTCGGCAGGGTGACGGGGTCCCCCGGGTCGGGCCCGGCCATGACGGCGAGCATCGCCGCCGCGTCCTCCAGCCGGCGCGCGATCGGCCCGATGTGCGACAGGCC
>CAXVWQ010000334.1:0-4502 GCA_964263755.1 Roseomonas sp. | reverse complement strand
CCAGACCTCCATCCGCCAGGAGCCAGGGGCCCCTGGACCCCCTTCGTAAAACGTCCCCGTTCGGAGGATGGTCCCTACGCGGCGCAAGCGCGCGTAGGGACCATCCTCCGAACGGGGACATCTCTTTTACAGAACGCGGGTCCAGGGCCCGCTGGGTCCTGGTGGGTGGGAGGTCCGGAGGGAGGGCAAAGCCCTTCCTCCGGCCCACAGGCGCTACCTCCCCGAAAAGGTCAGGAGGAACGCGCACCGGTATGGAGCTGGTTGCGTTACCGTCCCGGGTCCGATCCGTCCCGCAGCGCCGCGTAGGCGGAGGCCACCTTCCCCTCCCCGTAGGTCCGCTCCAGCCGCCGCACGGTGAAGTGGGCCCAGGCGGTGTTCTGGAAGTGGTTGAGGAAGGCGAGGTTCACCGCCGCCCCCGCCGCCGCCCCGACCACCGGGATCGCGCCGGCCGAGAGCTTCAGCCCCACCGCCCCGGTGAACCGCGCCGCGATCGCCCCGAGGAAGCCCGGCAGGAGCCCGGCCGTGAGCGAGGTCGCGGCGTTCGGCAGCAGCTGGGCGAGCGCGAGGCGGGCGGCGAAGTAGCCGGCCTCCGCGGGGTCGTCCACCTCCGACTTCGGCGAGCCGAGGGCGAAGACCGAAAGGCATTGCGCGGCGGTCGTCGCGACCGCGGGATCCTCCCCCGCCGCCGCGGCCTCGGCCGCGATCTGGCGCAGCATGATCGTGGTGGAGATCGGGAGTTCGGCGAGCGTGCCGAGCAGGCCGAGGGCGCCGCCGGCCGCGCCGGTGGCGGCGACGAGGCCGCGGTGGAACCAGGCCGGGCGCAGCCCGAACGGCGTGGCGCGGGGGTCGCCGTTCGACGCCGTGCGCCACGCCGCCTCCAGCGCCCGGCGGACGGCGTTGTCCACCCCGTCCCGGAAGGCGGGAGGGAGGCGGTCCCGCAGCGCGTCGACGGAGGTGCCGACGGCCCCCGCGATGCGCGCGGCGACGGAGGGCCCCTCCAGCGTGGCGACCGCGCGCGCGAGGTCGGTCTGCGCGTCGGCCGGAAGGGTCAGCAGGGCGGGCAGGGTGGTGGCGCTCATGCAACAGGAATGACCCGGCGGCGCGGCGGTTGCAGCGCCACCGCGACGAGGGGGCGGGAATCGTCCGGCGCCGGCCCCGCCCCCGTTGCGTCCCGCCCCCGCCCCTGGCAGGGGCGGACGCCGCCACCCGCCCCCGGAGAATTCCCGCTTGGATCTGCTGAACGACCTCGGGACCCGGCTGGGCGCCGTGCCCTGGGCCGCCTGGGCGGACCGCGCCATCCGCTGGGCGATCATCGCGGCCGTGGTGCTGGCCGGGGCCTGGGTGGCGTGGCGGGTGGTGCTGCGGCTGGTCCGGCAGCAATCCTATTCCTCGCTCATGACGGAGCACGGCGGGTTCGACGACCGGCTGGTGGGGGAGACGGCGTCCTTCCTGTTCGATTCCGGCGAATCCCTCCTCGGCGTGGCGACGCCGCGGGTGCGGCGGGTGCTGCCCTACGCCCTCATCCGCAAGTGGCGGGCGGATCCGGTGTACGACCGAAAGGGGAAGCGCCGGGGCTGGGACTTCATCGTGGAGACGGGGGACCCGCGGGAGCCGATCTGGACGGTGCGGTTGCCCCGGGGGGCGACGCAGGCGACGGCGAACTACTGGATGGCGAAGTTCTCGGCGCACCTCAACGGGTAGGGTTCGTCAGGCGCGCACCACCGTGAGGCCGAGATGCCGCTCCATGGGGTCGAAGTCCCGGTCGTCGTGCAGGAGGGGGAGGCCGGCTTCGAGGCACCAGGTGCCGATGATGAGGTCGGCGGTCTTGCGGATCGTCACGCCGTGGCCCCGGAGCGTGCGGAAGTTCCCCGCGGCGCGCACCGCGAGAGCATCGTCCAGCATGGGGGCGATCGGGAACTCTCGCAGCAGGCGCTCCATCGTCGTGGCCGCGATCTCGTCCCGGGCGCCCTGCAGGATCTCCAGCAGGACGAGGTCACCGACCACGACCGGTTCCGTGTCGAAGGCGGTGCGGAGCCGGCGGACCTTCGGGGATGCGGCGTCGCCGCGGAGGTGGCCGATCCAGACCGACGTGTCGGCGACGATCAACCGGCGCGGCCGTCCCTGAGGCGGTCCAGGTCGCCGTCCCAGCCGATTCCGGCCAAGGCCTCGCCCGCTCGCCTCTGGCGATGGAGCCGGACGATGTGCCGGAGCGCGTCCTCGACCGTCGCCCGCTTCGTCGTCCGTCCCGTCGCGGCCATCGCCTCGGCCAGGAGAGCGTCGTCGATCTCGATATTGGTGCGCAACGCGCGCCTCATGTGCAAGTCAGGTGGCAACCATACACATCGGGTCGTGAGCAAGCCAATATCCGTTCGGGGGTGGTCTGCCCGTCCTTGCGGGCGACGCGCGGCGCTCGTGCGCCGCGATCGATCGGTGCGCCTACCCCTTCAGCGCCGTCCGGATCAGCAGCGCGACCGTCCCGACCGTCACGACGCCGGCCAGCCAGAGGCCGACGAACCAGAGGACGCGCCGCGCCACGGGTCAGTGATACCCGCTGTCGTGCGTCACCTTCGCCCGGAACAGCCAGTACACGTAGCCGGTGTAGCCGAGGATGATGGGGATCAGCACCGCCGCGCCGACCAGCAGGAAGGCCTGGGAGGAGGGTGGGGCGGCGGCGTCCCACAGCGTCAGGCTCGGCGGCACGATCATCGGGTACATCGAGATCCCGAGGCCGGTGTAGGCGAGGAAGAACAGCGCCAGGGCCAGGAGGAAGGGCTTGGCGTCCGCCAGCCCGCCCTTGCCCGTGTCGGCCGGGAGCGCCCGGAAGAACAGCACGGCGATGACGACGACGAGGATCGGCACCGGCGCGGCCAGCACGATCATCGGGAAGTGGAACCAGCGCGCGGCGAAGGCGGGTTGCAGGAAGGGCATGGTGGCGGAGACGAGGCCCATCGCGACGAGGGTGCCGATGGCGAAGGGCCCGGCGAGGTTCGCGGCGCGGCGGTGCAGGTCGCCCTCGGTCTTCCACATGAGCCAGCAGGTGCCGAGCAGGCCGTAGCCGAGGATGAGGGCGGCGCCGGTGAGGAGGGAGAAGGGCGTCACCCAGTCCCACCACCCCCCCGCGTAGGACCGCCCGGAGACCGCGATCCCCTGCACGAAGGCGCCGAGGGCGATGCCCTGGGAGAGGGCCGCGGCGATGGAGCCCCAGGAGAAGGAGCGGTCCCAGAAGCGCTGCTGCGCCGGGCTCTCCGCGCGGAACCGCATCTCGAAGGACACGCCGCGGAAGACGAGGGCGAGGAGCATGACGGTGAGCGGCATGTAGAGGGCCGGCAGGATGATGGCGTAGGCGAGCGGGAACACCGCCAGCAGCCCGCCGCCGCCGAGCACGAGCCAGGTCTCGTTGCCGTCCCAGACCGGCGCGACGGAGTTCACCGCGACGTCCCGGTCCCCCTTGTCGCGCATGAGCGGGAAGAGGATGCCGATGCCGAGGTCGAAGCCGTCCATGCAGACGTAGAGGAAGACCGCGAAGGCGATGAGCACGCCCCAGATGAGGGGGAGCCACCAGGCCCAGCCGGTGAGGGTCTCCATCGCGCCTACTCCGTCCTTCTCACTCAGCCGGCGCCGGCTGCGGCCCGGACGAGGTCCCGGCCTGGAGCGACGGCGCGGGCGTGATCCCCGCCGAGCGGATCGGCTGCCCCTGCGGCGGCAGCGCCTCGTGCGGGTGCGGCGTCTGGCCGAAGAGCTTGAACAGGTACCAGATGCCCGCCCCGAACACGACGAAGTAGACGATGGCGAACATCGCGAGCGAGGTCGCCACCGCCGGCGCCGCGATGGGGGAGACGGAATCCGCCGTCCGCAGCAGACCGTAGACGGTGAAGGGCTGGCGCCCCGCCTCCGTGGTGATCCAGCCCGCGGTCACCGCGATCAGCCCCGCCGGGCCCATCGTGATGGCGGCGCGGAACAGCCAGGGGGAGTCGTAGAGCCGCCCGCGCAGCCGGGTCACCAGCGCGGCGGCGCCGAGGAGGATCATCAGCACGCCCAGCCCGACCATCGTGCGGAACGACCAGAACACGAGCGGGATGTTCGTCGGCCACTCGTCCCGCGGGAAGGCGTTGAGGCCGCGCACCTCCCCGTTCCAATCATGGGTGAGGTAGAGCGAGGCGAGGCCGGGGATGCCTACCTGCAACCGGACCTCCCCCCGTTCCGGGTCCGGCAGCCCGAAGAGGATCGCGGGGGCGCCGCGCTGCGTCTCGAAATGCCCCTCCATCGCCGCGAGCTTCGCGGGCTGGTGGATGAAGGTGTTGCCGCCGTGCAGGTCGCCCAGCACCGCCTGGATCGGCGCGACGACGACGAGCATCCACATCGCCATGGAGAACATGATCTTCGCCCGCGGGTTCGGCCCGCGCTCGGCCGCGGCCTCCGTCGCGCGGTCGGCGTCGCGCTCGTCACCGGCGGAGCCCGGCTCCGGCCCGGCGGCGGTGGTGCCGGCCGACCCGCCCGCGGGA
>CAXVWQ010000333.1:0-4824 GCA_964263755.1 Roseomonas sp. | reverse complement strand
TGGCGGCGCGGGCGGCGGCGGCTCTCGACGCGCCGGCGCGGCGGCGGGTGGGGAGGGGGTTGCTCGTCGGCCTCGGGCTGGGCGTCGCCGCGGCGGTGCTGGACGGCGCGACGGGGCACGGGCTGCGCGCGGCGGTGCGGGGACTGCGCGACGTGCCGGCGGACCTCATGTTCGGCCTGAAACCATCCGGGTCCGTGCTGGCGCTGCTGCTGCCGCTGGCGCTCGCGGTGCCCGGGTTGCCGGTGGCGGCGCGGTGGGCGGCGGCGGTCGCCGGGGGCGTCGTCGCGCTGACGGTGCCGGGGGAAGCGGCGCGGCTCTCCATCCTCGCGGGGCTGGCGGCCGGCGGGGCGGCCTGGGCGGTGCCGGCCGTGCCGCGGCTGCTCGGCGGGGCGCTGGCGATCCTCGCGGTCTCGGCGCCGCTGACCTTCGGGGCGCTGCTGGATTCGCGGATCGTTCCGGCCGACCGGCTCGGGATTTCCGGCGCGCACCGGCTGATCGTCTGGGACTTCGCGCTGCGGCGGATCGCGGACCGGCCGGTGACGGGCTGGGGGATGGATTCGAGCCGTGCCATCCCGGGCGGGCAGGACCGGCCGGACGCGGCGGCGCTGGAGCGGATGGGCTTCGTGCCCGGCGGGGCGATGGCGCGGGCCTTCGCGCCGGACGGGCGGTTCAACGTGCTGCCGCTGCACCCGCATAACGGGCTGCTGCAGGTCTGGCTCGAACTCGGGGCGGTGGGCGCGGTGCTGGCGGGGACGCTCCTCCTCTCGCTCGGCCTCGCGGCGGGGCGGCTGCCGCGGCCGGCGCGGGCGGGGGCGACGGGGGCGCTGGCGGCGGCGGCGGTGACGGGGCTGCTGTCCTACGGCGTCTGGCAGCCCTGGTGGGTCGGCGGGCTGCTGCTGGCCGCGGTGACGGTGGCGGCGCTGGCGCCGGCCGGGGCGGAGGTTACCCCGACCACGTCCCGCTGAGGAGCGCATCAAGCGCCGCCCGCGCGGCCGCCACCGGGATGCGGTCCATCGTCGTCCCGCCGTGATCGGCCGCCCGCACGACGATGCCGCGGGGGGAGAGGGGGCGGAACTTCCCCGCGTCGCTCGGGCCGAAGAGGGAAACGAGGGGGGTGCCGGCGGCGGCGATCATGTGCCCGGTGCCGCTGTCGTTCGCGACCGCCGCGGCGAGGCGCGCGGCGACGGCGACGGTGGCCATGGGGGATGGGCCGCCGACGGCCGCCCAGGCGGGGTGGTCCAGTGGGAAGGCCGCGGTGGGGATCGCGGCGGCGATCCGCTCGCGCAGCGTGGCCTCGGCGGGGCCGAGGAGGAAGGCGGGGGTGCGGCCGGTCTCCGCCACGCCTTCGGCCAGCGCCAGGAAGCGGTCGAGGGGCCAGATCTTCTCCGGCCCGCCGGCGCCGGGGGCGATCCCGACGTGGCGCGTGGCCTCGCCCGGCAGCGCCTCCCAGGCGGCGCGGCGGAGGGCGGGGGGGACGGGGAGTGGCGAGGCGTCGCGGCGGGGCGGGGCGCCGGTGGCGCGTTCCAACAGGGCCAGGAGGCGGTCGAGGATGTGCGTGCCCGGCGCGTGGCGCATCCGGGACATCGACACGAAGCGGCCGTGCGGGATGCGGCGCGCGGCGAGGGAACGCCAGAGGAGCGACTGCGTGTCGAGGAGAAGGTCGTAGGGGCCGAGGCCGGGCGGCGGCGGCTTCAGCGGCGCGAACGGCCCCTCCGCGACGCCGCAGCGCTCCACCACCGCGTCCAGCAGCGGGGGCCCGGCAACATCCCTGAGGGACCGCGCGTAGAGCGTGTCGCCGGCGGCGAGCCAGGTGATCCGCGCCGCCGGGAAGGCGTGACGCAGGGCACGGAGGAACACGATCTTGTAGATCGCGTCGCCGTAGGTCTCGCCGCCGGAGAAGACGGCGACGGTGGCCGGCGGCGTCACGGGGCGAGGAAGCGGCGGGCGCCTTCGGCGAGCACGCGGAAGCCGGTCATCAGGTCCGCGTCGGAGGTGTCCTCCGACCAGTGGTGGGAGACGCCGCCGATGCTCGGCACGAAGAGCATCGCGGAGGGCATGTGGGGCGCCATGTACTGCGCGTCGTGCCCGGCGCCGGACGGCATGCGCTGCCACCGGCCGGGGACGATGTCCTCCGCCGCGGCGGCGAGCGCGTCCCCCCAGCGCGGGTCGCACGGGGCGGGGGTGGAGGCGGAGAGGCGTTCCAGCACCGCGGGGCAGCGTTCGCGGCGGTTGGATTCCGCGACGCAGCGGCGCAGGACGGATTCCAGCCGGCTCAGGACATCCAGGTCGATGTCGCGGATCTGGAACAGGATCTCCGCGCGGCCGGGGATGACGGAGGCGGCACCGGGGTCCAGCGCGATGCGGCCGGCGGTCCAGACGGTGCGGTCGGCGCAGTGGCGGGGGAACTCCTCGTCCACCATCGCCAGCAGGCGGACGGCCGTGAGCCCGGCGTCGCGGCGCTCGGCCATCGTCGTGGTGCCCGCGTGGTTCTGCTGCCCCTCGATGACGATGCGGAACTGCCAGATGGCGACGATGCCCGTGACGATCCCGGCCTTCTGGCCGGAGGATTCCAGCGTGCGGCCCTGCTCGATGTGCATCTCCAGGAAACCCGCGTAGCGGCCGGCGTCGAGGCGCAGGCGCGGGCGGCCCTCCAGCCCCGCCTCCCGCAGCGCGTCGCGCAGCGGCTTGCCGTGGTAGCGGTTCGTCAGGCGGTCGATCTCTGCCTCCTCCAGCAGCCCCGTGAAGGAGCGGGAGCCGATGAAGGAGCCGTAGTGCCCCTCCTCATCCGCGAAGACGACCGCGTCCACGGGAAGGCCGGACCTCGCGAGATGCACCGCGGCGACGACGCCGAGCGCGCCGTCGAGCCAGCCGGCCTCGTTCTGGGATTCGATGTGGGAGCCCGCGAGGAGGCGGGGGCCGGGGGACGTCCCGCGGCCGAGGATGTTGCCGACGCCGTCCATCTCCGGCGCCAACCCGGCCCCCTCCATCCGCGCCATGATCCAGCGGCGGGATTCCATGTCCTCCGGGGAATAGGTCGGGCGGTGCACGCCGGTGCGGAAGGCGCCGATGCGGCGGAGTTCGTGGAGGTCTGCGAGGAAGGCCTCGGCGTTCACGGGCATGGGGTGCGGACCTCCTCGGCGACGCCGCGTCGCCCGCGGCCCGCGCGGGGTATCCCCGAAGGCGCGGCGGCCGGCCAGCCCCCTCCGCACGGCGCGGCACCCCCGCGCGAACGGCGATTGACCCCGCCGGACCCGCTGGCGCAGGTTCGGTCCATGTCCGCCGCCCCCGCCATCGCCCCGCTCGGACGCCGGGACTGGGCCGTCGTCTCCCTCATCGGGACGGGGCACTTCCTCTCGCACTTCTACATGCTCTGCCTCGCGCCGCTGTTCCCGGTGTGGCGGGAGGAGTTCGGGGTGTCCTACGCCGCCCTCGGCCTCTCCATCGCGCTGATGAGCGCGGTGACGGCGCTGGGGCAGACGCCCGTCGGCTTCATGGTGGACAAGTACGGGGCGCGGCCGTTCCTCATCGGCGGCAACCTGCTGATGGCGCTCTCCATCGCCGCCATGGCCTTCGCGCCGTCCTACGAGATGATCCTCGTCCTCGCGGTCATCTCCGGCATCGGCAACTCCGTCATCCACCCCGCGGACTACGCCATCCTCGGCTCCTCCATCGACGGCTCGCGCATGGGGCGGGCCTTCGCGCTGCACACCTTCACCGGCAACCTCGGCTTCGCCGCCGCCCCGCCGGTCATCGCCTTCCTGTCGCTCATGGCGGGGTGGCGCGTGGCGCTGCTGATCGTCGGGCTGATCGGGCTGCCCGTGGTGCTGGCGATCATCTGGCAGTCCCGCATCCTGCAGGACCAGTCGCGGCCGAAGAAGGCGGAGGGTGCTCCGGTCGGGCGGCAACTGCTCCTCTCCCGCCCGATGCTGCTGTTCTTCGCCTTCTTCCTCCTCTCCGCCATGGCGGGGACGGGCATCCAGGCCTTCCTCGTCACGGTCCTCGACACCCTCTGGGGCGTGCCGGTCGCCATCGGGGCGATGGCGCTGACGGGCTACATGGTCGGCGCCACGGGCGGCGTCCTCATCGGCGGCTGGTTCACGGATCGCTACACGCGGCACCTCACCTTCATCACCGGCCTCACCCTCGCGGCGGTGGCGCTGTTCCTCCTCCTCGGCGCCGTGCGGCTGCCCGACGCCCTGGTCCCGGTCGTCGCCCTCCTGGCCGGCGCCGCCCTCGGCGCCTCCCGCACGCCGCGGGACGTGATGGTGAAGAACGCCGCGCCGCCGGGGCAGATGGGCAAGGTCTTCGGCTTCATCTCCTCCGGCCTTCCCCTCGGCGGCGCCATCACCCCCGTGCCGTTCGGGATGATGCTGGATGCGGGGCTGGCCTGGCTCGTCCTTCCCACCATCGCGCTGCTCCTCGTCCTGTCGCTCCTCTGCGTGGGCTCCGCGCGTGGGGAGGCGATCCGGGCCGCCCGCGCCGCCGCTCCCGCCTCCCCACCCGTGCCGGCGGAGTAGCCGGGCCCCCTCCCCCGGCGCCGTGGGCCCCGATCGGGCGGCGGCGCGCCGGGTGCGACCCTGGACAGGGCGCGGCGGATGGCCGTTCCTTCCCGCGACGCCCGGACCGGATGCGGGCGACCGTCCCGGAGAGAGATCGTGTCCCACCGCCACGTCGCGCTCGCCTTCGCCGCCCTCCTCGCGGGCTGCGCGGGGGAGGAGGCCCGCCCCCGCGCCGCCGTCATCAGCCTCCCGCCGCCCGCCGCGTCGTCGGCGCCCGCCTTCGCCGCCGCGGCGACCGCGCCCGCGCGCGGCTTCGCGACCCCCG
>CAXVWQ010000332.1:0-4141 GCA_964263755.1 Roseomonas sp. | reverse complement strand
GCCCCGCCGAGGGAGAGCAGCCCGCCCGCCCCGAACCGCGCCAGCAGCCGCCGCGCGGCGCGGGTGTAGATGAGCGACCCGATCCCGAACCCCGCCACGACGAGCCCGGCCTCGCCGGGCGAGAGGTGGAATTCCTCGATGAGGAAGGAGCCGATGAAGGGGAACCCGCCGCCGAACAGCAGGAATCCGTCCGCGGCGGTCGCCAGCATCAGGCGGCGCGGGGCGGGGCGGCGGAGCAGCAGCCCGTAGGCGGAGAAGCCGAGGGGGCGGGCCGCGACGGCCGCGGCGTCGGGGGCGGGCGGCGTCCAGGGGATGCGGAGGGCGAGGACCGCGGCCGTCGCCAGCCCGCCGAGGCCGGCGAGGAGGAAGACGCCCCCCCACCCCGCGCCCTCCGCGACCACGCCGGAGATGGGGCCGGCGAGGAGCTGGGCCATCACCACCCCCGTCAGCACCTTGCCGATCGTCGCCTGCCGGTCGGCGTAGGGGATGGTGGCGCCGAGGTGGGCGAGGCCGAGGGGCATGACGGCGCCGCCGACGAGGCCGGTGAGGGTGCGGAGGACGACCATCTCCGCGAGGGAGGTGGCGAGGGCGGTGGCGGCGGTGATGGCGCCGTAGAGGGCGAGGGCGATCGCCAGGACGCGCAGCGCCCCGAAGCGGTCGCCGAGATAACCGACGAGGAGTTGGCCGCCGCCGTAGGCGAGGGCGAAGCCGGCGACGACGGGGGCCATCCCGGCCGTGGCGATGCCGAAGTCGCGGGCGAGGGAGGGGAGGATGGGGTCCATCATCCGCATGCCCCAGCCGGCGGCAAGGGCGGCCGCGGCGAGGAGGACGACGGGGGCCATCGGGGTCAGGCCGCGAGGTCGGGGGCGTGTCCGACCCCGCCGTGGTGCAGGTGGCAGGCGGCGGCGCCGCCGGATTCGACCGGCAGCAGGGCGGGGGCTTCCGTCCGGCAGCGGGGGCCGGCGTGGGGGCAGCGGGGGTGGAAGTGGCAGCCCGGCGGCGGGGCGAGGGGGGAGGGGAGTTCACCCTGGATGGGGCGGAACACGCCGCGTCCGGCGTTGAGGCGGGGGATGCTGTCCAGCAACGCGCGCGTGTAGGGGTGGGCGGGGGTGGCGTAGAGGGTGCGCGTGTCGGACAGTTCTACGATGCGGCCGAGGTACATCACCGCCACCCGGTCGGCGACGTGGCGGACGACGCCGAGGTCGTGGGAGATGAAGACCCCCGTCAGCGACAGGTCGCGGCGGAGGTCGAGGAAGAGGTTGAGGACGCCCGCCTGGACGGAGACGTCGAGGGAGGCGACGGGTTCGTCGAGCACCAGCAGGTCGGGGTTCATGGCGAGGGCGCGGGCGATGGCTACGCGCTGGCGCTGGCCGCCGGAGAACTGGTGAGGGTAGCGGTGGCGGAGGGCGGGGTCGAGGCCGACGCGGGTGAGGGTGGCGACGACGTGGGCGTCGGCGTTGGCGCGGGTGGCGATGCGGTGGGCGATGGGGCCTTCGGCGATCGTGTCGGCGACGCGCATCCGGGGGTCGAGACTCGCAAAAGGGTCCTGGTGGATCATCTGGACGCGGGGGGTGGTCTTGCGGCCGTTCCGCATCACCGGGGCGCCGTCGAACAGGATGTCGCCGGAGGTGGGTTCGTAGACGCCCGCGATCATGCGGCCGAGGGTGGACTTGCCGCAGCCGGATTCACCGACGACCCCCAGGACCTCGCCGCGGGAGACACTGAGGGACACGCGGTCCACGGCGTGGACGGTGCGGGGGCGGGGGGTGGCGCCGAGCAGGGTGGCGAGGCGGTCGCCGATGGGAGTGGGCGGGGCGAAGCGCTTCGTGGCGTCGCGGAGGGTGAGGAGGGGCACGGGCCGGTCCTGCAAGGGTGGTGCCGCCCGCGCCAGCCCCCTCAGATCATCGCCATGCCGCCGTTGACGTGGAGGGTGACGCCCGTGGTCCACGCCGCCTCGTCGGAGGCGAGGTAGGTGACGGCGGCGGCGATGTCCTCGACGCGGCCCATCTTCCCGAGGGGGATGCGGGAGAGGAGGGTGGCGCGCTGGGCGTCGGTGAGGGCGTCCGTCATGGCGGTGCCGATGAAGCCGGGGGCGACGACGTTCACCGTGACGCCGCGCGGCGCGACCTCCTGCGCGAGGGCCTTGGACATGCCGATGAGGCCGGCCTTGGCCGCGGCGTAGTTGGCTTGGCCGGCGTTGCCGGTGACGCCGACGATGGAGGCGATGGAGATGATGCGCCCGGCGCGGCGCCGCATCATGCCACGGAGGCTCGCGCGGGCGAGGCGGAAGGGGGCGGTGAGGTCCACCTCGATGACGTCGGACCAGTCCTTGTCGCCCATCCGCAGCGCGAGGCCGTCCCGCGTCAGGCCGGCGTTGTTCACGAGGATGTCGAGGGCGCCGAAGGCGGCCTCGACCGTCTCCACCAGGGCGGCCGGGGCCTCAGGGTCGGAGAGGTCGGCGGGGGCGACGAGGGCGCGGTCGCCGAGGTCGGCGGCGAGGGCCCGGAGTTCGGCCTCGCGTCGCCCCGTCAGCGCCACCTTCGCCCCCCGGGCGTGCAGGGCGCGGGCGATGCCGGCGCCGATGCCGCCGGTGGCGCCGGTGACGAGGGCGGACTTGCCGGTGAGGTCGAACATTCAGGGCGTCTCCGCGGTGTCGAGGCGCCCGGGGGCGAGGCGCTTGAGGAGGGAGTGGCGGGCATGGCCGGGCGGGTAGTCGGGGATGGTGCCATACACCTCGTAGCCGTGGCGCTCGTAGAAGGCTCGGGCCTGGAAGGAGAAGGTCTCGAGGTGGGCGCCGACGGCGCCGAGGGCGCGGGCTTCCGCTTCCAGCAGCGCGAGGAGGCGGGCGCCGTGGCCGGCGCGGCGCAGCGGCGGCGGGAGGTGGAAGAAGTCGAGGTGGAGCCAGGAGCCGTAGATCCGGCCGATGATGCCGCCGAGGACGGGGCCGTCCGGGCCGTCGCGGAGGACGGCGGAGAGGGGCCCGCCCTCCTGGCTCGCGTCGGTCGTCGCGTCGTTGTAGGCGCCGAGGCCGTCGAGGACGGCGCGTCGGGCCTCGGGGTCGTCGGTGCGGAGGATGGCGGAGACGGGGGTCACGCGGGGCGGCCCGGGGGGCGCCACCGGCGGGCGGGGCAGGTCATAGGGCTCGGAGGACCGCCTCGATCTCCGCGGGGGTGGCGCAGGACAGCGCGCGTGCCTCGGGGGCGTTGCGCTTCATCAGGCCGGTGAGGACGCGGCCGGCGCCGACCTCGACGAAGGTGTCGCAGCCGAGCGCGGTCATCGTGGCGACGCATTCGCGCCAGCGCACGGTGCCGGTGACCTGCCGCACGAGGAGGTCGGCGATGGTCGCGGGGTCGGTCACCTTCTCGGCGGTGACGTTGGCGACGACGGGGATCATCGGGGCGGCCGGGGGCGCGTCGGCCAGGGCCTCGGCCATGGCGTCGGCGGCGGGGGCCATGAGGGCGCAGTGGAAGGGGGCGGAGACGGGGAGGAGCATGGCGCGGCGGACGCCCTCGGCCTTGGCGAGTTCGACGGCGCGCTCCACCGCGCCCTTGTGGCCGGAGATGACGACTTGCCCGCCGCCGTTGTCGTTCGCGGCCTCGACGACCTCGGTCTCCCCTGTCTCGGGGTCCGTCGCGGCGCGGGCGCAGATGTCCTTCGCCCCGTCCAGTTCGGCGCCGAGCAGGGCGGCCATGGCGCCGGTGCCCGCGGGGACGGCCTGCTGCATGGCGTCGCCGCGGAGGCGGAGGAGGCGGGCCGCCTGGGGGATGGTGAAGGCGCCCGCCGCCGCCAGCGCGGAGTACTCGCCGAGGGAGTGGCCGGCGACGAGCGCGACCCCTGTCTTGAGGTCGAGGTTGCCCTCCTTCTCCAGCACCCGCAGCACCGCGAGCGACATGGCCATGAGCGCGGGCTGGGCGTTGGCGGTGAGGGTCAGGTCCTCCGGCGGGCCCTCGAACATGAGGCGGGACAGGTTCTGGTGCAGGGTCTCGTCCACCGCCTCGAAGACCTCGCGCGCGGGGAGGAAGGCGGCGGCGAGGTCGCGGCCCATGCCGGCGGATTGGCTTCCCTGGCCGGGGAAGACGAAGGCGATGGCCATGTGATCGGCGTGTCCCGAAGTGGTCGGCCCGCCTCGTCACGCGTCGCG
>CAXVWQ010000331.1:0-12540 GCA_964263755.1 Roseomonas sp. | reverse complement strand
GCGGGCCGCGCCGGTCGCGGAGGCGGCCCGCCCGCGCCTCTCGATGGCCGAGATGCGGGCGCTGAAGACCCTGCCGGACGAGATGGAACGGCTGTCGGCCGAGATCGCCCGGCTGAACGGCATCCTGGCCGACCCGGGGCTGTACGACCGGGATGCCGCGCGCTTCACCGCGGCGTCCTCCCTCCTCGGCCAGAGGCAGGCCGCCCTCGCGGCCTCGGAGGAGCGGTGGCTGGAACTGGAGATGCGGCGGGAGGAGGTGGAGGCGGCCCGCTGAATCGTCTCCTCAGTCCGCGCGTCACATCCTCCTCATCCGCTCCCGCACCGTGCCGAGGAAGACCTGCCGCTTCGTGTCGTCCGTCCGGTTCATGTCGTAGAGCGCGTGGTAGGCCGTTCTCGCCCGCCCGCCCGTCAGCAGCTTCAGGTAGCGCGTCACCATCTTCCGCGGCGGGTCGCCCATCATCAGCGCGGTCCAGCGCGGGCGGCCGTAGGTGGAGATGCCGACGATCCGGCGGATGTTCGTCAGCGCCGGCTTCGCCACGCCGTCGTGCAGCGTGAAGGAGACGCCGGGGATGAAGACCCGGTCGAAGAAGCCCTTGAGGATGGCGGGCGGGCCGAAGCACCAAGTGGGGAAGGACAGCACGAGCGCGTCGGCGGCGCGGACGCGTTCCACGTATCCGCCCACCGTCGCGTAGATCGCCGCCTCGTCGTGGTAGATGCGCCGGTGCTCCGCCCGCAGCACGGGGTCGAAGCCCTCGGCGTAGAGGTCCAGCAGGTCCACCTCGTGGCCGCCGGCGCGCATCCCCTCCATCGCGGCGTCGCGCACCGCGGCGTGGAAGGATTCCTCCAGCGGGTGGGCGTAGATGTGCAGGACCTTCAACGCCAGATCGCCCCGGTCAGGACGGCCCCCGACAGGACGGCCCGGTCCTCCTCGTCCAGTTCGACGGGCGTGCCGGCGAGGATGAGTTCGGCAAAGCCCTCGTTCGGCTGCATGAGGGTGAGGCAGTAGAGCTTGCCGGGGCCAGTGTTCTCCACGACGTGTTCGCTCCCGGGCGGCAGGAGAAGGGTGTCGCCGGCGGCGATGGGGTGGCGTTCGCCGTTCGACGTGGCGACACCCTCCCCGTGCAGGACGAAGAAGACCTCGTGCGCGGTCGAATGGGCGTTCGGCGGCGTGGCGCCGCCGCGGGCGAAGATCTCCACGACGAAGGTGAAGGTCACGCCGTCCGTCACGGGGTCGAGCAGGACGGCGAAGTAATTCGTGTCACCCGGGGCGATCCGGAACGCCCTCAGGTCGGCGGCGCGGCGCAGGATCGTGCCGGGGCCGTAATCGGACAGCGGGGCGGGGACGGGCTGGGTCATCGGGACGCCTTATCGGCGGGGTCTCGTGGCGGCATCATGGCGCGATGCGAGTCCTCCTCATCAATTGCCACCCCCGGCCCGACAGCCTGGGCGCCGCCCTCGCCCGCGGCGTGCGGGACGCGCTGCAAGGGGCGGGCCATGCGGTGGAGTTCCGCGACCTGTACGCCGAGGGGTTCCGACCGGCGCTGAACGCCGAGGAGCGCGGGCGGTATCGTGACGTCCCCGGGAACCTCGAAGGGCTGGAGGACCACGCGGAGGCGCTGCGGCGCGCCGAGGCGCTCGTGCTCGTCTATCCGACGTGGTGGTACGGCATGCCCGCGATGCTCAAGGGCTGGTTCGACCGGGTCTGGGCGGTGGGGCTGGCCTTCCACATCGGCGGGGGCGCGATCGAGCCGGGCCTGCCGAACATCCGACGCCTCGCGGTGGTGACGACCTACGGCTCGCCGTGGTGGCTGCTCTGGGTGATCGGGCATCCCGACCGGAAACTCGTCCGACGCGGCATCCGCCGGCTGCTGGCGCCGCGCTGCCGGGTGGATTGGCACGCCCTCACCGGCATGGACCGGCGGACGCCGGAGGAGTGCGGCGCCTTCCTCGAACGCGTGAAGGCGGCCTTCGCGCGCTGGTAGCGGGCTCAACTCCGCCGCTGCGGACGGCTGGGGCGGCGGGGCGGGGCGGGCTCGGGCGGCGGGGGCGGCTCCGCCTCCTCGGCCTCGGCGCGGTGCAGGACGAGCCAGTCGGCCTCCGCGACCCCCCGGCAGGCGGGCATGGCGGTCCAGGACATGAGGCGGAAGCGCGTGCCGTCCCAGGCCCAGCGGGACTCCTCGCCGCAGTCGCGGCCCTGACGGACGGAGTGGCCGACGAGGCCGGTCTCCGCCTCGTAGCGGGCGTTGGCCGGGGTGGCGACGGCGCCGCCGGGGCGGGGGAGGCTGACCTTGCGGGGCGACCGCCCCTCCCGGTTCGACAGCAGCGGCAGGAAAGTCGGGCCCTGCGGGGTCCGGGCGCAGGGCAGGAGGTAGAGGAGGTTGCCGCCGGCCAGCCGGACCGTGGCCGGGGGCGGCGGCGCGATGGTCGGGCCCGCCACCCGGCCGGCCGAGCCGGGGGGAGCGCCGGTGCCGGGCGCCTCGCAGGTGGTTTCGGACCCCGCGGCGTTGAGGGCGGGGGCGCGCGGCAGGTTGGCCTGCGGGGCGGCCGGGGGGATCCCCACCTTCGGGGGGACGCCGTCGCCGGTCGGGGGTGCGCCGGGGCCGCGGGCGACGAGGGCGGTGGTGGTGCGGTTGCGGCCCTGGCGCTCGTCCATCCAGCGCAGCGCGGCGCCGCCGCCGCGGATGTCCATGACGAAGGGCGGGCGGTTACCGCCCTCGACGGTCAGGCGGGCGCCGTCGCGGAGGCCGGTGAGGAGGGTGGTGAACTCCCGCGGCGCGAGGACGGCGCGGCCGGACAGGTCGTTGGAACGGGGGAGGACCGGGCCGATGGCGCCGCCGCCCTCCACGCTGACGCGCCAGCCGCCGGTCGGGGCGCTGCCGCCGACGGGAACCACGGCCATCTCCGCCACGTCCGCCCCGGCGCCGCCGCGGGCGATCCGGAGATAGACGCGGCCCGGCCCCTCGCCTTCCGGCAGGACGAGCGCGGCGCAGCCCCCGGCGTTGTCGCACCCCACGAGCCAGTTGCCGAAGGTGCGATACGGCAGGTCGCGGGCCGGGCCCTGGGCGAGGGCCGCGGTCGGGGCGAGCAGGAGGGCGAGGAGGAGGGCGCGCATCGCGCCCGATTGCCCCAGGCGCGCGGAGGCGGCCATCCCCCGATCGGACGAGGCGCGACTTTTAGGTCACGGTGCGCCATCCTGGCCACGCAGGCGGCTGCGTCCCGTCCGGGCCGGCGCGTCAGGCGATGCCGACGGTGGCGTCCAGTTCACGCCAGTCCGGCAACGGCGCGTCGAGGAGGCGGCCGTTGCGGAGGACGACGCGGTTGGCGTGCGGGCGAGCGAGGACCTCCGTCATGAAACGGGCGTCGAGGAGGATGAGGTCGGCGGCGTGGCCGAGCGCGATCCGCCCGTGGTCGCGCAAGCCCATGGCATCGGCCGGGCGGCGGGAGGCGGCGGCGGGCCAATCGGCGAAGGGGTGGTCGAGCTGGAGGATGCGGGTGGACTCCCGATGGACCTCCAGCATGTCGTGATCACCGTAGGCATAGAACGGGTCGCGGCAGTTGTCGGAGGCGAGCGAGACGCGGACCCCCGCGGCCTTCAACTCATGGACGAGGGTGACGCCGCGCCAGCGGGGGGTGCGGCCCACCGCGCGGCCCTGGAGGTACATGTTGCACATCGGCAGGACGACGACGGAGATGCCGGCATCCGCCACCGCCCGGATCGTCTCCCTGGCGAAGACTTCCGGCTGCAGGGACAGGGAGCAGCAGTGGCCGACCTGGATCGGCTTCTTGAATCCCCGGCGCTGCGCGGTGAGGGCGATCTCCTTCAGGGCGCGGGCGCCGCTGTCGCCGGATTCGTCCACGTGCAGGTCCATCTCCAGCCCGCGGTCCTCCGCGATCTGGAAGAAGCGGTCGAGCATCGGCTGGAAGTCGCTCGGCAGGTCGTCGTGGACCCCGCCGGTCAGGCGCGTGACCATGCCGAGGATGCCGCCATTGGCCACGACGAGATCGGCGAGTTCCTCGCCCTCGTCGCCCTGGAAGCGGTCGAGGGGGGCGATGGAGGAGGCCTGGAGGGTGATCCGGCCCGCCCATTCGTCCCGCAACTGGCGGAAGATGCGCCAGGCCCTGCGGCCGTGCGGCAGGTAGGAGTCGAGGTGGGTGCGGATCGCCACCGTGCCGTGATGGAGGGAGGCGCGAAGGCCCCAGTCGAAGCGGGCGCGGATGTCCTCCTCGGACCAATTGGCGCCGCGGTCGCCCATCACGGCCTCGATGGCGCCCCCGAAGGTGCCGTCGGGGTTCTTCGTGCGGGGCCAGATGTGGCCCTTGTCGAGGTGGGTGTGGGCGTCCACGAGACCGGGCCAGATCTGGCCGCCGCGCATTTGAACGTGGACGGCGTCCTCCGGGGCCGTCCCCTCCGGCTCGATGGCGGCGATGCGGCCGTCATCGACCTGCACGTCCACGCGGATCAGGCCCTCCTGGTCCATCGGGCCGGGCATTTCCGTGAGGAATGAGGAGTGCACCCGGGCGTCGCGGAGCCAGTACGGGCCCCAGCCGGGGATCGAATCGCGGAGCATCAGCGCTGCTCCCGCGAGAGCGCGCTCTCGTGCCAGGACCGGAGGAGGAGGTGGGAGAGAAGGGACATGGCCGCGAAGATCGCGATTCCGGTGCCGGACACAAGCACCAGGGCCGCGAACATGCGGGGGATCTGCAACTGGTAGCCCGCCTCGAGGATGCGGTAGGCCAGCCCGGAGGCGGTGCCGCCGGTCCCCGCGACGAACTCCGCGACGATGGCGCCGATGAGGGCGAGGCCGCCGGAGATGCGGAGCCCCGCGAGGAAGTAGGGCATCGCCGAGGGCAGCCGCAGCCGCGTCAGCACCTGCCAGCGGGAGGCGCGGTAGAGGCGGAACAGGTCGAGCAGGTCGTGCGACGCGGAGTTGAGGCCGAGCGTGGTGTTCGACAGGATCGGGAAGAAGGCGACGATCCAGGCGCAGATGAGGAGCGAGATCGTGACGTCGTTCACCCAGATGATGATGAGCGGGGCGATGGCGACGATCGGCGTGACCTGGAGGATCACCGCGTAGGGAAAGAGCGACATCTCGATGATCCGGGACTGCGCGAACAGGATCGCCAGCAGCAGCCCCGCGGTGGCCGCCACGAACAGCGCGGCGAAGGTGATCTGCAACGTCACCCATAGGGAGACCGACAGCGTGCCCCAGTCGCGGACGAGCGTCTGCGCCACCTGGATGGGTCCGGGGAGGATGTAGACGGGGATGCCCTGCACCCGCACCGCCACCTCCCAGGCGACGAGGACGAGGATGCCGATGGTGAGCGGCGCGAGGATGCGGAGGACCGACGGCGCGCCGAGGCGGAGGCGCGGCAGCCGGGTGCCGCCGGCGACAGCCTCGCGCGGGGTCTCGGTGTCGGTCATGCGGCGATCGCGGCGTTGAGGGCGGCGGAGGCCTCGCGGCACAGCGCGGCGTATTCGGGGGAGGTGCGGAACGCCTCGTCGCGGGGATAGGGCGCCGCGACGCCCCGGTCGTCGAAGACCCGGCCCGGTCGGGCGGCCATGGTGATGATGCGTTCGGAGAGATAGACGCTCTCGAACACCGAATGGGTCACGAAGATCACGGTGAAGCGCTGCGCCTCCCACAGGGTCAGCAGGTCGTTGTTCAGCTTGTGGCGGGTGATCTCGTCCAGCGCCGCGAACGGCTCGTCCATCAGCAGCATCCGCGGCCGGGTGACGAGGGCGCGGGCGATGGACACGCGCATCTTCATGCCGCCGGACAGGGCGCGGGGGTAGGATTTCTCGAAGCCCGCGAGGCCGACGGAGGCGAGGGCCGCCGCCGCGCGCGATTCGGCCTCGGCGCGCGGGACGTGGGTCAGGCGCAGGGGCAGCATCACGTTCTTCAGCGCGGAGGACCACGGCAGCAGCGTCGGCTCCTGGAACACGAAGCCGACCTCGCCGGATTGCGGCGCGTCCACCGCGATGCGCCCGGCGCTCGCGGGGATCAGCCCCGCGATCATCCGGAGCACCGTGGACTTGCCGCAGCCCGACGGGCCGAGGAGGGAGACGAACTCCCCCTCCCGCACCGTCAGGTCCACGCCCCGCACGGCGAGGGTGCCGTTGGGGTAGCGCTTCTCCACCCCCTCCAGGGTGGCGACGGCCCTCGCCGCGCGCGTCACGCCCTCAGGCAACGCCGACGCGCTTGTTCACGAAGTCGAGGGTATAGGCCTTCCGCACGTCCATGCCCGCGGGATAGACCCCGGCGTCGCGCATCGTCTCGTAGAAGCGGAGCCACTTGGCGTCGGTCATCGCGCCGATGCCCTGCTCCACCGCCGCGCCCGAGCGCACGATCCCCTGCTGGTTCATCGCCCGCACCGCGAAGGCGATCTTGCTGTCCGTCATCTCCGGGTTTTCGCGCTTGATCTGGGCGTTCGCGGCCTCGACGTTGCGGCCGGCCATGTATTCGGTCCAGCCCTCGATGGTGGCGTTGACGAAGCGCTGCACGAGGTCGCGCTTCTCGGCGATCATGCGGTCGGCGATGTCGATCGTCGTGTTGTAGTTGTCGTAGCCGGCGTCGGCGATGAGGAAGACCTTCACCCGCGCCCCCGCCTCCTGCGCCGCGAAGGGCTCGGAGGACACGAAGCCCTGCTGGATGGCCATGCGGTCCACCATGAAGGGCTGGATGTTGAAGGTGTAGGGGCGGATCTGGCTGTCCTCGAACCCGAAGCGGCGCTTGAGGAACGGCCAGTAGGTCGTGCGGCCGGAGGCGCCGATGAGGATCGGCTTGCCCCGCATGTCCTCGAAGGAATTGATGCCGTTGCCCTCGTGGGTCATCAGCACCTGCGGGTCCTTCTGCATGATCGCGCCGATGGTGCGGAAGGGCACGTTCTCCCGCACGTAGTTCAGGGCGGAGAAGCCGTTGGACATCGTCATGTCCACGCGGCCGGCCAGCAGCAATTGCCCCATGTTCATCTGCGGGCCGCCCATCCGCACCTCGCACTCGATGCCGTGGCGGCGGTAGATGCCGTTGGCGACGGCCTGGTAGTAGCCGCCGTGCTCCGCCTGGGCGCGCCAGTTGGTCTGGAAGGAGACCTTGTCGAGCGTCTGCGCGCTGACCCGGGCGCCCGGCACCGCGGCCAGCACCAGCGCGGCGCCGCCGCCGAGCAGCGCCCGGCGCTCCATCCTGTAACGCGTCGCGGTCATGGTCCCCTCCGATTCCGGTGCCCTGCACCCTTGCCACGGCGGGGGCGCGCGGCACCAGCCCGCGGCGTCCCCGGTCCGGGGACGCGAAGCAAGGGCGGTGCCACGGCGGGCCGCCCCTCGTCGCGCGGAGGTGTCGGCGGCTGCCCCATCGCCCCGCCCCGATCGCCCCGCCCCTATCGCCCCGGCCGGCCGCGGCTATGCTGCATCGCCCCCAACGGATCGAGGCCCCTTCCCCACCGATGCCCCGCGCCGTGTCCCTCATCCACCGGACGGCCTATTCCTACGACCGGCCGGTCCTCATCGGTCCGCAGACCATCCGGCTCTCCCCGGCGCCGCACGTCCGGGACAGGGTGCTGCGCTACGAGCTGTCGGTGACGCCGGCGGCAACCGTGCGATGGAGCCGGGATCCACAGGGCAACACGGAGGCGCGCGTCCTCGTCTTCGGGCCGGTCGAGGGGTTCGAGGTGCTCGTCCGGCTGGACGTGACGCTGGCGGTGGTGAACCCGTTCGACTTCGTGCTGGAGGGCGGCGCGGATCGCTGGCCCTTCGCCTACGACCCGGTCCTCGCTGCCGAACTCGGCCCCTGCCTCGCCCTGCCCCCCGTCGGGCCGGGCATCGCGGCCCTTCGGCCGGTGGCGGGGGAGACCATCCCCACCCTCCTCGCCCTGGCGCGGCGCGTCGCGTCGCAGGTGGCCTACATCCGCCGCGACGAGCCGGGCGTGTGGCCGGTGGAGGAGACCCTCGCCCGCGCGGAGGGTTCCTGCCGCGACTCCGGCTGGGTGCTCGTCCACGCCCTGCGGTCCATGGGCATCGCCGCCCGGTTCTGCTCCGGCTACATCCTGACGCCCGACGAGAACGCCGCCGAACTCCACGCCTGGGCCGAGGCCTTCCTCCCCGGTGCCGGCTGGGTGGGGTTCGACGCCACCTCGGGCCTCCTCGCGGCCGAGAACCACGTCGCCCTCGCCGCCGCCTCCGACCCCCGCCTCTGCGCCCCCGTCAGCGGCACGCACGACCTCGCGGAGGTGACCTTCACGACGGAGATGACCCTGGAGGCGCTGCCGTGAGCGGCGCGCCGCCGGATGCGACGCCCCTGGACGAGACGCCACTGGACGAAATGGTGGACGGCGCCGGCGGCATCCGTCCCCATTGGCGCGGCCTCCTCGGCGGCCTGATGAGCCTGCCGGACGGCGCGCTGGTGGAACGGGCACGCCTCCTCGACCGCCTGTCCACCGAGGAGGAGGCGACGGGCGCCCCCCCGCCCCGGCTCGACCCGGTCCCCTTCGTCCTGTCCGGGGAGGAGTTCGGCGCCCTGGCCGAGGGGCTGGCCCAGCGCGCCCGGCTCCTCGAAGCCGTGCTGGCCGACCTCTACGACGGCGACGCGCTGCTGCGGGACGGGGCGATCCCCCCGGAACTCGTCTTCGCCAACCCGGGCTTCCTGCGTCCGGCCCGGGGCGCGGGGGTGCGGCCGTTCCTCCAATCCCTCGCGGCCGACCTGATCCGCGCCCCCGACGGGCGCTGGACCGTGGTGGCCGACGGCGTCGGCGACGTGGAGGGCATGGCGCGGGCCCTGTCCCACCGCGGGCGCCTCGCCCGGGCGCTGCCGGAGGCGGTGCGGGCGGTCGGGGTGCGACCGCTGCGGCCCTTCGTGGATGCGTGGCGGGACGCGTTGCAACGCGCGGCGGGAGAGGGCGGGGTCGCCCTCCTCACCCCTGGCGTGCTGCACCCGGCCTGGGCCGAGCACGTGCGGCTGGCCCGCGACCTGTCCTGCGCGCTGGCGGAGCCGGGTGATCTCGCCGTCCGCGGCGGGGCGGTGTTCCTGAAGACCCTGCGGGGCCTGCGCCCGCTGCGGGTGCTGCTGCGCCGCGTCCCCGGCCGGGCGCTGGACCCGCTGGAGGATGGCGGCGACCCCGGCCGCGGCGTGGCCGGGCTGCTGGACGCGTGGCGGCGCGGCGCCGTGCTGCTGCTGAACCACCCGGGGGCCGAACTCGTCGAGGCGCCGGCCCTCGGCGCCTTCCTGCCGAGGCTGAGCGAGCGCCTGCTGGGCGAGCCGCTGCGGTTGCCCTGCGCCGGGGTGACGTGGCCGGCCGCCGCGGGCTCGCGCCACGCCGCCGATCCCCGGGCGGAACCGCCGGACGAGGCGCGGCTGCGCGCGGAGGTGGCGGTGCCCGCCGCCTCCCTCGCCCCCGCCCTCGGCGGCGGGCGCCTCGAACCGAGGGCGGTGTCGCTCCGCCTGTTCCTCGTCCGCGACGGCGCGGCGTGGCGCACCATGCCCGGCGGCGTCGCGCGGCTGGCCGATGCCACGGCGAAGGACGTGTGGGTCACGGCGGAGGAGGGCGGCGAGGTCCGCGGCACCGCCGCCCTCACCCTCCCCGCCATGGCGATCCGCCGCACGGCCGGCGACCTGCCCTCCCGCGTCGCCGACAACCTGTTCTGGCTCGGCCGCTACGTGGAGCGGCTGGACGACGCGGCGCGGCTGATGCGGGCGACGATCGCGCGCCTGGAACGCGCGCCGGTCCTGCCGCGGGACATCGCGGAACTCCGCCCGCTGTCCCGCTGCCTCGTCGTGGCGAAGCTGATCCCGGAGGAGGCGGGAGGCGGGGAGGCCGCGCTGCGCCACGCCCTGTCCGGCGCCGCGGACGCCGAAGGGCAGCTGATGCGGCTGACGGCCCGCGTGGAACGCCTCGTCGAGGCGTCGCGCGACCGGTTGACGGGCGACATGCTCGCCGCCTTCACGGGGCCGTTGCGGGAGGCCCGGGCGGCGCTGCGCATCACGCGCGGCCTGCCGGGGCTGTCCGCCGCGCTGGGGTTGCTCGTGCGTTACGCCTCCGGTGTGGCGGGCGTCGCGGCGGAGAACATGGTGCGGGGCGGGGCGCACGCCTTCCTCGACCTAGGGCGGCGCATGGAGCGGGCGGCGAGCGTGGCGGGGATGCTGGGGCAGGTGCTGGCGGAGCCGCCGGCGCGGGTCGAGAGCGGGCTGGCCCTGGCGCTGGAGCTGTGCGACTCCGTCATCACCTACCGCAACCGCTACCTGCACGTGCTGCAGCCGGGGCCGGCGCTGGATCTCGTGATCGCCGATCCGGCCAACCCGCGCGGGCTGGCGTTCCAGTTGGCCGCCGCCGCCGCGCTCCTCGCCCAGGTGGAGGGCGAGGGGGACGCGGCGCTGGCGGGGGAGGCTGCCTCCCTCCGGTCGGATGCGGAGACGATGGCGGCGGAGGTGGTCCGCGCCTCCGGACTGCCGGATGGCGGCGCGGCGGCGGCCGCGGCCCTGTCCCCCCGGCTGCTGGCGATGGAGGAGGCGGTGTCGGGGCTCTCGGACGGCGTCGCGCGGCGCTACTTCACGCTGCTGGCGGCGCCCCGGCGGCTCGGGGTGGACACGGCGGAGCCGGTGCGGGGGGCGGCGTGACGACGGGCGGTTGCCGTCGGGAGACCGCCCCGTGAACTGGCGGGTGCGGCACGTCACGGCCTACGCCTACGGCGAATCGGTCGATCTCGCGATGCACCTGCTGCACCTGCTGCCGCGCGACCTGCCGCGCCAGAGGGTGCGGCGGGCGGTGGTGGTGAGCGACCCGCCGCCGGCGCGCCGGGAGGACGGCACCGACCACTTCGGCAACCGGGTGACGTGGCTGACGATGGACCGGCCGCATTCGCGCTTCTCGGTCACCGCGGAATACGAGGCGGTGGTGGCGGCGCCCCCTCCCCTGCCGCGGGACACGCCGGGCTGGGAGGCGGTGGCGGACCTCTCCCGGGGTGATCCGGACGCGGCGGAGTTCCTGTTCGCCTCCCCCTTGCTGCCCCCGGTGCCGGGGGCGCGGGACTTCATCGCCGCGCATTTCCCCCCCGGGCGGCCGGTGGGGGAGGCCGTCACGGCCGTGGCGCGCGCCTTCCGCGAAGGGCTGTCCTTCCGGCCGGGCGCGACCACCGTCTCCACCCCCGTGGCCGAGGTGCTGCGGCGGCGGGCAGGGGTGTGCCAGGATTTCGCGCACCTCCTCGTCACGGGGCTGCGGATGCACGGGGTTCCCGCGCGCTACGTCTCCGGCACGATCCGCACCCGGCCGCCGCCGGGCGGGGTGCGGCGGCTGGGGGTGGACCAGTCGCACGCCTGGGTCTCCGCCTGGTGCGGGCCGGCGGCGGGGTGGACGGACCTCGACCCCACCAACGCGATCCTCGTGGGCGAGGAGCACGTCACCCTCGGCTGGGGGCGCGACTTCGCCGACGTGTCGCCGCTGCGGGGGGTGATCCTCGGGGGCGGGAAGCACACGGTCAGCGTGTCCGTGGACATGGAGCCGACGGAGGCCGCCGCGGTGGGGTGACGGCGTCGCGGATGACGTGACGGCGGCCCCGTTCGTGCTATGCGGCGCCGGATCGTCCCCGGAGGCCCCCCCATGATCGACCGTCGTCATCTCCTCGCCGCGGGCGGCGCGCTGCTCGCCGCGCCCCACGTCGTCCGCCCGGCCCATGCCCAGGCCGCCATCCGCTTCTGCCTCGACTGGGCGTTGCAGGGGAACCACGGGATGTTCGCCCTCGCCGAGGACCGCGGCGTATTCCGGCGCGAGGGGCTTGCCGTGCGCATGGACCGCGGCTTCGGGTCCGGCGACACGGCGGTGAAGATCGCGTCCGGGGCCTACGACATCGGCTACACCGATCCCTCGACGCTCGTGAAGTTCAACGCGGAGAACCCGGACAAGCGGCTCGTCTCGATCTACCAGATCCTCGACCGCACGGCGGCGGCGCTCGTGACGATTCGGCGGTCGGGCATCACGTCCCCGGCAGGCGTCGTCGGCAAGCGGCTCGGCGCACCGGAAGGCGAAGGGTCGCGGATGATCTTCCCGGCCTTCGCGCGCGCCCAGGGGTTCGACGTGAACGCGGTGCGCTGGACGGCGATGGCGCCCAACCTGCGGGACACGATGCTGTTCCAGAACCAGGTGGACGCGGTGACGGGGTTCCTCTTCACCGTTCACTTCAACCTCGTCGGCATCGGGGCGCGCGAGGAGGACATCATCGCGTGGCCGTATGCCGAGAACGGGCTGGACATCTACGGCTCCGCGCTCGTCGTGCGGGCGGAGTGGCTGGAGCGCAATCAGCAGCAGGCCGCGTCCTTCGTGAAGGCGTCGGTCGAGGGGCTGAAACTGCTGATGGCGGAGCCCGCGGCGGGGATGGCGGCGCTGAAGCGGCGGGAGCCGCTGTTCGACGAGGCGCTGGAGGCGCGGCGCTGGGCGATGACGCGGGACCGCGGGATCCTGACACCCGCGGTGCGCGCGGGCGGGACGGGCGTGCTGGACGCGGCGCGGTCGGCGACGCTCGTTCGGGTGAACGCGGAGGCCTACGGCGTGACGAACCCG
>CAXVWQ010000330.1:0-3919 GCA_964263755.1 Roseomonas sp. | reverse complement strand
CCTGCGAGGACGAGCGCCATCCCCGCCAGCCGCACCGGCCCGAAGGACTCCCCCATGACGAGGGCGGCCGAGGCGGCGCCGAAGATCGGGACGAGGAGGGCGAAGGGCGCGACCGTCGTGGCGGGGTAGCGGGACATGAGGAAGCCCCAGATGCCGTAGCCCAGGAGCGTCCCCGGCCCGGCCTGGTAGAGGATCGACGCCGCCCCCTCCCAGCCCGTGCCCGGCACGGCGGCCCAGGCGGCGGGGCCCTCGACGGCGAGCGACAGCACCGTCAGCGGCAGGACCGGGACGAGGGAGAGCCACGCCATGAGGGCGACCGCGCCCCCCGGCGCGGGCCCCGCGCCGCGGAGGAGGACGTTGCCCACGGCCCAGGACACCGCCCCGAGGAGGCAGAGGGTGAGGCCCTCCGCGGTGGTGCCGCCGCCCCCGACGGTCGTGGCGATGAGGGCGAGGCCGGAGAAGGCCACCGCCATCCCCGCCAGCCCGCGCGCGGCGGGTCGCTCCCGCAGCACCAGCGCGGCCATGAGGCCGGTGAAGAAGGCCTGCGACTGCTGCGTGACGGAGGCGAGTCCCGGCGGCATCCCCGCCGCCATCCCGGTGAACAGCAGGGCGAACTGCCCCGTGAACAGGAAGGCGCCGATCGCGAGCATCCGCCACGGCCGCAGCGGCGGCCGCGGCAGGAACAGCACGGGCATGGCGGCGACGGCGAAGCGCAACGCGCCCATCAGCAGCGGCGGCACCCCGGCGTCGAGCCCGATCCGGATCATGACGAAGTTGAAGCCCCAGACGAGCGCGACGACGAGCGCGAGGGCGAGGTGGGCCGGCTGCAAGGAAGGTGGCGGGCTCAGCGCGCCGGCGGGGGCGCTGCGGAATCGCCGCCCGCGCCGCGCACCGCGGCGACGAAGGCGGCGATCCGCCCCGGATCCTTCACGCCGCGCGCACGCTCGACGCCGGAGGAGACGTCGGCGCCCGGGGCGCCGGTGGCGCGAAGGGCGGCGGCGACGTTCCCCGGCCGCAGCCCGCCGGCGAGCAGCCACGGCAGCGGCGCGGCCCAGCCCGCGAGGAGCGTCCAGTCGAAGGCCTCGGCGTTGCCGCCCGGGCGGGTGGCGCCCGGGGGCGGCTTGGCGTCGAGGAGGAGGCGGTCGGCGACGGGGGCGTAGGCCGCCGCGGCGGAGAGGTCGGCGGCCGTGGCAACGCCGAGGGCCTTCATCACCGGCACGCCGAAGCGGGTGCGGATGGCCGCGACGCGGGCCGGGGTCTCGGCGCCGTGCAGTTGCAGGACGTCGAGCGGGACGGCGGCGAGGGTCGCGGCGAGGGTGGCGTCGTCCGGGTCCACGAAGAGGCCGACGCGGAGCGGCCCGCCCTCCCCCGCCACGGGCGCGCGGGCGGAGAGGGCGGCGGCGTCGTCCGGCGACACGGCGCGGGGGGAGGCCGGGAAGAAGACCAGCCCGACCATGTCCGCCCCCGCCGCGACCGCGGCGTCCCACCCGACCGCGTCGTTCAGCCCGCAGATCTTGACGACGGTCACGCGCCGGGTGCCGGGGCGGCCTTCACGCCGCGAGTTCCGCGGCGATCGCCGCCGCCGCCGTCGCCGGATCGTCGGCGCCGGTGATGGGACGGCCGACGACGAGCCAGTCCGCCCCCGCCGCCGCCGCCTCGGCGGGGGTGGCGACGCGGGACTGGTCGCCGCGGGCGGACCCCGCGGGGCGGACGCCCGGGACCACCAGCAGCGGCCCGGGGCCGTGGGCGGCGCGGAGCGCCGCGACCTCCGGCGGGGCGCAGACGAGCCCGTCGGCGCCGGCCTCCAGCGCCAGCCGGGCGAGACGGAGCACCTGCTGCACCGGGCCGCCCGCCACCCCCGTCTCGGCGAGCGTGGCGGCGGAGGTGGAGGTCAGCACGGTGACGGCGAGGATGGCGGGACGGTCGGCGCCCGCGGCCTCCGCCGCCTCCCGCGCCGCCGCGACCATGAGCGGGCCGCCGCAGGCGTGCACCGTGATCATCGCGGGGCGGAGCGGGAGGACGGAGCGGACGGCGCCCGCGACGGTGTTGGGGATGTCGTGGAACTTCAGGTCGAGGAAGATCGGGCGGTGCGCGCCGATCCGCGCGACCACCTCGGCGCCGGCCGCGAGGAAGAGTTCGAGGCCGACCTTCAGGGCGCCCGCGTGGGGCGCGACGGCGGCGGCCCAGCGCGCGGCGACCGCGGGGTCCGGCGTGTCGAGGGCGGCGAGGAGGCCGGGGCGGTTCGGTCGCGCGAGCATCGTCGTCCTGTCCTGCGGGTCGGGGGCTCCCGCGGCGGGACCGGGGCGGGCGTCGGGATTAGCCCGGTTCGCCGGGCGTGTCGCGATCCCGGGGCGGCGGCCCGCCGTCGCCGGGGGGTGACGGCGCGCGGCGCGGGACGCACAATGTCCCCCTCCCCATTCCCTCCGGAAGGACGCCCGCCGATGATGAGCGCCGAGCAGAACCGCCGCCTGACGGAGGTCGGTCCCGGCACGCCGGGCGGCGCCTTGCTGCGGCGCTACTGGCAGCCCATCGCGCTGGCGGAGGAACTGGACGGGCCGCGGCCGGTGAAGGCCGTGCGGGCGCTGGGGCAGGACATGGTGCTGTTCCGGGACGATTCGGGGCGCGTCGGGCTGATGGACCGCGCCTGCCCGCACCGCGGCGTGGATCTCGCCTTCGGCCGGCTGGAGGACGGCGGCCTGCGCTGCCCCTTCCACGGCTGGCTGTTCGCGCATGACGGGCGCTGCCTGGAGACGCCGGCCGAACCGGTCGGCAGCCTCCTCCACACCCGCGTGCGCAACCGCGCCTATCCGGTGGAGGTGCGGTCCGGCGTGGTGTTCGCCTATCTCGGGCCCCAGGGCGAAGGGCACGACGCGCCGCCGATGCCGGCCTTCGACTGCTTCGTCGCGCCGGGCACCCACACCTTCGCCTTCAAGGGCCTCATCTCCTGCAACTGGCTCCAGGCGCTGGAGGTGGGGATCGACCCCGCCCACGCGTCCTTCCTCCACCGCTTCTTCGACGACGGCGACGGCTCCGACACCTACGGCAAGCAGTTCCGCGCGGCGTCCGACGGCTCGGACATGCCGATGACCGCGGTGATGCGCGACTTCCCCCGGCCGACCATCGAGGTGGAGGACCGCGACTGGGGCCTGCGGCTGACGACGCTGC
Organism: Roseomonas sp.; assembly: GCA_964263755.1. Taxonomy (GTDB): domain Bacteria; phylum Pseudomonadota; class Alphaproteobacteria; order Acetobacterales; family Acetobacteraceae; genus Roseomonas. The sequence goes on along the minus strand of CAXVWQ010000330.1, from coordinate 754 downwards.
GCCACGTCTCCGACGCCGTCACCCACGTCCGCATCACCAACCTGTTCTTCCCCACCGCCTTCGTCATCCCGATGAGCCCGACGATGACGATCACCCAATGGCACATGCCGGTGGACGACACGCGCTGCTACTGGGTGGCGATCTTCACGAGCTTCGCCGAACCCGTGGACCACGCGCGGATGCGGGCCGACCGCCTCGAATCCTACACCCTGCCGGACTACGCCCCGGTGAAGGGCGCGCACAACGACTACGGGTTCGATGCGCACGAGCAGGCGCACGAGACCTACACGGGCATGGGCGCGGACATCAACGTCCATGACCAATGGGCCGTGGAGAGCATGGGCGCGATCCAGGACCGCACGCGGGAAACCCTCGCCTCCTCCGACAAAGCCATCGCCGCCAACCGCCGCCTGCTGGTGCGCGCGATGCGGGCGGTGGAGGAAGGCCGCCCGCCCATCCTGACGGGCCCGGACGCGGCGAACGTCACCGGCCCCGCGACGATCGACGGCATGGCCCCCGCCGACCGCTGGCAAACGCACTGGCGCGAGGCCGTCGCCCGCCGCCGCGCCGCGGCACCCTGGGCGCCGCCGGCGCTGGCGGCGGAATGATCCTCGGCGGGGTTGCGACCGTGGCCCCGGAGGAAGGCGCTGCCTTCCTCCAGACCTCCATCCGCCAGGAGCCAGGGGCCCCTGGACCCCCTTCCGTGAAAAGTAATGCCGTCGTCGGAGGGTTGGTCTCCGAACGCGCTTGCGCC
>CAXVWQ010000329.1:0-5825 GCA_964263755.1 Roseomonas sp. | reverse complement strand
GTGAACCCTATTTTAAAGATCACGACCTGCGTGGCGGGGCGGGTGGTGGCGATCCGCGCGATTTCCTCGGGTGCCGCGAGGGGGGGGGGGCTCGGCCCCGCCCGCGCCGCTCCTGGACCGCTGGACGGCGGTCGTAGCGCTCGTCGCCTGGACGCCGTTCATCGTCGGCCTTCTCGGTCTCGCCGTCTGGTGGGCCGTCGTTCCCCACTGCCACTTGAGCGCCAGCGCCTGTTACGGGCCGTACGGGTGGGATTTCGGTCCCCTGCTCGTGATCATCATGAGTGCCTACTGGCTCCTCCCCGTGACCGGCGCCGTCATGATCGTGTCGGGGCTCGCGGTCCTCGCGGTCCCCTTCCGCTGGGCGTGGCGCGCCGTCAGACGTAAACTGGATCGGACGGGGCGAGAACGCGATGGAACCTGAGATTGGCCGGGAGCGCGATGACGTCGCCGACCGGTCGGCGGCGACCTTCGCGCATGGCTGAGCGCGGCGCACCGAGCGCGGGGTCGCCCCCGCCCGCGCTTCCCTGGTGGCGGCGGCGCTCCACCCTCGTCTGGCTGACGCTCGCCACGCTGATCGGCTTCTCCCCGATCATCTCGCTGCTGCTGACGAGCCTCATCGCCGAGACCCTCGGCTGCACGGTGAACGAGGCGGCGTCCCACCCCTGCCCCGGGCCGTTCGGCTGGGATCTCGGGGATCTCCTCGTCACCATGTTCGTCATGGGCTGGCTCATGCTCGTCACGTGGCCGCTCATGCTCGGCACGATCATGCTGTGGATTATCCTGATCGGCCGTCGCCTCACGGCCCGCGCCGGGGGCTGACGACCCCGCGTGAGGTGAGGACGGCCGCGACGGCGATGAGGGCGCCGACCACCCCCGCCGCGGCGAAACCGGCCGTGTCCTTCACCACCCCCCCGATCGCCGCGCCCGCCCCCTGGCCGAGGGAGACGAGGGAACCGTTGAGCGCGAGGGCCAGCGCCGTGGCCGTGCCCGCCAGCGCCGCGAGGCGGGCCTGGAGGATCGGCACGATCACGAAGATCGCCGCGGAGTTCAGCAGGATGGCGAGCCACAGCAGCGGCACCGCGAGGCCGACGCCCCAGCCCGCGAGGAGCGCCGCGAAGCCGAGGAGGCAGGTCGCGGAGACGAGGAGCGAGGCCGCGAGGGTGCGGCCGCCGCCCGGCCGGTCCGACGTCCGACCGCCGATCACCAGCCCGAGGATGGAGCCGACGCCGATCGCCGCCTGGAACGGGCCGACCGCCGCGCCGGCGTAGCCCGTGACGAGGTTCACCAGCGGCCCCGTGAAGGCGACGACGCAGAACGACGCGACGAAGGCGAGGAAGATCGTCGCGTAGGCCGCCCGCACCGGCGGGATGCGGAGGAGCGAGAGGGGGCTGGCCCGGGGCCCCGGGATGGCGGCCACCCGCGGCATCACCGCGAGCAACGCGACGGCCGCCGCGACGGCGATGCCCGCGCCGAGGGCGAAGGTGGCGCGCCATCCGAAGGCGCCGCCCACCGCCGAGCCGAGGGGAAGTCCGAGCATGAAGGCGAGGGTGAGGCCGCCGAGGACGAGGGCCATGGCGCGGCCCCGCTTCTCCGGCGGGGCGAGTTGCGCCGCGGTCGCGCCGCCGACCGAGCCGGCGAGGGCGGCGCCCGTGCCGGTCAGCACGCGCAGGGCCAGCAGCGTTCCGAAGTCCGGCACGAGGGTGCAGAGGAGGTTGCCGACGAGCAGGATTCCGAGGCCGGAGAGGAGGATGGCCCGGCGCTCGACGCGGCCGAGGAGGACGGCGAAGACCGGGGCGCCGATCGCGAAGGTGACGGAGGAGACGGTGATGGCGAAGCCGGCGGTGCCCGTGGAGATGCCGAGGTCGGCCGCCATCTCCGTCAGCAGCCCGCCGAAGACGAAGCCCTGGGTGCCGACGGCGAAGTTGACGAGCAGGAGCGCGTAGATCGCCGGGGGCACGCCCCTAGGCCGGGAGGCGGATGTTGAGGTTCCTCGGCACGGGCCATTCCTCGCGCACGCGCCGGGTCATCTCGAAGCCGGCGGCGAGGTAGTTCGGCAGGGCGCGGGGGTGGTCGGCGGTGCAGGTGTTGACGGTGATGGCGGTGCAGCCCGCGGCCCAGGCGGTGTCCACCGCGTGGCGCAGGAAGGCGCGGCCCAGGCCGCCGCCGATCGCGTGGGGCATGAGGCCGAAGTAGGACAGGTTCGTCGTGCCGTCGGGGCGGCGCTCCAGTTCGTGGAACCCGGCCGGCTCGCCGTCCCGGTAGAGGACGTGGATCGTGACGTTCGGGTCCGCGAGGATGCGGGCCACCCGCGCATCGGGCACGGTGCGGCGGAGCCACCAGCACCAGTCCCCGCCGACCGTGTCGTAGAGGTAGCGGTAGAACGGCACGGTCGGCCGCGGCAGGCGGACCATCACCGCGTCCGGCGGAAAGGCCGGGGGCGCGCCCGTCGGCGGGCGCGCCATGCGGAGGAAGGTCACGTCCACGGCGACGGGGACGGTGTCGCCACCGAGATCCGCCACGGCCTCAGCTGTCCAGGAAGGACCGGAGCTTCCGCGACCGGGTGGGATGCTTCAGTTTCCGCAGGGCCTTCGCCTCGATCTGGCGGATGCGTTCGCGGGTGACGTTGAACTGCTGGCCGACCTCCTCCAGCGTGTGGTCGGTGTTCATGCCGATGCCGAAGCGCATCCGCAGGACGCGTTCCTCGCGCGGGGTGAGGGACGACAGCACCCGCGTCGTCGCCTCGCGGAGGTTGGACTGGATGGCGGCGTCCAGCGGGATGATCGCGGCCTTGTCCTCGATGAAGTCGCCGAGGTGGGAATCCTCCTCGTCGCCGATCGGGGTTTCGAGGGAGATCGGCTCCTTCGCGATCTTCAGGACCTTCCGCACCTTCTCAAGCGGCATGCCGAGCTTCTCGGCCAGTTCCTCGGGCTGCGGCTCGCGGCCGATCTCGTGCAGCATCTGGCGGCTCGTGCGGACGAGCTTGTTGATCGTCTCGATCATGTGGACGGGAATGCGGATCGTCCGCGCCTGGTCTGCGATGGAGCGGGTGATCGCCTGCCGGATCCACCACGTCGCGTAGGTCGAGAACTTGTAGCCGCGGCGATACTCGAACTTGTCCACGGCCTTCATGAGGCCGATGTTGCCCTCTTGGATCAGGTCCAAGAACTGCAAGCCGCGGTTCGTGTACTTCTTGGCGATGGAGATGACGAGGCGGAGGTTGGCCTCGATCATCTCCTTCTTCGCCTGCGTCATGTCGCGCTCGCCGCGGGACACCGTGGCATAGACGCGCTTGTATTCCGCCACGGGAAGGCCGGTGGTGGATGCGACCTTGCCGATCTCGGCACGGATCGCCTCCGCATCACCGCGGGACTGGGTCAGGAAGGCCTGCCAGCCCTTGCCCTTGAGCTTGCCGACGCACTCGAACCACGCGGGGTCGAGTTCCGCGCCCTTCCAGTTCGCCAGGAACTCCTCGCGCTTGACCTTGTGGGATTCCGCGAGGCGCAGGACCTGCCCCTCGAAGCCCGTCATGCGGCGGTAGAGGCCCTTGATCTGGTCGACCAGCTCCTCGATGCGGTTGTTGTGCAGGTGGACCTTCTGCACGAAGCCGACGAGTTCGGCGCGTTGCTTCTCGTAGGTCTTCTCGGAGCGCACGGCGTACTCGCCGCCGGAGGTGTAGGCCTCCATGCGCTTGTTCGACATCTTCTCGAGCTTGCCGTAGGCGGCCTCGATCGCCTCGAAGGCGGCGAGCGCCTCGGGCTTCAGCTTCTCCTCCAGCGCGGAGAGGGACAGGCCGACGCCCTCGCCTTCCTCGCCCTCCTCGAACTCCTCGGCCTCCGGGGGCGGGCCCTCGGGCATGCCGACGGAGTTGGTCGCCTCGAGGTCGATGACGTCGCGCAGCAGGATCTTCCCGTCGCGCACCGCCTCGTGCCACTTCACGATGGCCTGGAAGGTCAGCGGGCTCTCGCAGAGGCCGCCGATCATCATGTCGCGCCCGGCCTCGATGCGCTTGGCGATGGCGATCTCGCCCTCGCGGGAGAGGAGTTCGACCGAACCCATCTCGCGGAGGTACATGCGGACGGGATCGTCGGTGCGGCCGAGGGTGGCCTCGTCGACGTTGCCGGAGGAGCCCTCCTCCTCCTCCTTCTCCTTCGGCTCCTCCTCCTCCTCGCCCTCCGCCTTCGCGACGGGGGCGGGCTTCTTCTCCGTGTCCTCGTCGGCCGATTCCTCGGCCTCGACGACGTTGATCCCCATCTCCGACAGGGTCGCCATCGTGTCCTCGATCTGCTCGGAGGACATCTGGTCCTGCGGCAGGGCGGCGTTGATCTCGTCGTAGGTGACGTATCCCCGCTCCTTCCCGCGGGCGAGGAGCTTCTTGAGGGAGGCGACGAGGCTGTCCACGAGCGCACCCTCGACGGCCTCGTCGCGCGTCTCCGTCGTCTCCGTGCCGCCTGCCACCTTCGTCGCCATGCCGCTCTCCGATGCTCCCGCCCCGCCGCGCGCCCGCACGCGCCGCGTGGAATGTTGCCCCGCCCCTATGAGGGGATGCGCCCCGCGCCGTCCAACCCCGGGACGTGCGGGGGGCGGGCGAGAAATGTGCCCCTACCCTACGGCGCGCGCCGCAGGGTTAACGTCCTGTCAGGAACCGCCGCCGATCCGGTCGGGCGCGGCCCTCAGATCGATGCGTCGGCGCCCGCGTCGAGGCCCATGTCACCGCCCCGCAGCGCCAGCAGCGCCTCCGTCAGGTGCCGGACCCGGGCCTGGGCGCCCGGCTGATTCGTGGCCTGGAGGTCGCGGAGCGCGGCCTGCTGATCCTCGACGAGCGCCGCCTCGCCGCGCAGCAGCCCGAAGAAATGCCACCAGTGCGCCAGCACTTCGGCCGGCTGCGCGTCGGGCCGGACGGAGGTGGGAAGGTCTGCCCCCCGCGTCGCCCAGGCCCGGGCGGTGCCATGGCCGGACGCGTCGAGGTGGTTCGGCAGGCCGTCCGAGTCAAGCGTCCGTGAGGGGGCGACGTGCCAGGCGAGCAACGCGTCCTGCAGGGTCGCGGCGTGGCCCTCCGGCATGGCGAGGACGGAGAAGACCTCCTCCGTCTCGTCCAGCACCCAAGGATGGGCGAGGGTGATGGCGAGGAGGGCCCGCGCGCGGTCGCCCCGGGCGTGGTCGGCGCTCGGCGCGACGCGGGCCGGGCGGGGGCGGAGGCTCGTCGCCGGGCCGCCTCGCCGGGGGCGGGAGGCGAAGAAGCGGTCCAGCAGCACGCCGCGGTATTCGGAGGCGAGCGACCGGTCCTTCACCTGGGACGCGGCGGCGACGAGGTCGTTCCGCAGGGCGGCACGCCCTTCGGGGGTCGCGACGTTCTTGCCCTCCGCCGCCGCGTCGTAGAGCAGGTCGGCCATGCCGCGGGCGCCCTTCAGCAGCGCTTCGAAGGCGGGGGCGCCGGCCTTGGCGACGTAGGTGTCCGGGTCCTCCCCCGAGGGGAGGGTGACGAAGCGGATCCGGCGTTCCGTGCCGACCATCGGCAGGGCCACCCCCGCCGTCCGCATCGCCGCCCGGGCGCCCGCGGCATCGCCGTCGAGGCAGAGGACGGGTTCGGGGGAGACGCGCCAGAGTTCCTCCATGTGTTCCTCCGTCAGCGCGGTGCCCACCGGCGCCACCGCCCCGCCGAAGCCGTATTGGTGGTGGGCGATGACGTCCATGTAGCCCTCCACCACGATGAGCCCTGAGCGGGGGCCGCCGCGGAACACCGCCTCCCGCGCCGTGTCGAGGCCGTAGAGGGTGCGGCGCTTCTGGAAGACGGCGGTTTCCGGGCCGTTGAGGTATTTCGGCTGGCC
>CAXVWQ010000328.1:0-11381 GCA_964263755.1 Roseomonas sp. | reverse complement strand
CCGCGGCCCGGCCGGTCGGCCGGCCGCGCCGGGGCATCGGGTCGCTCGAGACCGGGCACCGCGTCCTCGCACCCCTCGCGGAAGCCGGGCGCGCGACGCCGCTCTCGGACGTGGCGCGGCGGGCGGGGCTCTCGGCCTCCCAGGCGCACCGCTACCTCGCCTCGCTCGTGGCGGCGGGGTTCGCGACGCAGCCGGCGGGGGGGACGCTCTACGACCTCGATTCCGGCGCGCTGCGGATCGGGCTGGCGGCGCTGTCCCGCATCCCCGCGCTGGAGCGGGCGGAGGCGGCGGTGCGGCGGATGATCGCGGAGACCGGGCGGACCGCGATGATCTCGGTCTGTGGCGATGCGGGACCGACGGTGGTGCGCTGGCTGCCGGGCGATCCGGCGGTGGTGACGAGCCTCACCCTCGGCTCCGTCATGCCCCTGCTCGGGTCCGCGACGGGGAGGGTGTTCCTGGCGTTCGGCGATGCGCCGGCGCGCGAGGCCCGGGGCACGGCGGCGGAGGCGGTGCGGCGGGAGGTGGCGACGGCGCGGCTGGCGCGGGTGGAGGGCGATCTCATCCCCGGGCTGCGGGCGGCGGCGGCGCCGGTGTTCGATGCGGGAGGCCGGCTCGCCCTCGTCGCGACGGCCGTGGCGAACGCGGCTTTCGATCCTGCGGGGGACGCGGCGGCGGCGGCGGCGCTGCTGCGGGCGTGCCGGGAGGCGACGGAGGCGGTGGGGGGGCGGTGGCCGTGAGGTCGTTGCCCGATGGCGAATGCGTTTGACATCGGGCGAGGGGCGCGCCACATCCGCGCCGGGAAGAACCGTCCGGAGCCGCCGCCATGGACATGCCGGTCCACGCCGCACCCCCCCTGCCCCGCTCGTGGCCGGAGGACGCGAACGGCCGCGTGCCCTACTGGGTCTATACGGACCCCGAGGTGTATCGCGCGGAACTGGATCGCATCTGGTACGGCCCGCACTGGCTCTACGTCGGGCTGGAATGCGAGATCCCGAAGGTCGGGGACTGGAAGACGACGACCCTCGGGGAGCGGCCGGTCGTCATGGTGCGCTCCTCACCGGGCGAGATCACGGTGGTGGAGAACCGCTGCCGGCACCGCGGGGTGAAGTTCTGCCAGGCGCGGTTCGGGCATTCGAAGGAACTGCTCTGCCCCTATCACCAGTGGTCCTACGAGCTGAACGGCGCCCTGCAGGGCGTGCCGTTCCGGCGGGGCGTGAGGAAGCAGGGCGGGATGCCGCCGGACTTCGACCCGGGGGACTGGGGACTGAACCGGCTGCGGGTGGAGGCGGTGAATGGGGTGGTCTGGGCCACCTTCTCCCATGCCACGCCGCCATTCCGCGAGTACCTCGGGGAGCGGTTCTGGACGCACTACACGCGCGTCTATGACGGCCGGCCGCTCGCCGTGCTCGGCTACAACCGCCAGCGCATCCCCGGCAACTGGAAGCTGATGCAGGAGAACATCAAGGACCCGTATCACGCGGGCCTCCTGCACGTGTTCTTCGTGACCTTCGGCCTGTTCCGTGCCGACCAGAAATCCGCGACGCAAGTGGATGACGAGCACGGCCGCCACGGCATCCTCATCTCCCGCAAGGGCGAGCAGGTGTCGAACGACGTGACGTCCGACATGAAGACCTTCCAGGGCGACCTGCGACTGGAGGACCCGCGCATCCTCGACGTGGTGCAGGAGTTCCCGGGGGAGGAGACGGTGGGGATGATCACGGTCTTCCCGAGCGTGATCCTGCAGCAGCAGGTGAACTCCCTCACCACCCGCCAGATCGTGCCCTCCGGCCCCGGGGCCTTCGACTTCCACTGGACGCACTGGTGCTACGCCGACGACACGCCGGAGATGCGGCGGCGGCGGACGCGGCAGGCCAACCTGTTCGGGCCCGCGGGCTTCGTGAGCGCGGACGACGGCGAGGTCATCGAGATGTCGCAGCAGGGGATCGCGACGGCCGCCGACGGTGACGCGGCGCTCGTGGCGATGGGCGGGCGCGACACGGCGTCCGTGGACCACATGGTCACGGAGGTCGCGATCCGCGGGATGTATCGCTACTGGCGCGGGGTGATGGGGCTGTGAGGGCTTTCGCATGAGCGCGGTCCTGGACCGTCCCCCGACATTGGATGAGATCCGCGACTTCTACGACGACTACGCCGAAGCCCTGGACGACGTCCGCCTCGACGCGTGGCCGGACTTCTTCACGGCCGAGTGCACCTACCAGGTGATCCCGCGGGAGAACCACGAACGGGGCTACGCCCTCTGCACCATGATGGCGGAGAGCCGCGGGATGCTGCGCGACCGCGTCACCGGCCTGACCCGCACGCAGATGTACGCGCCGCGATATTACCGCCGCTTCATCTCCGGCCTTCGCGTCAAGGCCCGGGCCGTCGAGGGCACGCGCACCCGGATGAACGTCCTCGTGGTCCAGACCCTCGTGGACAAGCAGTCGGAGGTCGTGCTCTGCGGCGTCTCCCACGACCTCCTCGTGCACGACGAGGGGCGGTTGCGGCTGCGCGAGCGGATCGTGGTGATGGATTCCGAGATGGTCCCGAACTCCCTCATCTTCCCCGCCTGACCCCCCGCCGCCCGCACGAAGCGGTGATGCCCCATCCCACCCGCGCCGAGGACGGTGCTATCCTCGGTCATCCGGAGGACCGAACGCCATGGACACCCACGTCGCACCCACCCGCCCGAACGACGCCGAGGCCCAGTTGCAGGCCCTGTACGGGGAGATGGCGCCGGCGGGCCTCTACCCGCTGTGGGAGGTGCTGCATTCCCTCGTCACGCCGGAGCCGCTGTCGAAGGCCCGCGCGCACGCGTGGTCCTACGACGCCGCCCGGGAATACCTCCTGCGCGCCGGGGATCTGATCTCCGCCGAGCAGGCGGAGCGGCGGGTGCTGATCCTGGAGAACCCCGGCCTCCCCGGCTCCTCCGCCGTGACGACGAGCCTCTATGCCGGCCTCCAGATGATCCTGCCCGGAGAGGTCGCACCGGCCCACCGGCATTCCCAGTCCGCGTTGCGCTTCGTGCTGGAGGGCGACGGCGCCCGCACCACCGTGGACGGGGAGCCCGCGGTGATGCGCCCCTTCGACCTCGTCCTGACGCCGAACTGGCAGTGGCACGATCACGGCAACGACACGTCGCAGCGGATGATCTGGCTCGACGGCCTCGACATCCCCACCGTGTCGTTCTTCGACGCCTCCTTCGCCGAGCGCGGGGACGCGGCGGCGCAGCGGGTGGCGGCGCCGGCAGGGGATTCGCTGCTGCGCTACGGCCGCAACCTCCGGCCCTTCCGCGGCACGGCCGCCGCCCGCCGGCCGGCGCACCAGCCGATGTTCCATTACCCCTACGCGGATTGGCGGGAGAGCCTGACCGCGATGGCGCGCGAGGGCGTCCCGGACCCGCACCTGGGATACGCCATGGAGTTCGTGAACCCGGCCGATGGCGGCTCCGTCATGCCCACCATCGCCGCGGAGGTCCGGCTGCTGCCGAAGGGGTTCGCCACCCTTCCCCGCCGCGCGACCGACGCCACCGTCCTCGTCTGCGTCGAAGGGTCGGTGCAGGCCACGGTGAACGACGAGACCTTCACCCTGAACCACCGCGACCTGCTCGTGGTTCCCGCCTGGCGGCGCCTGACCCTCCGCGTCGTGGGGGAGGAGGATGCCGTGCTGTTCGGCTACTCCGACCGTGCGGCGCAGGAGAAGCTGGGCTTGTTCCGCGAGGTCCGGGAGGCTGCCTGAGCGACGGGCTGGGGGTTTACGGGACGCCCGGCCGGCGACATGTTCCGGCGTGCCGGTGGGGCGTCGCCAAGTGGTAAGGCAGCGGTTTTTGGTACCGCCATTCCCAGGTTCGAATCCTGGCGCCCCAGCCAAGCCATTTTAATTAGCGAAAACAATCCTTTAGGCCGCTTCTGCCTGTTCCATGTGGACACGACTGTGGAACACCCGGAGGCGGCGTTTCGGCTGGTCCCTTCCTGCGTCGCCGAGGCTGGTCCTACCGCTTCGGCACCCGCTTGGCGGCGGCGAGCGTGCCGTCCTCGCGAACCTCGATGCGCTGGCGCGGACGGCGCGGCGTGGCCAATCCCGGAGGCGCTGTCGCGCACCGTCCGGGAAACCTACGGCCTGGAACTCGGATCCGAGCATGTTCCGGCGCGAAGCCGTGCGGGCAGCGCCTACCTAGCCGCTGACCTCTCCCCGTCACGCGATGCCGCATGCCAGCAGATGGCAATTGCCGTGTCGGAAGCGCGCGCCGTCGGGCGGCGTCGGCCGCGGCGAGCCCGCCCCGGACCCGGACGACCTCCGCAAAGCCGAGGTTTCCCGCGCGGTAGGCTGCCTCTGCCTGGCCCGCGCTCTCCGCCAGGGCGGTGGCATCCTCCGCCTGCGCCCGCGCGCGGCGGTCCGCCGTCGCGAGGGTGCGGGCGAGCCGCTCCTCCGCGCGCGAACTCCCCGGCTGCGCGGGCCACGGCGGCGGCGGGGAGCGAGGCGAGCGCGGCGTCCCCGGCCGGTGGCGGCGCTGGCTGCTCCGGCCGTCCGGCGGTGGGATCGGTCCCCGTCAGGGCCCGGAAGGCAAGTGCGGCGTCGCGGATCACCCCGTTCGCCGTCCGGAGCGCGGCCTCCGCCTCCCGCAGGTCGGCGGTCGCGAGGAGGAGGTCCCCCCGGGGCGCGTTTCCGGCGCCGACCTGGCGGCCGAGGTCACGCTCCAGGCCACGGGCGGCCGTCACCCGGGCGTTCGCGGCCTCAGCTCCGCGACGGCGGCCCAGGTCCAGCAGGCGTTCCGCACCTCGCCCGCGACCGCCAGGCGGGCCGCGGCGACGCGGGCCTCCGATTGCGCCCCTTGCGCCTCCGCGCTGCCCCGGAGGGCATTGGATTCGCCGGGCAGCCAGATCGGAACCTCGGCCCCGACCTCGAACTCCTGGTAGCCCCGGCGCTGCGTGAAGGTGGTGGTGCGCCAGGAGCCGGTGACGGCGGGGGCGCCCGGGAGGAGCACATCGGCTCCGCCCCGCCGCGCGGAGACGACGCCCCGCTGCGCTTCGAGGGTCCGCAACTCGGCATTCAGCGCGAGCGCGTCCGTGAAGCCCCCGCGCAGGTCGGTGGCGTTGGCCGGGGTGGCGAAGGCAGCGATGAGGGCGAGGAGAGGAAGGCGGATGCGGACCCCTGATCCGCGATGGTCATGCCGGGCGGCGACCGACGGCGCTCCTCCCGATCATGACAAAGCATGTCCTCGCAGGAGGGCGAGGGTCGCTGGAGGTCCTCTGCGGAGGGTCTGCCCCTCACGACTTCCGACCTGCGCGGGCAGCGGGGCGTCGCTCCCCAACACGCGCTCGACGCCACCGCAGCGGCGGCAAGGCCAGGGCGTCCGGACCCTGCCAGCCCCGGCGCAGAACCTCATCGAGGAGCCGACCACGGAAACGGCGCGCGGGTGGCCTTTCCCAGGTCCAGGCGGCGCTTGGAAGATCGCTCGGATCGGCTTCGTCGTCGCGAGCGGGGACGCGCCCCAGCTCCGAGCGGCGAGGAGGGCCGAAGCGAACCTTCGATACGTCCGTCAGCGAAGGCCCCCCCCTTCCGCGCTATGCCCCAGTCTTGCCGTAGGCCCCCGTGTAGGTGCCGTCCGCGATGGAGCGAAGGATCGCCTCCTCCTTCTCCTCGTGCTTCAAGGTCGCTTCCAGCAGGGCGGGACCGACCGCGGCGGGGAAGGCGACGACACCGTCACCGTCTCCCACGACGATGTCGCCGGGGTGGACGACCATGCCGCCGATCGTGACGGGCACGTTGATCTCTCCGGGACCGAACTTGTAGGGGCCGGCGTGGATCGCGGCCCGCGCGAAGCAGGGAAAGGTGTCGCGGGCGAAGGCGTCCGCGTCGCGGATGGCGCCGTCCATCACGAAGCCGACGCAGCCGCGACTCTGCGCCACCGCCTTCATGATCTCGCCGACGAGGGCGCGGGAGGTGTCGCCGCCGCCATCCACGACCACGACGTCCCCGGGGCGGATGAGGGTCAGCGCCTCGTGGATCGCGAGGTTGTCGCCGGGGCGGGTCCGGACGGTCAGGGCCGTGCCCGCCATCGTCCCGCCCCCGTGGAAGGGGCGCAGGCCGACGGCAGCCGAGAGGCGTTCCAGGTTGTCGCTGATGTTCGCGACGGCGCGTCCGCGGAACGCCTCGACCAGCGCGGGATCCGCGAGCGGTGCGAGCGGCAGGCGGCGGGCGCCGGGAAGGGTCGCGCTCATCGCATGGGCCACGCGTACATCAGCCCACCGCGGGTCCAGAGGTCATTGATGCCGCGCGGCAGGCCGATCGGCGTGTTCGGCCCGATGGTCCGGTCATAGAGTTCGCCATAGTTCCCGACCGCGCGGATGGCGTCGTAAAGCCAGGTCGGCCCGAGCTTCACGGCCTGCCCGAGATCCGGCACCGCCCCGAGCAGGCGGCGCACCGCGGGATTCCCGCTGCGCGCCCGCATCTCCTCGGCGTTGGCGCTCGTCACGCCGAGCTCCTCCGCCTCGATAAGGCCGAAGAGGACCCAGCGGACCACGTCGAACCACTCCTGATCGTCGCGGCGCACGACCGGGCCGTAGGGCTCCTTCGAGAAGCGCTCCTCCAGGATCACGTAGTCGGCCGGGCGCGGGAAGAGGCTGCGCAGCGCCGCGAGCTGCGTGGCGTCGGTGCCGATGGCGTCACAGCGGCCGGCCTGGAGCGCCTGGGCCGCGTCCTGCATCCGCTCCTGCAGGACGGGGGTGAAGCGGAGGCCGGCGGTGCGGAAGGCGTCGGCCGTCACCAGCTCGTTCGTGGTGCCGGGCGAGAGGCAGACCGTCATCCCGTCCATGCCGCGGAGGTCGCGCACGTTCGCGTCGCGGCGGACCATGAAGCCGTGGCCGTCGTAAAGGTTCACCCCCACCATGCGCATGCCAAGGTTGGTATCGCGCACCATGGTCAGGGTCGTCTGGCGGATGAGGACGTCGATCTCCCCGGACTGGAGGGCGGTGAAGCGCTGCACGGCGGTCAGCGGCACGAAGCGGACCTTGTTCGGGTCACCCAGCACGGCGGCGGCGACCGCGCGGCAGAGGTCCGCGTCCATGCCGCGCCACACGCCCTGGCTGTCGGGAAGGGAGAAGCCGGCGATTCCCACGTTGACGCCGCAGGCGAGGACACCCCGCTGCTTCACCCCGTCGAGGGTGGGGCCGGCGGTTGCCGGGGTGTTCCAAGCGAGCAGGGCGGCCATCGCGGCCACCATCACGTTTCGCAGCATCGTCATCGTCTCCTCCGGCTCCGGTCCGACGATCGTGGCACATAAAGGGCGCGGCGCGCGCGACCCGTGATGGATGGACCGGGCGGGCGGGTCTTCATCAGTCAGGCCGCACGTTGTGGTCGCGGACCACGCGGCCCCAGGTCTCGACCTGCCCGTCCAGGAAGGTTCCGAGCGCCGCGGGCTCGGAGAGGATGAGCCGCGCCTGCTGCGCCTCCTCCAGTTGCCGTCGCACGCCCTCGTCGGCAAACGTCTCGCGCAGGGCCGCGTTCATGCGGGCGATCGCCGGCGCGGGTGTGGGGGCGGGTGCGAAGACGCCCCACCATGCCACGGCCTGAAGCCCGCTTCCGCCGCCGTCTGCGTGTCCGGGAGGGAGAGCAGGCGGGTCGGCCCGAACTGGACGATCGGGCGCAGCGTGCCACCCGCGATCTGCGGCGAGAGGAGGGCGGCGCTGCCCATCACGACGTCGAGGTTCCCCGCGATCGTCTCCGTGACCGCGATGGCCCCGCCACGGAACGCGACGTGGGTGAGAGAGGCGCCGACCTGGGCCGCGAGGAGGATCATGAGGAGGTGCCCGATGGTCCCGTTGCCGGGCGAGCCGTACGAGATCGCGTCCGGAAGCGCCTTCGCGGCCGCGACGAGGTCGGCGAGATTGCGGTAGGGCCGGTCCGGTCGCGTCGCGACGACGTAGGGCGCACCGCCGATGAGCATGACCGGATCGAGATCGCGCGTCAGATTGAAGGGCAGCCGCGGAATGAGCGCCGGCATGACGGCGTGGCTGTCAAAGGTGAGGAGCCAGGTGAGCCCGTCGGGGCGCGCCTTCGCGACCGCGTCGGTTCCGATGACGCCGCCAGCGCCGGAGCGGTTCTCGACGACGACCGGTTGCCCGAGCCGTCGCGTCAGGCCCGGGGTGACGAGGCGTGCCACGGCGTCGGTTGAGCCACCGGGCGCGAAGGGCACGATGATCCGGATCGACCCACCGGAGCCGGTAGCTTGCGCTCGTGCGGGCGTCGGTGACGAGAGCCCAGCGACGGCGGCCCCGAGGGCGCTGCGACGGGTCAGACGGTGGGACATTCGTTGTTTCCTCCCCTTTGTTCTTGCTTGGTGATGCGATCGCCTACGGCCTCGATCGGCTGCGTGGTTCGTCTCAGGTTGCTCCAAACCCCTTGCCGGGGACGCGGTACTCCGGCCGTGGGGGACTGAAGATGTCGAGGACGCGGCAGCCTTCGGCACCCGCGCGCATCGTGTGGGGAATGCCGCCGGGCGTGCGCCAGAAGTCGCCCTTCCGCACGTTGATCTCCTCTCCGCCCTGAACCCGGACGGCGCTGCCATCCAGCAGCACGCCCCATTGTTCCTCCGGGTGGCTGTGCAGCGTGCCGCTCGCGTTGGGTGCGATCGTGACCACGGACAGCATCGCGCCCTCACCCGGGAAGATCCGGGTCGAGAGCCCCGGCGCGAGCTCCCGATGGATCCCACCCACGGGCGCGTCGAGGTTGTGGAACTCGTCGGCTTGGCTCATCGAAACTCCTCCTCCATCCGTTGCATCAGAGTGGTGCGTGGCCGAGGGCCATGCGGAAGCGGTTCTTGACGTAGACGCCGTCACGCGGCGGCAGGACGCGCGGGGGGTTCACCGCCGCGATCTTCACCACCGCGAGGTTCAGCCCCTCCCGCGCGTGGACACGTCGCCGCAGCGGCTCGATGCCCGCGTGTTCGGTGATCAGGTCCACGGTCGGGAAGCCGCAGGCCGCCGCGACGCGGGTGAACTCGATCCCCTGGCCCGCGTGGCTCGGCTGCATCCCCGTCTCCCCGAAATGGCCATTGTCGAGGATGACGATGGAGAGGTTGCGCGGCTTGCGGATGGCGATGGTGGCGAGCGCGCCGAAGCCCATCAGCGCCTCGCCGTCGCCGGTGATCACCGCCACCGGGCGATCCGGCTTCGCGGTGGCGAGGCCCAGGCCGACCGTCATGGCGCTGCCCATCGCGGCCCACAGATAATAGTTCCCGTCGTGATCGCCTGCAGCCATGACGTCGTACGACGGCGAGCCGAGGCCCGAGACGACGAGGAGATCGCCGCGGTTCCGCAGCAGGTCCGCGATCACCGCGCGCCGGTCGAGGGTCCCGCCCGCGCTCACTTAACCCACTCCTTCTCGCCGATCAGTCGCTGCCCGAGCAGCACCGCGCAGGCAGCATCGCCTTCGAAGGCCATCGTCGCCGCGCCCCGCAGCAACGGCGCCACGTCTTCGGGCCGGTCGGCGCGCCAGACCATCACGCCCATCGCCTTCAGGACGGTCTCCGTCGCCTGGCCCATGGGGTTCTGGTGCCCGTTGAACTCGGCCCAGTCGCCGCGCATCGTCACCACCGTCAGGAACGGGAAGCGGGCGGACGCCACGAGGCCGAGGGTGTTGACGCAGTTGCCGACGCCCGAGGACTGCATCAGCAGCGCCCCGCGCTCGCCCCCGAGCCAGGCGCCGGCGAGGTAGCCGATCCCCTCTTCCTCCGTCGTCAGCACGACGGCATGGATGTCGGGGTCGGCCTCGGCCAGCTTCAGGGCGGTGGAATGTCCGGCGTCGGGGACGTAGGCGATGTGCTTCACGCCCGCGGCCTTCAGGACGGTGAAGACATCCTCCCGCCAGGACTGCACCGGCGCCTCCGTCGTATCGAATGCCATGTTCGCCTCCGTTGCCCCGACCCGTTCGAAGGAGGACGGTGTAGCGGTCCCGGGTCCGTCACCGAAATACGACTTCTCTCCCCGCTCGTGATTTGCCCTGGACGGGGGGAAACTCCCTCCTTCATCGTGGTTGGAAGAAGCTTGCCCGGCTGTCGCGCCAGAATTGACAAACTGCGGCCCGCCCGGTGGAACACCCATGTGGAACGGTGGTCCGCGGGAGCGGTCTGTCGGGTCGATTGTTTATCTGGGAACAGGGGGTTGGACGGCTGGCCGGGGACAGGCTCCTGGCGCCTCAACCAGGCGAATCCGCTTTTCGCGTGCATACAGCCACTTGGCCGGTGATCCAGCCTTTCGGAGGCGGCGCTCCGAGTTGCTGCACCCATCGCTGGTGCACGAGAGCGGCCCACAACGGCAGGGCGGGCACCTTGCCGGCCCTTTCGCAGGGACCCTCACCGCGTCCTGCGGGACGGCTGCTGGTGCTGGCGCCGACGGCTGCCGATCCGCCTCTCGGGATGTCCGCCTCTTGCCGATTCCAGGTGCGGAACGGGGGAGCTTCGGTCGGCCCTGGGGACGGGGGACCTCCGTGTGGTGGTGATTCGGGCCGTCCTCCTCGACGGGGAGTCCGAGCGGCTCATGGCGGGGATGCCGGACGGCGCAGGCGGCGGCCGATCCCGGCATGCCGCCGACCAGCCACGTCGGCCGCCTACCTCGATGTCGATGATGATCCTGGAACCGATGCGCCGTCATGCAGTGGAGCGCTACCGTGACCTGGCAGCGCTTCTGACTGGCCTGGGCGGGCCCATCGGTTCCGCGAGGGTGGGCCACCGAAGAGTTCCGTGTGGCGGATTCCTTTGATGTCACGGGGAGAACGCCTCGACCGCGGCCTGGATGAAGCCTCTCAGCTTCGGGGTGCGCTGGCGGTCGGCGTGGAAGAGGAGGTGCATCGGTCGGGACGGCGTTCCGAACTCCGGGAGAACCCTGACGAGGTCCCCGGACGAGAGGGCTTCGCGGACCAGATCCTCCGCGACGAGGGCGATGCCGAAGCCGTCCAGCGCGGCCGACAACAGGGCGCTCGCGTCGTTGGCCCGGAGACGGTGCTGCACCGGCGCGTCGTAGGTCCGGCCGTCGCGCGTGAACTGCCATTCGTAGGCCGTGGGCCGGGACCAGTGCGCGTAGCCGAGGCACTCGTGGTGCTCCAGGTCGGCCGGCGTGGAGGGCGCCCCCCGCTCCGAGAGGTAGGCCGGGGACGCGCAGGCCACGAGCCGGAAGGGCGACAGCTCGCGGGCGACGAGGCCCGAATCGGTCAGCGGGCCGACCCGGAACACCGCCTCGAACCCTTCCTCGACGAGGTCCACGAAGCGGTCGCTCAGCACGAGGTCCACCTCGACGCGCGGGTGCTGCCGCAGGTAGCGGGCGAGCACCGGCACGAGGCTCGGGCCGAAGGAGACCGGCGCGTTGATCCGCAGCCGCCCGCGCGGC
>CAXVWQ010000327.1:0-11701 GCA_964263755.1 Roseomonas sp. | reverse complement strand
GTAGCTCGCGCGCTCGCCGCCCCGGTCACCCCCGGACGACCCGCCCTCGAACTCCCCGCCCCCCCCGCCCGCACGCCCGCCCATGAGCGAAAGCTCCCCGCCGAACTGCCGCAGCACGATCTCCGTCGAATACTTGTCCTGCCCGTCGGTCCCCTGCCACTTCCGGGTCTCGATCTTGCCCTCGATGTAGACCTCGGACCCCTTCTTCAGGTAGCGCTCCGCGATCTCCCCGATCTTCTCGTTGAAGATGGCGACCGAGTGCCACTCGGTACGCTCCTGCTGGTTGCCCTCGCGGTCCTTGTAGCGGTCGGTCGTGGCGATGCGCAGGTTCACCACCTTGCCGCCGTTCTGGAAGTTCCGGACCTCCGGGTCCTTGCCCAGACGCCCGAGAATGATCGCCTTGTTGACGCCGGCCATGGCACCCACTTCCGCTGGGCCGTCGGGAACACCCCGTCGGCGAGTTCGTCGCGTCGCCCCCGCCTCGTCGCACGGGGCAACGCGGGAATCGCCCCGTGGCCCAAGGCCGCGAGGCGCGCGAAAACTACCCCCCGGGGGCCGGACTTGCCACCCCCCGAGGGGTGGGTCGGGACCACCCCCCGGCGGTCCCTTCCCGTGGCTCCGATATGGTGCCAGAACCCCCGGAACACAATGCGAACGAGGTGTGTTTCACGTGCCGGACAGCCTGCCCGAAACCACCCGAAATCGCCTTTCGAACGCCGGCACGCCGGAGGGCGGCGCCGACCGCCAGATGGGTGACCGCCAGACCGGTCATATCCGTGTCCGCGGCGCCCGCACGCACAACCTCAAGAACATTGACCTCGACATCCCGAAGGGCACGATCACCGTCATCACCGGCCTGAGCGGGAGCGGCAAGTCGTCCCTCGCCTTCGACACGATCTACGCCGAGGGCCAGCGCCGCTACGTGGAATCCCTCTCCGCCTACGCCCGCCAGTTCCTCGAACTCCAGCAGAAGCCGGACGTGGACAGCATCGAGGGCCTGTCCCCCGCCATCTCCATCGAGCAGAAGACCACCTCCCACAACCCCCGCTCCACGGTCGGCACGGTCACCGAGATCGCCGACTACATGCGCCTGCTGTGGGCCCGGGTCGGCATCCCCTACTCCCCCGCCACCGGCCTCCCCATCGAGGCGCAGACCGTCTCCCAGATGGTGGACCGCGTGATGGCGATGCCGGAGAACACGCGCCTCCTCATCCTTGCTCCCACCGCCCGCGGCCGGAAGGGCGAGTGGAAGAAGGAGTTTGCCGAGTACCAGCGCCGCGGCTTCGAGCGCGTGAAGGTCAACGGCGCCCTCCTCCGCATCGAGGAGGTCCCGAACCTCGACAAGAAGAAGAAGCACGACATCGAGGTCGTGGTGGACCGCATCGTCGTCCGAGACGGCGTCCAGGCACGCCTCGCCGACTCCTTCGAGACCGCCCTCGCCCTCGCCGAGGGCATCGCCTACGTCGAGAACGCGGACGGCGCGGAGCGCACCGTTTTCTCCCAGAAGTTCGCCTGCCCCGTCTCCGGCTTCACCATCGAGGAGATCGAGCCCCGCCTCTTCTCCTTCAACTCGCCGCAGGGCGCGTGCCCGTCCTGCGACGGCCTCGGCTTCGAGAAGTTCTTCGACCCCTCCCTCGTCATCCCCGACGACGCCAAGCCCCTCGGCGAGGGCGCCATTGCCCCCTGGACCGGCGCCTCCTCCCCCTACTACGACCAGACGATCGAGAGCCTCGCCCGCCACTACAAGGTCACCACGACCACCCCCTGGGCCGACCTGCGCGACCCCGTCCGCGAGGCCATCCTGCACGGCACGCCGGACGTGCTGACGATGCGCTACAAGGACGGCCTCCGCGCCTACGAGGTGAAGAAGCCCTTCGAGGGCGTGATCCCCAACCTCGAACGCCGCCTCCGCGAGACCGACAACCCCTGGGTGCGCGAGGACCTGCAGCGCTACCAGTCCGAACGCCCCTGCGGCGCCTGCGCCGGCTTCCGCCTGAAGCCGCAGTCACTCGCCGTCCGCGTCGCCGACCTGAACTACGGCCAGGCCGCCGACCTCTCCATCCGCAAGGCCATGGCCTGGTTCGCCACGGTCTTCGACACCCTGACCCCGCAGCGGCAGGAGATCGCCCGCCGCATCCTCCGCGAGATCAACGACCGCCTCCGTTTCCTCGTGGACGTCGGCCTGGACTACCTCACCCTCGCCCGCGGCTCCGCGTCGCTCTCCGGCGGTGAATCCCAGCGCATCCGCCTCGCGTCCCAGATCGGCTCCGGCCTGACGGGCGTCCTCTACGTGTTGGACGAACCGTCCATCGGCCTCCACCAGCGCGACAACGAACGCCTTCTCGCGACCCTCCGCCGCCTCCGCGACCTCGGCAACACCGTCCTCGTCGTGGAGCACGACGAGGACGCCATCCGCGCCGCCGATCACCTCGTGGATATCGGCCCCGCCGCCGGCGCCCATGGCGGCCGCGTCATCGCCCAGGGCACGCCGGAGGAGGTCGCCGCCGACCCCGCATCCATCACCGGCGACTACCTCTCCGGTCGCCGCGGCATCGCCGTCCCCGCCGAACGCCGCTCCCCCGACAAGAAGCGGATGCTCAAGGTCGTCGGCGCCCGCGGCAACAACCTCAAGAACGTCTCCGCGTCGCTCCCATTGGGAACCTTCACCTGCGTCACCGGCGTCTCCGGCGGCGGCAAGTCCACCCTCGTCATCGAAACCCTCTACAAGGCCGCCGCACGCCGCCTCATGGGCGCCGGCACCGTCCCCGCCCCGCACGACCGCGTCGAGGGCCTGGAGCAGCTCGACAAGATCATCGACATCGACCAGTCCCCCATCGGCCGAACCCCCCGCTCCAACCCCGCGACCTACACCGGCCTGTTCGGCCCGATCCGCGACTGGTTCGCCGAACTCCCGGATTCCCGCCAGCGCGGCTACGCCGCCGGCCGCTTCTCCTTCAACGTGAAGGGCGGACGTTGCGAGGCCTGCGGCGGCGACGGCCTCATCAAGATCGAGATGCACTTCCTGCCGGACGTCTACGTCACCTGCGACACCTGCAAGGGCCGCCGCTACAACCGCGAAACCCTCGAAGTGAAGTTCCGCGGCAAGTCCATCTCCGACGTGCTGGAGATGACCGTGGACGAGGGCCTGGATTTCTTCTCGGCGGTCCCCGCGATCCGCGAGAAGCTGAAGGTCCTGTCCGAGGTCGGCCTCGGCTACATCCACCTCGGCCAGCAGGCCACCACGCTCTCGGGCGGCGAAGCCCAGCGCATCAAGCTCTCGAAGGAACTGTCGCGCCGCGCCACCGGCCGCACCCTCTACATCCTCGACGAGCCCACCACCGGCCTGCACTTCGAGGACGTCCGCAAGCTCCTCGAAGTCCTCCACGCCCTCGTCGCCCAGGGCAACACCGTGGTGGTGATCGAGCACAACCTCGAGGTCATCAAGACCGCCGACTGGATCCTCGACCTCGGCCCGGAAGGCGGCGAGGGCGGTGGCCGCATCACCGCCGAGGGCACCCCGGAGGACGTGGCCGCCACGCCGGATAGTCACACCGGCCGCTTCCTCGCCCCCCTGCTCGCCGGACGCGTCGCCACGAAGCGTCGCAAGCGCGCCTGACCGCCCCTACGGCTGGAACCCGCTTCGGGCGAAAGCCGCGCGCGCCGCCTCCCCCGTCAACAGGGCGAACAGCGCGCGCGCTTCCGCCCCGTCCTCGACGATCGCGATGCGGTAGGTCGTCCAGAGGTTCAACGCGTCGGGCAGCAGCCCGACCAGCTGCACCCCCTCCTTCCCCACGATCTCCGTCGCCTGGCTGATGGCCAGGGCGACCTCCCCCCGCGCCGCCATCGCCACCCCGTCCGCCCCGAACGACACCAACCGCAACCGCGGACGCACGGCCTCCGCGATCCCCAGCCGCTCCAGCAGTCCGGCGAAGTGTCGTCCCGCGGTGGCCCCGCGCGCCGGATCGGCTGCCGCGATGCTCTCCGCACCCAGCAGCGCCGCCCGGAACGCCTCGGGCGCGGCGATGTCCGGCACGGCGCGCCCGGCCGGCGCCGCCACCCCCACCCCCGTGCGCCCGATCCCCACCACTGCGTCCCGCACGACCAGCCCCCGCGCGTCCAGCGCCCCGATCGCCTCAACCGAAAGCAGCGCCACCCCCGGCCGTTCCCCCGCCAGGATGCGGTCCCGCACCGCCCCCACCGTGTCGAACACCGCGCCCGGCACGGCCTGTCCCGCCGCCCGCCGCGCCGCCTGCATCGCCATCACGCCGTGCATCGTCGCGCCCGCGGCGAAGATCGGCGCCCCGCCGCCCTCCGCCCGGGTCCCGAGCGGCGCGAGGGCGACCGCCCCGAACGCCCGCCGCCCGAAGCGCGCGTTCATTCCACCTGCATCCGCAGCGCCGCGACGATCGGCCGCATCGCCGCGACCTGCCCGTGCACCTGCGCCGCGAACTCCTCCCGCGCGTTCCCCCCGGGCTCCGCCCCCAGCTCGGCGATCCGCGCCGCCAGCGGCGGGTGCCGCGACGCCGCGGCGATCTCCGCGTGCAAACGCGCGAGCACCGGCTCCGGCGTCCGCGCCGGCGCGAAGAACCCGTTCCAGCCGAGCATCTCCGCGTTCGGGAAGCCCTGCTCCCGCACCGTCGGCACGTCCGGCATGGCGGTCGCCCGGGTCGCCGCCAGCGTCGCGATCGGCCGGAGCGTCCCGGATCGCATGTGCGGCAGGGAGGACGACAGCTGGTCCCCGCCGAACTGGATGCGCCCCGCCAGCATGTCCTGCACCAGCGGCGCCGCCCCGCGGAACGGCACGTGGTCCATCGGGAACCCCGCGTCCCGCTTCAGCACCTCCGTGATGAGGTTCACCGTGCTGCCCGGCCCCGTGGAGCCGTAGAAGGCCGGCGTCGGCCTGGACCGCGCCCAGGCGGCCAGCTCCCGCAGGTCCCGCGCCGGCACGTCCCGGTGCACCAGCAGCATCATCGGCACGTTGGCGCCGAGGGAGATGGGGGCGAAGTCACGCTCGATCGAATGCGGCGCCCGCCCCGCGAACTCCAGCGCGGCCGTGGTGGTGGAGAAGGTGAGGTTGTGGAACAGCAGCGTCTGACCGTCCGGTGCCGCCTTCGCCACCACGTCGGCCCCGATGGACCCGCCGGCCCCGCCGCGGTTCTCCACCACCACGGGGCTGCCGAGGGTCTCGGTCAGCCGCTGCGCGTAGAGCCGGGCCAGCACGTCGGTGGTCCCGCCCGCCGGGAACGGCACCACCACTCGGATCGTCCCGCCCGGCGACCATCCCTGCGTCCGCCCCACTGCCGGCGCGAGGACCGAACCCGCGACGAGCGCGGCCATCGAACGACGAGCGATCATGTCCCGCTTCCTTCCCGGGCCGCCGTCACCGCGGCGTGCCCCTGGCCGGAGTTGGCCGCCCCGCGCCGCGCCCGTCAACCGGAACCCCTTTCCCGGGCGCCGCGGCGCTTTCCTAGGCCGGCGCCGCCACGGCTCGCAGCCGCGCCCGTTCCTCCGGCGTCAGGTCGGCCCACCCCAGCGCCGCGTCGAGCGGGAACGGCTCCGACCCCGGCGCCGCGACCGCGAGGGCGACGCCCCCCGCCCGGTCCAGCCAGAACGGTTCCGCCTTCCGGGGAAGCGGCCACACCACGGTCCCGCGCCCGTCCAGCGGCGCCACCGCCCATCCGGCGTCCCCCCGCACGACCCGCGCCGGCACCGCCGTCAGGCGCCGTCCCGAGATCGCCCGCAGGCGCCGCTTCGCGGGGTTGCTCCCGAAGAGGAGGACCGCGCCGCCGAAGCCGATGAGAAGCATGACGACCGCCAGCAGCGCCGCCGTGATGGTGCGGACGACCAGGTTGTCCTGCCCCAGATCCGTCGTGATGGACCCCGGCCGCGCCGGGTCCGCCATCGGCGTCACCGTGTAACGCCCCAGTCCCGGATCAAGGAAGGTGTAGTCGAACTCCCCGCGGACCGGCAGGCCGTCCTTCGCCGTTCCCGCCGTGACCGTCAGCCGGCAACTCTGCACGAGGAGGACCCGCGTCCGACAGTTGCCGCTGACGCGGCCGGGCACCGGCACCGCGCGGCCCCGCAGGGACCAGTCGTCCACGAGCACCCGGGCCTCCCCGGCGCCGCCGTACCAGAGCCCGCCAGCCGCCAGGAGCAGGAGGAGCACCCCCGCCACGCGGACGCCCCATCCCGAGACCGGCGGACTCAGCGCCAGCGGCCGCGTCGGCATCGCCCCGGCGAGGTCGGGCGGGGTCATCCCTCATGCGCCGCGACGTCAAGGGTCATCGCGCGACCACCGCTCACGCCGCCGGCTCCACCACCCCGGCGAGCCGGTCGCGCTCCTCGTTCGTCAGGTCCACCCATTGCAGGTCGCGATCCAGCGGAAACACCGGCCCGCCCACCGTCGTGACCCCCAGGGCGATCCCCTGAGACGGCGACAGCCAGAACGGCTCCCTCTTCCCCGCGATCTGCCACTTGGACTCGCCATTCCCCTCCGCGGGGACGACGGTCCAGGTGCCCTTGTCCTTCGTCACGAAAACCGGCACCGGCGTCAGTCGCTGCCCGGACATCGCGCGCAGCAACCGCTTCTGCCGCCGGCCCTGGAGCATGAGCGACACCCCACCGATCACGAACAGCACGCACAGCCCCGCCGCAACCGCGAGCGTCGCCATGCGGCTCGTCAGGTTGTCCAGCCCCATGTCCGTCGTCAGCAATCCCGGGCGCCCGGGATCCGCCATCACCTGCACCGTGTAGTTCCCGACATGCGGGTCCACGAAGAAGTACTCCAGCCCCTGCCGCAGCGGCTGGCCGTCCTTCGCCCGCCCGGCGGTCACCGTCATGTCGCAGGTCTGCAACAGCCCGTAGCGGGAGGAGCAACGGCCCTGCACGCTCCCCTGCACCGGCACCGCCGAGCCCTTGAGTTGCAGGTCCGTCAGGATGGACGGCCCGAGGGATGCCGCGGCCCACCACCCCAGCCCGACCGGGAGGGCGAGGAGGATCAGCCCGAACAACCAGTTCCGCCACGTGGAGATCGGCGCCGAGACGCTCAGCGGCCGTTCCGGAAAGGCGGCGTTCAACGCAGCGAGGCCCACGCGTCATGCTCCGTGAGAGGTCCGGTCCGTGATGCACCGCCGCACGCCCCGGCGGAACCGTCGCCCCGTTCAAATGCGCTTCAGCGCGGCCGCCCTCAGCACCGCCAGCCGGTCACCCAGTCCGCGCGGCCCCATCTCCTCCGGCCGCCACGCGCGCCGTAGCACGCGCCGGAGGTCCCGCCGGGCGAGCGACCCCGTCAGCGCCGCCGCCATGGCGAGCCCCAAGGCCCCGGGCACCTCCCGCGCCGAGGCTTCGAGGCCTTCGAGCGCCCCGGCCGCGAGCGAGCGCGCGATCGCGGCCGTCGCGGGGTGGCGCAGGTCCACGGCCCCGTCCGTCGCACCGCCGGCCGCCGCGACCTCGTCCGCCGGCAGCGGGTTCCGCCCGGCCGCCGCGTGGACCGGAAGGCTCCGCAGGATCCCCGCGACGCCGTAGGCCGCGCCGATCCCCGCGAGTGTCGGGAGGGCCCCCTCGGGCGCCCCCAGGACGCGCCCGGTCAGCGCCGCGAGCCCGCCGGACACCGCGCGCGCCCGGCCCAGCAGCGCCGCCCGGTCCGGCGGCGGTCCCTCCGCCTCCGGCTCCCGGGCATCCACCAGCGCGAGCAGGTCTTCGGCGCCGACGACCCCGTCCCGCACCAGCGCCGCCACCGGGCCGGCGACCTCGTGCCGCCGGGCCGGCGCGCCGCGCCCCGCCTCCTCGATGGCGTCCCGCCACCATTGCAGCCGGATCAGCGCGACGAGCGGCTTGCTCGCCACCTCCCGCGCCCGGGCGAGTTCGTGGTTCAGCGCGACGAGCGTGAACACCGCCTCCCGCCGCGCCGCGGGCGCGAACAGCGCGCAGAGGAAGCGGTCGGGGTCGTGGTCCCGCGCGATCCGCCCCACCACCGACAACCCGTCCGGCGGCGCCATCAGGCCCTCATCGCCGCGCGCCCGCCTCGCGCCGCCGTGAGGGCCCGTCCCCTTCCCCCTCCGCCCCCGGGGCGCGATGGTCCGCCCGCAACAGGAGACGCCGCATGCCCTTCACCCTTCCCCCCCTCCCTTACGATCCCGGCGCCCTCGCGGCCCGCGGCATGCAGCAGGAGACGCTGGAACTGCACCACGGCAAGCACCATCAGGCCTACGTCACCGCCCTCAACAATCTCGTCGAGTCGAAGGGCCTCTCCGGCAAGACGCTGGAGCAGGTCGTGGCGGACGCCGGCAAGGCCGGCGCCGACGGTACCCCCGTCCTCAACCAGGCCGGCCAGCACTGGAACCACATCCTGTTCTGGCAGGTGATGTCGCCCTCCGGCGGTGACGACAGGATCCCGTCCGCGCTGTCCGCGAAGATCGACACCGACCTCGGCGGCCTCGCCAAGTTCAAGGAGGACTTCAAGGCCGCCGGCGTCACCCAGTTCGGCTCCGGCTGGGCGTGGCTGATCATGGACTCGTCGGGCAAGCTGAAGGTCACGAAGACCCCGAACGGCTCCAACCCCGTCGCCACCGGCGAGGGCACGCCCATCCTCGGCGTGGACGTGTGGGAACACTCCTACTACCTCGACTTCCGCAACCGCCGCCCGGACTACCTCACCAACTTCCTCGACAAGCTCGTGAACTGGGAGAAGGTCGCGGAACTGATGAACGCCGGCGGCCTCAAGTCCGGCCAGACGGCCTGACGATCACCGCCTGATACGCCGAAGGGGGCGCCACCCGGCGCCCCCGACCGCGCTTCAGGCCTTCGCCGGCGCCACGTCGTTCGCCGCCGTGGGACGGACGACGGAGGAGATCGTCCCCCGCACCACCGTCACCCGCACGTTCGGCGCGATCTCCGCCTCGATCTCGTCCGACCCTTCCTTCACCGACGTGATCTTCCCGACGATCCCGCCCGCCGTCACCACCCGGTCGCCGCGCTTGAGTTCGCCGAGCATCGCCCGGTGGTCCTTCATCTTCTTCTGCTGCGGCCGGATGAGCAGGAAGTAGAACACGACGAAGATGAGGATGAGCGGCGCGAACTGCATGACCATCCCGGTCGCGCCGCCCGCCGCGTCCTGCGCGTAGGCCGTGGAGATCAACATGGGGGTTCCTGGGTGTGCCCCCCGGTGTGCCGGCGGGTGTGTTGCGGTAAGCCGGGGCGGAACCTAGCCTCCGCCCCCCTCCCGTCAAGCATGAGCCCGGATGAACGACGCCACCCTGCTTCGCATCGCGGAGACGCTGGACCGCCTCGCCCCGCCGCCCCCCGCGCAGCCCCGCCTGGACGGCGCCGACGCCTTCATCTGGCACCCGACGCCGACCCCCCGCCTTGCTCCCGTCCGCCGCGTCTCCGCCGTCGACATCGCCCTGCTGCAGGGCGTGGATCGCCAGAAGGCCCTGCTGCTGGAGAACACCCGCCGCTTCGCCGCCGGCCTGCCCGCCAACAACGCCATGCTCTGGGGTGCCCGCGGCATGGGCAAGTCCTCCCTCGTGAAGGCCGCCCACGCCGCCGCCAACGCCGAGCGCCCGTCCTCGCTCGCCCTCATCGAGATCGCCCGGGAGGACATCCGCACCCTCCCCGACCTCCTGGAGATCCTGCGGGACTCCCCCCGCCGCGCCCTCGTCTTCTGCGACGACCTGTCCTTCGAGCGCGAGGACGCCGACTACAAGGCCCTCAAATCCGTCCTCGACGGCGGCATCGCCGGACGCCCCCCGAACGTCCTGTTCTACGCGACGTCCAACCGCCGCCACCTCATGCCCCGCGACATGATCGAGAACGAGGCGGCCCGCGCCATCCACGCGAACGAGGCGGTGGAGGAGAAGGTCTCCCTCTCCGACCGTTTCGGCCTCTGGATCGGCTTCCACAACTGCGACCAGCCCACCTACCTCGCGATGGTCGAGGGCTACGCCGACGCCCTGGCCCTCCCCATTCCCCGCGACGACCTGCACGCCCGCGCCAAGGAATGGACCGTGACCCGCGGGGCCCGCTCCGGCCGCGTCGCCTGGCAGTTCGTGATGGACCTCGCGGGCGATCTCGGCGTGAAAGCGCCGTCTTGACGGGCCAAGCCCAGCGCGGCCCCGACGGCCGCTTCCTCAACCCCGACGGCACGACCGCCGGCAACCCGCTCGGCGAGGTCTGGCGCATGATGCGCGAGGGCGCCGGCACCCCCTGGCCGAAATCCATCGAGGACGCCCCCCAGCCCCCGCCCGCCGAACCCCCGCCGGGTCACGTCGCGGTCACCTTCGTCGGCCACTCCACCTTCCTCATCCGCTTCGGCGGCGGCCCGACGCTGCTGACCGACCCCATCTGGTCCGACCGCTGTTCC
Source organism: Roseomonas sp. (assembly GCA_964263755.1). GTDB lineage: Bacteria > Pseudomonadota > Alphaproteobacteria > Acetobacterales > Acetobacteraceae > Roseomonas. The sequence goes on along the minus strand of CAXVWQ010000327.1, from coordinate 1,341 downwards.
CCCTCCCGCTTCGTCGGCCCGAAGCGCGTCCGCCCGCCCGCCCTGGCGCTGGAATCCCTCCCCCCGCTCGACGCCGTCCTCCTCACCCACAACCACTACGACCACATGGACCTGCCGACGCTCCGCCGCCTGCGGGCCCCCTACGTCCTCACCGGCCTCGGCAACGACGCCACCCTCGCCCCCGCCGGCATCCGCCACGCCGACGAGATGGACTGGTGGGACGAACGTCGCCTCGGCCGCGCGACCATCACCTACCTCCCCATGCGCCACTTCTCCGCCCGCGGCATCCGCGACCGCGGCCGCGCCCTCTGGGGCGGCTTCGCCATCCGCACCGACGCCGGCTCGATCCTCTTCGCCGGCGACACCGGCTACGGCCCTCACCTCGCGGAGATCGGGGCCCGCCTGGGCCCCTTCGCCCTCGGCCTGATCCCGATCGGCGCCTACGAGCCCCGCTGGTTCATGGAACGCGTCCACATGAACCCCGCCGAGGCCGTCCAGGCCCGCGCCGACCTGCGCGTGGACACGGCGGTCGCGATGCACTTCGGCACGTTCAAGCTGACCCAGGAGGGCGTCGACGATCCCGCCCGCGACCTGGAGGCCGCCCGCGACGCCGCGGGTCTTCCCCCCTCAGCCTACCGCGTCCCCGCCTTCGGCGAGAGCATCACCGTCCCGCTCAGCGCGGCGTGAAGATCCGGTGCTCCACCCGGTCGCCCACCCGGATCCCCAGCCGCTCCGCCGTCCCAGCCGCCAGTTCCAGCGTCGCCCGCACCGGACCGCCGGAGGAGATCGTCGCGAGGCTCCGCGGCACCGTCCGCTCCGCCACCCGCAGCACCCGCCCATCCTGCGTGATGAACACCATGTCGAGCGACGTGACGGTGTTCCGCATCCACATCGTGGATTCCCGCGGCTGCCCCCAGTCGAACAGCATCCCCTCGTCCGGCGCCACTTCCGTCCGCCACATCAACCCGACCATCTGCTGGCCGGGGTCCACCGCCATCTCCACCGTGAGGCGCCGCGGCCCGTCCCGGGTCACGATGGTCAGCGGCTCCGTCGGCAGCCGCGGCTGCGCCACGTCCTGCGCTAAGGCCGCCACCGGCAGCAGCGCCAGGAGCGCGAGAAACAACCGCCTCATCGCTGCGGCATCCCTTCCGGCACGACCGTTCGGATGAGGGAGGAGTCGAGCGCCTCGTACTCGTGATACCCGATGGTCTCGTAGAGTTCCGCCCGCGTCTGCATCCGCTCCACCTGCCCGTGCGTCCCGCCATCGGCGTTGATGGCGGAATACAGCTCCTCCATCGCCTTGTTCGCCACCCGCAGGGCCGAGACCGGCCAGATCACCAT
>CAXVWQ010000326.1:0-2758 GCA_964263755.1 Roseomonas sp. | reverse complement strand
GCCTTCTACGACATCGACACGCCCGTGACCCTCGCCAAGCTCGCGCGCGGGGATGACGAGTACCTCTCCGCCGATCTCGTCCGGGGCTATGATCTGTATCTCTCCTTCACGGGCGGTCCCACGCTCGCCCGGCTGGAGGGGGAGTACGGGTCTCCCGCGGCACGCCGTCTCTACTGCTCGGTGGATCCCGCGGAGTACCGCCCGCTTCCGGTCGAACCGCGCTGGGACCTGAGCTACCTCGGCACCTACAGCCCCGACCGCCAGCCGACGCTCGAGGCGCTGCTCCTGGAGCCCGCCCGGCGGGCGCCGGAGCTGCGCTTCGTCGTCGCCGGCCCGCAGTATCCCGGCAACATCGCGTGGCCCGCGAACGTGGAGCGGGTGGATCACCTGCCGCCCGCGGAGCACGCGGCCTTCTACGCGGCGTCCCGCTACACCCTCAACGTCACGCGCGCGGACATGATCCGCGCCGGCCACTCCCCGAGCGTGCGGCTGTTCGAGGCCGGGGCCTGCGGCACGCCGGTCCTGTCGGACCGTTGGGACGGGCTGGACGAATTGCTGCGACCCGGATCGGAGATCCTCCTCGCCGACGGGCCCGACGACGTGCTGGCCGCGCTGCGCGACGTGCCGGAGACGTCGCGCCGCGCGATCGGGGCGGCGCTCCGCCGCCGCATCCTCGGCGAGTACACGGCGGGGCATCGCGCGGCGGAACTCGAGGACCACCTGCGCGAGGCCATCACCCGGCGCCCACCATCGGGCATGGGTGAGGCGGGGCGCCTCCTGCATGAACGGATGACCCATTGAAGAACGGACGGATGGGAACCGTCGTCGTGGCGGGCGGCGCGGGCTTCCTCGGCTCCCACCTCTGCGAACTGCTCATCGCCGACGGCGCGCGCGTGGTCTGCGTGGACAGCATGCGGACCGGACGGGGGGAGAACCTCCGGAGCCTCGAACGCGACCCGCGCTTCGACGTGATCGAGGCCGACATCGCCGAACCCCTGCCCGCGGCGCTGTCCGCGGAGCGCCTCCGTCCCGTCGCGGTCTATAACCTCGCCTGCGCCGCGTCGCCGCCGCACTACCAGGCGGACCCCGAGCACACGATGATGACCTGCGTGCTCGGCACCCGCTCACTCCTGCGCCTCGCGGAGGCGACGGGTGCCCGGTTTCTCCAGGCTTCGACGAGCGAGGTGTACGGCGATCCCGAGGTCCACCCGCAGCACGAGGACTACTGGGGCCACGTGAACCCCACGGGCCCGCGCGCCTGCTACGACGAGGGGAAGCGCGCCGCCGAAACGCTGGCCTTCGATTTCGGCCGTGCGGGTCGCGCCGCCGTGCGCGTGGCGCGCATCTTCAACACCTACGGGCCCCGGATGCGTGCGGATGATGGGCGCGTCGTCTCCAATGTCGTGAGCCAGGCGCTCGCGGGCGAGGACATCACGATCTACGGCAGCGGGAGCCAGACGCGTTCGTTCTGTTACGTGGACGACCTCGTGGATGGTCTCGCGAGACTTATGGCCCACGACCCGGAGCTGCCGGGCGCGGTCAACCTCGGCAATCCCTCGGAGATGACGGTGGGCGACCTCGTGGATCGGGTGCTTGCGATGACCGCCTCGACCTCACACGTCACCTACCACCCGCTGCCGACCGACGACCCGCGGCGGCGGTGCCCCGACATCACGCGCGCGAAGGATCTTCTCGGATGGGCGCCGACCGTATCACTGGAGAGCGGGCTCCGAGCGACCATTGCGTGGTTTGGAGAGGGATCGATCCCCGGGCGCCCGTTCGTGGTGGCGGCGGGGGTGGGGACGGGCCTGCCGACCTGACACGCGGGCCGCGGAAGCGGGGCGGGACCGGTGATCGTCTTCGGCGACGTCACGCGCGCCGAGGTGACGCGCACGAAGCTTGGACGTCTCTCGGAAACGCTTCGCGTTCTCCCTTGCCTCCCGCCTGGTCTGGGCCGTCATGCCGCCGCCGTCACTGCGCTCATCGAAGCGGGGGACATCGCGATCGGCGCGGCCGACTCCGTTCTCGCGGCGCGCGGGCACGACGACGTCTCGCCCGCCGCCGATGCTACCCTCGCGCTCCTGTCCGCCGTGGCGCGGGGCGTCCGGGCCTCCTGGGAATCCGGCTTCGCCCGCGCCGTCCCCGCCCCGGAGGCCGAGATCGCCGCCGCGGAGGCCGCCGACCTCCCCGACTCCCTCCGCACGAAGCGGATGGAGGGCTTCTGCCACTACGCCCTCTACCCCGAGGCCTACCTGCGCGCCGCCGCCGCGCTCGCGGGCCGGGCGCCGCGGTTCCGGGTGATTGGGGTGCGCGGCATCGGCGCGCCGCTCGGTGCGGTCGTCGCGGCGGCGCTCGGCGCGCCCGCCCCCGTGACGCTGCGCCCCGTCGGTCACCCCTTCCGGCGTGAGGTCGCGGCCTCGGACGCCCTCGCCGCCGCGATCCGCGCCGATCCCGCGGCCCATCACGCCATCGTGGACGAGGGGCCGGGCCTGTCCGGCAGCACCTTCGCCGCCGTCGCGCGCTTCCTGGGAAAGTGGGGGTCGCCGACCCGCCGGATCCACCTCCTCCCCGGCCATCCTGGGCCCCCGGGGCCGCGGGCGTCGGAGGAGGACCGAGGGCTTTGGGACCGCCTTCCCCGTCACCCCGCCCTCTTCGACGATCCGCTCCTCGTCTCCCCCCGCGGGGAGCACCGGCTCGAAACCTGGGCCGGCGACCTCCTCGGCCCGCCCGTCGCGCCGATGGAGGACCTGTCCGGCGG
>CAXVWQ010000325.1:0-2604 GCA_964263755.1 Roseomonas sp. | reverse complement strand
GGGGCGGGGGGGGGGGCGGGGGGGGGGGGGGGGGGGGCGGCCGGGCCCCCCCCCCCCCCCCCCCCCCCCCCCCCACCCCCCCCCCCCCGACGGCATTTCTTAACAGAACGCGGTCCAGGGGGCCGTTGCCCCCTGGTGGGTGGAGGGTCCGGGAGGAGGGCAAAGCCCTTCTCCCGGCCCACAGGCGCCACCCAGGAGGTCAGGTCTCCTCCTCGTCTCCCGCCTCGACCGGAATGACGTCGTCCACGTCGTCCTCGTCCTCGATGTCGTCCGCGTCCTCGGCGGCCTCCACCGCCTCCTCGTCCACCTCCGCGTCCTCCGTCTCCGCGGCCTCGCCGACGACGGCGCGCTTCTTCGGCTTCTCTTCGGGCAGGGGGGCGGGGCGGCGGGCGCGGGGCTGTTCGGCCGGCTGCTCCGTGGCGCATTTCGGGCAGACGGCGGGGGTATGGGTCAGGTCGTAGAAGCGCGTGCCGCAGGCGACGCAGGTGCGCTTGGTGCCGAGTTCGGCTTTGGCCATGGGAACCTTCGAACTGGCGCGGCGAGCCGCGCGGGCGGATTGGCGCGGCGAGCCGCGTAGGCGAACTGGCACGGCGAGCCGCGCGGGCGGACGTGCGCGGCACGGGGGCGCAGGCGGGACGGGGCCCCGGGGGAGCCAGCCCAGGGAAGACGGTCCGGGGGAGGTTCGACGGGGCTTTCGGAAGGCGCGGCGCATTGCCACGGGCGCCGCGCGCGTGTCAAACGGCCATCCCTCCCCCTTTCGTGACCGGTCGTCGATGAACGCTTCCGCCCCCCCGCGTCCCCTGCGCGCCGCGCGCGCGGGGCGACCGCTGTCCGGGCGGCTGCGGGTGCCGGGGGACAAGTCCATCTCCCATCGCGCGCTGATGTTCGGGGCGCTGGCGGTGGGGGAGACGCGGATCACCGGCTTGCTGGAGGGGGAGGACGTGCTGCGGACCGCCGCGGCGATGCGGGCGCTGGGGGCGGAGGCGGAGCGGGAGGCGGACGGGGTGTGGCGCGTGGCCGGGCGCGGCATCGGCGGGCTGGTGGAGCCGGCGGACGTGCTGGACATGGGGAACTCGGGGACGGCGGCGCGGCTCATCCTCGGGCTGCTGGCGGGGCATCCGGTGTTCGCGGTGATGACGGGGGACGCGTCGCTGCGGGGCCGGCCGATGCGGCGGGTGACGGAGCCGTTGGCGGCGTGCGGGGCGCGGTTCTCCGGGCGGACGGGGGGGCGGCTGCCGCTGGCGGTGGAGGGGGCCGCCGATCCGCTGCCGCTGGATTACGCGGTGCCGGTGCCGTCGGCGCAGGTGAAGTCGGCGGTGCTGCTGGCGGGGCTCTGCGCGCGGGGCACGACGCGGGTGGAGGAGCGGGAGGCCACGCGGGACCACACGGAGAACATGCTGCGACACTTCGGGGCGACGGTGCGGGTGGAGGGGCGGGTGATCGAACTCGACGGGCAGCCGGAGCTGCGGGCGGCGGACGTGGCGGTGCCGGGGGATCCGTCCTCCGCGGCGTTCCTCCTCGTCGCGGCTCTGCTCGTCCCGGGGTCGGAGGTGACGGTGGAGGGGGTCGGGCTGAACCCCTCCCGCACCGGGCTGTTCCTGACGCTGCGGGAGATGGGGGCCGACCTGTCGGTCGCGAACGAGCGGGTGGAGGGCGGGGAGCCGGTGGGCGACGTGACGGCGCGGGGCTCGGCGCTGCGCGGGGTGGACGTGCCGGCGGGGCGGGCGCCGTCGATGATCGACGAGTATCCGGTGCTGGCGGTGGCGGCGGCCTTCGCGCGGGGCACGACGCGGATGCGCGGGCTGGCGGAGCTGCGGGTGAAGGAGAGCGACCGGCTGGCGGCGACGGTCGCGATGCTCGGAGTCAACGGCGTGGCGGCGACCGTGGAGGGGGACGACCTCGTCCTCGTCCGCGACGGCGCCCCGGTCCCCGGCGGCGGAACGGTCGCGACGCAGATGGACCACCGGCTCGCGATGGCCGCGCTGGTGATGGGGCTCGCCGCCGCGCGTCCCGTGGCGGTGGACGACGCGGCGTTCATCGAGACGTCCTTCCCGGGCTTCGCGGCGCTGATGGACGGGCTGGCGGGGGGCGGGGCGATCACGGCGGTGCCGGCGTGACCGCGCCCCTCATCGTCGCCGTGGACGGGCCGGCGGCGGCGGGCAAGGGAACGCTGGCGCGCCGGCTCGCGGCGGAGCTCGGATTGCCGCATCTCGACACCGGGCTGCTCTACCGCGCGGTCGCGGCGCGGGTGCTGGCGGAGGGCGGGGATCCCGCCGAGCCCGCGGCGGCGGAGGGGGCGGCGCGGGCGCTGGAGGCGGCGGACCTCGATCGCCCGGACCTCCGCTCCCCGCCCGTGGACGGGGGGGCGAGCCTCGTCGCGGCGGTGCCGGGCGTGCGGGCGGCGCTGCTGGACTTCCAGCGGGACTTCGGGCGGCGCGCCGGGGCGGTGCTGGACGGGCGGGACATCGGGACCGTGGTGTTCCCCGACGCGGCGGTGAAGCTGTTCGTCACCGCCTCCCCCGGCGCGCGGGCGGAACGGCGCTGGCGGGAGCGCGCGGCGCGCGGGGAGGCGGTGCCGCTGCCGACCGTCGCGGCCGAGATGGC
>CAXVWQ010000324.1:0-2577 GCA_964263755.1 Roseomonas sp. | reverse complement strand
AGGATCGCCGCCTCCATCCGCGCCCCGCCCGCGGCGTCCGCCACGCGCAGGTCCACCTCGCACCCGGCCTCCGGCGGGATCACGTTGGGACGCGTGCCGCCCCAGACCGGGGCGACGTTCGTCGTCACCCCCGCGTCGAGGTCGGTCATCGCGTGGATGCGCCCGATCAGCGCGGCGAGCGCCACCACCGCGGACCGCCCGTCCGACCACTGCCCGCCCGCGTGCGCCGAGACCCCGCGCACCCGGACCGTGAACCGCCCCACGCCCTTGCGCGCCGTCACCGCCGCGCCGTCCGGGCCGCCCGCGGGTTCGGGGATGAGCACCGCCGCCGCCCCGCGCGCCTCCGCCTCGATGAGGTCGCGGGAGGTCGGCGACCCCACCTCCTCGTCCGGGGTGAGCAGCAGGGTGATCGGGCGCCGCGTCGGCACGCCCTGGCGCAGGATCTCCCGCACCGCGTGGAAGGCGAGGAAGGAGCCCGCCTTCATGTCGTAGATCCCCGGCCCGAAGGCGCGCTCCCCCTCCACCCGGAACGGCATGGAGGAGGCGAGGACGCCGTGGTCCCACACGGTGTCGAGGTGGCCGGCGATGAGCACGGGCTGGAGGTTCGACCCGGGCACGCCCCCTTCCCGATCACGGGGCGTGCGGGCGACGAGGGTGTCGCCGTAGCCGTCGCGGCCGGGGATGCGGGTGACATCGGCCCCGACGGCGCGCAGTTCCGCCTCCGCCAGGTCCACCAGCCCGTTCACCGCGGCGGGGTCGGTCGTCGGCGTCTCCCGCTCCACCCAGCCCCGCAGTTCCTCCAGCAGGTCCTCGCTCGTCCCGATCCGCGTCGCGGGCATGCGGCCTTCCCTCCGTCGCGCACGCCCGTCGCGTGGCTCGGGTCCGGCATGGCTTGGGGGCGGCGGGCTGTCCAGGGTCCGCGTCGTCCCCGATGCCCCGGCCGCACCGCGCGGCGCGCCGCCGCGTTGGGGGAACACGGCCGGCCGTCCCGCCGTCGCCGCCGGGAACCCCGATGCCGCGGTCTTTCCGTCCTCTCGCTCCTCCTCGTCCTCGCCGCCGTTTCCCGCCCACCGGGCCGGCGGAGTGGGGGACCGCGTTCTTCCACGGGGGTTCCGAGCGCTGGCCGGCCCGGATCGGCGGCGGCGCCGTGTTCGTGGAGGTGACGTGCCCGATGGAGGGCGACCCGCGGCAGGGCGTCGCGATGCTCGCCCTCTCCCGCGTCCCCGCGCCGCGCTGACTCCCCTCGCTTGCCCACCCGTGCGGCCCGCCCTAATGCGGCACCGCAGCAAGGGACGGGACGACCATGGACGGCGTGTTCTTCGAGGACCTCTCGGTCGGCCAGACCGCCTCCTTCGGCAAGACGGTGACGGAGGCCGACATCCTCCTGTTCGCCGCCGTCTCCGGCGACACCAATCCCGTGCACATCAACGCCGAGGCCGCGGCGGCGAGCATGTTCAAGGAGCGCATCGCCCACGGGATGCTCTCGGCCGGCTTCATCTCCGCCGTCCTCGGCACCCGCCTGCCCGGCCCGGGGACGATCTACCTGTCCCAGACGCTCAAGTTCCGCGCGCCCGTCACGATCGGCCAGACGGTCACCGCGACGGTGGAGGTCACCGCGCTCGACGCCGCGAAGAAGCGCGCGACGCTGAAGACCACCTGCACCGTCGGCGGCAAGCCCGTCATCGAGGGCGAGGCGCTGGTGATCCCGCCCTCCCGCGGGTGAACGGCCCGACGCTGACGACGGCGCGGCTGATCCTCCGCCCGCCCGTCGCGGCCGACCTCGACGGCTTCGCGGCCCTTCTGGGCGACGAGGCCACCGCGCGCTTCATCGGCGGCGTCCAGGGCCGCCACGGGGCATGGCGCTCCATGATGGCCCTCGCCGGCTCCTGGTCGCTCCTCGGCTACGGCCCCTTCTCCGTCCTCGACCGGGCCACCGGCCGCTGGATCGGCCGCGTTGGGCCCTGGCATCCGGAGGGGTGGCCGGGCGACGAGATCATCTACGGGATGCTCCCCGAGGCGCATGGCCGCGGCCTCGCCTTCGAGGCCGCGACCGCCCCCGCCGACTGGACGCGGGACGTGGTGGGCTGGCGGGAGGTGCTGCACGTCATCCACCCGGACAACGCGCCGTCCAAGGCCCTCGCCACCCGCCTCGGCGCCCGCCCGCGCGACGCCCTCGTCCGCCTCCCCGCCCCCTACGACGCGGAGGCGTTCGAGGCGTGGCACCGGGCGCTGTGACCGCGCTGCTTGCAACGCCTCAGTCTGGGTTTCGGCCGAGATTTGTTCGCATCTTGCCAAGTGCTGGGCCAGCCGCATCGTGACCGAAAGCTACGATACGGATCGGCATGTCGCGGGCCCTGTCCTCGACGTGCCTGATGGCGGTGGCAAGATTAGGCGTGCGATCGGTCAGGAACCGGGATAAGCGGTCGCCCGGCACAATGATTAGCCCAGCATCAATCTTCCCACTATTGATTGCCTCTTTGAGATGCATGATATCTACGGCAAGCATATCACTGCGGCCTGAAACCTGAACTTCGACGCCAAGCTTGGCCCCCACTGGACTACTCTTCTGCCAGTCGA
>CAXVWQ010000323.1:0-17092 GCA_964263755.1 Roseomonas sp. | reverse complement strand
GCGGACGACCGCGACGAGGCCCCGCGCCTTGCCCCCCCGCGCGCCCAGCCCCCCCGCGACCGCGGCGGACCACCGCCGCCCGCCCGCCCGGCCCCCGAGGCCCCGCGCGGCCGCGCCCGCCCGGCCCCGGCCAAGGTCCGCCTCACCGACCAACCCGGGCTCAATCTGAAGGACACGGGCTTCCTCCTCCCGCCCCTGTCCCTTCTCGCCCCGCCCCCCGCCCGTCGGGAGTCCGGGCCTTCGGAAGAGTCCCTCCAGGCCAACGCCCGCCTTCTCGAATCCGTCCTCGACGACTACGGCGTCCGCGGCCGCATCGCCGAGATCCGGCCGGGCCCGGTCGTCACCCTTTACGAACTCGAACCCGCCCCCGGTACGAAGTCCGCCCGCGTCATCGGGCTGGCCGACGACATCGCGCGCTCCATGTCCGTCCTCGCCGTCCGCATCGCCGTCGTCCCCGGCCGCAACGTCATCGGCATCGAACTGCCGAACGCGAAGCGCGAGACGGTCTTCTTCTCCGAGATGATCGGCGCCGAGGACTGGTCCCGCACGACCCACCGCCTCCCTCTCGCGCTCGGCAAGGACATCGGCGGCGGGCCCGTGCTCGCGGACCTTGCGAAGATGCCGCACCTGCTGATCGCCGGCACCACCGGCTCCGGCAAGTCGGTGGGGATCAACACGATGATCCTCTCCCTCCTCTACCGCTTCGGGCCGGAGGAATGCCGCTTCATCATGATCGACCCGAAGATGCTGGAGCTGTCGGTCTACGACCGCATCCCGCACCTCCTGGCGCCCGTGGTGACGGAGCCGCCGAAGGCGATCGGGGCGCTGAAGTGGACGGTGCGGGAGATGGAGCGGCGCTACCGCGCCATGTCGCAGCTCGGCGTCCGCAACATCGCCGGCTTCAACGACCGCGTGACGTCCGCGCGCGACAAGGGCGAGGTGATGTCCCGCCGCGTCCAGACCGGCTTCGATCCGGAGACGGGCAAGCCGACCTTCGAGGACCAGCCGCTGGCGCTGGAGCCGCTGCCGATGATCGTCGTCGTCATCGACGAGATGGCGGACCTGATGATCGTCGCGGGCAAGGAGATCGAGGCGGCGGTGCAGCGGCTGGCGCAGATGGCGCGCGCCGCGGGCATCCACGTCATCATGGCGACGCAGCGCCCCTCGGTGGACGTCATCACCGGCACGATCAAGGCGAACTTCCCGACGCGCATCTCCTTCTCCGTCACGTCGAAGATCGACTCCCGCACCATCCTCGGGGAGCAGGGCGCGGAGCAGCTGCTCGGCCAGGGCGACATGCTGCACATGGCCGGCGGCGGGCGGGTGAACCGCGTGCACGGGCCCTTCGTCTCCGACGAGGAGGTGGAGCGGGTGGTGAACTTCCTGCGCGAGCAGGGGGAGCCGAACTACGTGGACGAGGTCACGGACACGGACGAGGAAGGCGGCGCCTCCGCCGATGGCGGACTGCCGATCATGGCGGCCTTCGGCGGCGAGGCGATGGGCGAGCAAGGGCTCTACGAGCAGGCGGTGGCGCTCGTGTCGCGGGAGGGCAAGGCCTCCACCTCCTTCGTGCAGCGGCACCTCAACATCGGCTACAACCGCGCGGCCAAGCTCATCGAGCAGATGGAGAAGGACGGCATCGTCGGCCCCGCGAACCACGTCGGCAAGCGCGACGTGCTGCGGCCGGCGGAGGAGTAGCGGGGGTGCGGCGACGGCTGGCCGCGCTGCTCGCGGCCGTCGCGGGGCCCGCGTTCGCGCAGGACCGGCCCGCGGTGTTCCCCACCCGGGACGCCGCCGTGACCTACCGCGTGACCGGCGCCGGCGCGGCGTCGCCGGGGGGTGACGAACTCCGCATCGCCTACCTCGCGGCGGAGAGGAAGGCGCGCACGGACGGCACGCCGGGGATCTGGACGGTGGTGGAGCACGCCACGCGCTCCGGGCTGATGGTGAGCGACGCGGAGCGCCGCGCCATGCGGGTGCCGCTGAACCCCGCGAGCCTCGCGCGCACCGAGCCGAGCCCGGACGCGCGGTTCGAGCGACGGGGGAGCGACCGCATCGTCGGGCACGCCTGCATCGTGTGGAACTGGCGCGTGCCGAACGGCTACGGCACGTCCTGCATCACGGCGGAGGGGATCATCCTGCGGACGGAGGTCACCTTCGCCGGCAGCCCGGCGCGGCTGGAGGCGGTGGCGGTGACCCTCGACGCGCAGGACCCCGCGCGCTTCCGCCCGCCGGGCGGCTACGAGTTCCGGGACGAGACGCGGCGGACGCCGCGCCGCTGAGGCGACCGGCGCGGCTCCCGCGGGCGTGACCGCCGGCGCGCTTGCGCGGCGGGGCCGCCGCGGGTTCCTTCCCCCGCCTCAAACGGAGGCGATCATGCGGCCCCATTCCCTCGTTCTCGGCGCGATCCTGCTCGCGACGCCGGCCCTCGCCCAGGACCGGCCGGCGAACCTCCAGCCGACGCGCGACGTCTCGGTCACCTACCGCGTCCTCGGCGTGCAGATGCCGGGGGGCGGGCAGGCGCCGCAGATCACCATCGCCACCCTCGCCTCCGAGGCGAAGATGCGGGTGGACATGGGCGCGGTGATCCCCGGCATGAACGCCTGGGGGCTGACCGACATGCGGTCCGGCCGGTCCGACGTGGTGATGGAGGGGATGCGGACCGTCATCCCCAACCCCGGCGGGCAGGACCTGACGCGGGCGCTGCGGCTGGCCGAGACGGCGCGGATGACGCGCGCCGATGCCGGCACCTACGCCGGCACGCGCTGCACCAACTGGCGCTGGGAGAACCAGGGCCAGCGCGGGACCGCGTGCCTGACGGATGACGGGGTGATGCTGCGCGCCGCGAACGAGGGGGGGCAGGGGATGGAGGCGGTGCAGGTGCAGTACGGCGCCCAGGACCCCGCCCGCTTCCGCCTGCCGCAAGGCTACCGGCAGATGACGCTGGAGGAGGCGGCGCGCGGCATGGCGCAGCCGCCCCCCGTGCGGCGCTGAGGCGCGCTACGCGGCCCGCGCGCCGTCCTGGATCGCCCGCCACACCCGCTCCGGCGTGGCGGGCATGTCGATGTGGGTGACGCCGTAGGGGGACAGGGCGTCCACGAGGGCGTTCATCACCGCGGGCAGGGCCCCGGCGCAGCCCGCCTCGCCGCAGCCCTTGGCGCCGAGGGCGTTGGTGCGGGCGGGGACGGGGTGGCTGACGAAGCCGAAGGACGGCGCGTCCTCCGCCCGAGGCAGGCCGTAATCCATGAAGGAGCCGGTGAGGAACTGGCCGGATTCGTCGTAGGCCGTCATCTCCGTCAGGGCTTGTCCGATGCCCTGGACGATGCCGCCATGCGTCTGCCCCTCGACGAGCATCGGGTTCACGATCGTCCCGAAGTCGCCGACCGTGGCGTAGCGGACGACGGCGACGTGGCCCGTGTCCGGGTCCACCTCGACCTCCGCGACGTGGCAGCCGTTTGGGAAGGCGGATTCCTCGTAGGCCTCGGTGTGGGTGACGTCGAGCGTGGCGGGCAGGCCGTCCGGCAGGTCGGTCATGGCACGGGCGCGGGCCGCGAGGTCCATGATGTCCATCCCGCGGTCGGTGCCGGCGATGGTGAAGCGGCCCGCGGAGAACTCGATGTCCTCCGCCGCGGCTTCCAGAGCGTGCGCCGCGAGACGGCGCCCGCGTTCGACGACGATGGAGGCGGCGCCGGAGATCGCCCCACCGCTCGCCATGATGGAACGGGAGCCGCCGGTGCCGCCGCCGGCGGTCAGCTCGTCGCTGTCGCCCTGCAGCAGCTTGATCTTGTCGAAGGGGATGCCGAGGCGGTCCACCAGCACCTGCGCGAAGGGCGAGGCGTGGCCCTGGCCGTAGTCGAGCGTGCCGGTGACGATGGTGACGGTGCCGTCCTCGGCGAAGCGCAGGCTGCCCTCCTCCTTGTTCGGCGGCGCCGTCACTTCGAGGTACTGTCCGATCCCGCGCCCCCGCAGCTTGCCGCGGCGGCGGCTTTCCGCGCGACGTCCCGGGAAGCCGTCCCAGTCGGCCGCGGCCATCGCCTCGTCGAGGATCGCGGGGAAGTCGCCGCTGTCGTAGGTCATGCCCGACGGCGCCGTGTGCGGGATCGCTTCCGGCGGGATGTGGTTGCGGCGGCGCAGGTCGGCGGCGTTCACCCCCATCTCGCGCGCCGCGGCCTCGATGAGCCGCTCCATGTAGTAGTTGCCCTCGGGCCGCCCGGCGCCGCGATAGGCCCCGACGGGCGTGGTGTTGGAGAACAGGCAGCGCGTCGAGACCTCCAGCAGCGGCGTGCGATACACGGAGATGACGTTCTTCACCGCGTTCGCCGTGGAGGGCAGGACCGTGGCGTTCGACGGGTAGGCGCCGAGGTTGCCGAGGATGGTGAGGCGGACGGCGAGGAAGTTGCCCTCCGCATCCAGCGCCAGCTCCGCCTCCGTCTCGTGGTCGCGCCCCGCGCTGTCGGAGAGGAAGGAGCCGGAGCGGTCGTCCGTCCATTTCACCGGGCGGCCGAGCGCCTTCGCGGCGTGCAGGATGCCGACGTACTCCGGATAGACGGAGGACTTCATCCCGAAGGAGCCGCCGACGTTGCCGGTGAGGATGCGAAGCGCCTTGGCTTCCACGCCCATCGCCTTCGCGACGTTGGCGCGCATCCCGAACACGCCCTGCGACCCCATCCGCAGGGTCCAGCGGCCGTCTGCCGTGTCGAACGCCGCGAGGGCCGAACGCGGTTCCAGCGCGGCGACGACGACGCGGGAGTTGCGGATGGAAAGGCGCGTGACGTGCGCGGCGCGGGCGAAGGCGTCGGCCACCGCGGCGGCGTCGCCGTGATGGAAGTCCTGCAACACGTTGCCCGGGGCGTCGTCATGCAGCACGGGCGCGCCGTCCGCCGCGGCGTCGCGCGCGTTCGTGACGGCGGGGAGGGGCTCGATGTCCAGCGCCACCGCCTCCGCAGCGTCCCGCGCCGCGGCGGGACTCTCGGCCACCACCATCGCCACGGGGTCGCCGACGAAGCGCACCTTGTCCACGGTGAAGGGCGGCTGCTTCGGCGGGCGGACCGGCATGCCGTCCCGGTTCTTCGCCGCGATGGGCGTCGGCATCGCGTCGTAGCCGGCGGCGACGAGATCGGCGCCGGTGATGACCGCAAGGCTTCCGGGCATCGCCGCGGCGTCGGCCGTATCGATCGCTCGGATGATGCCGTGGGCGTAAGGGCTGCGGACCATCACGGCGTAGGCTTGGCCGGGGAGCGACAGGTCGTCGGAATACCGCCCCTCGCCACGCAGCAGCACCGGATCCTCCTTGCGGGACACGGGCTGGCCGACGCCGAATTTCTCGAAGCGGGGGACGAAGGGGGCGTTCATCGGGTCTCGGGGCGCGGTGGGGTGGGCGGGAGATGGGGGCAGGGCGCCGGGATGCCAGCGTCAGTAGGACCGCGGCATCCCGAGGACGTGCTCCCCAAGGTAGGACAGCACGAGGTTCGTGGAGATTGGCGCGACCTGGTACAGCCGCGTCTCCCGGAACTTGCGCTCGATATCGTATTCCTCGGCGAAGCCGAAGCCGCCATGGGTCTGGATGCACGCTTCCCCGGCCGCCCAGGACGCCTCGGCGGCGAGCATCTTGCCCATGTTCGCCTCCTCCCCCGCGTTCTCCCCCGCCTCGTATTTCCGCAGTCCCTCGCGGACGATCGCCTCCGCGGCCCGCATCCGCGCGTAGGCCTGGGCGATGGGGAACTGCACGCCCTGGTTCTGTCCGATGGGGCGGCCGAACAGCACGCGGTCCTTCGCGTAGGCGACGGATTTCGCGGTGAACCACTTGGCGTCGCCGACGCATTCGGAGGCGATCAGCAGCCGCTCCGCGTTCATGCCGTCGAGGATGTAGCGGAACCCGCGGCCCTCCTGGCCGATGAGGTTCTCCGCGGGCACCTCCATCTCGTCGAAGAACACCTCGCAGGAATTGTGGTTCATCATCGTGCGGATCGGCCGGATCGTCAGGCCGCGCCCGACCGCCGTGCGCATGTCCACGATGAAGGTGGACAGCCCCTCCGTCCGCTTCGCCACCTGGTCGCGCGGCGTGGTGCGCGCCAGCAGCAGCATCAGGTCTGAATGCTCCGCGCGGGAGGTCCAGATCTTCTGGCCGTTGACGACGTAGCGGTCGCCCTCCCGCCGCGCCGTGGTCCGCAGCGCCGTGGTGTCGGTCCCGCTCGTCGGCTCCGTCACGCCGAAGGCCTGGAGGCGCAGCGACCCGTCCGCCACGCCCGGCAGGTAGGCGGCCTTCTGGGCCGCGCTGCCGTGACGCAGGATCGTGCCCATCGTGTACATCTGCGCGTGGCACGCCGCGGCGTTGCCGCCCTGGACGTGGATCTCCTCCAGGATCGCCGCGGCGGAGGAGAGGGTCAGCCCGGCGCCGCCGTATTCCTCGGGGATGAGGGCGCCGAGGTAGCCCGCCTCGGTTAGGGCGCGGACGAATTCCGTGGGGTAGCCGCGGCGGGCGTCCAGTTCGCGCCAGTATTCGCCGGGGAAGCGGGCGCAGAGCTTCGCCACCTCCGCCCTGATCTCGGCATGCGGGTTCGCGTCGGTCATAGGGTGGTCCATGGCGGCGCCCTCCGGAATTTCCACCGCCCATAATCGCGCGGCGGCGCCAGGGCCAGGGGCCGGCTTCACCGGGGCCGCGGGTCGCGGCTATGCTGGCGCCGAACGCGGCCCCACTCCGTCGCGCAACGTCCGAGAGAGGTCCGAACGATGACCCGCCCCCCCATCGGCCGCCGCGCCGTCCTGCCGCTGCTCGCGGCGCCAGCCCTGCTTCCGCGCGCGTCGCTCGGCCAGGGACGCGCGGCGTGGCCCTCCGACAAGCCGGTGCGCCTCGTCGTGCCGCTCGCGGCCGGCGGCACCGCGGACTTCCTCGCGCGCTCCCTCGCGGCGCGGCTGGGCGAGATCACCGGCCAGTCCTTCGTCGTGGAGAACCGCACCGGCGGGTCCGGCGCCGTCGGCTGGCAGTTCGCGGCGCGCTCCGCCCCGGACGGCTCCACCCTCGCCGTGGTGGACAACGCCCTGGCGATCAGCGCCGCGGGCGGCCGCGACCTCGGCTTCGACGTGCGGACGGACCTGGAGCCGCTGTGGAACATGGCGCTGCTCGCGCCGATCATCTGCGTGTCGCCGAGCGCGCCGGCCCGCGACCTGCCGGCGTTCATCGAATACGCGAAGACGCGGCCCGACGCGCTGTTCTACGGCAGCAACGGCATCGGCAGCGCCGTCCACCTGCAAACCGAGGTGCTCCTCGGCCTCACCGGCCTGCGGATGGGCCACGTGCCCTACCGCGGCATGGCCCCCGCCGCGACCGACCTGATCGGCGGCCAGATCCAGATGATGCTGCCCGTCTTCCCGACGGTGAGCGGCCAGTTGCGCGGCGGCGCCATCCGCCCCCTGGCCGTCGGCGCGCCGGAGCGCGTGCCGGCGCTTCCCGACGTGCCGACCGCGCGCGAGGTGGGCGTGGATTTCGTGGAATCGACCTGGTTCGCACTGATGACGCCGAAGGGCACCACCCCCGAGATGCGCGCGGCGATGCAGGCGTCCCTCGCCGCCGCGACGGCGGGCGAAGCCTACCGGCGTCGGCTGGAGGAGGCGGGTTCGGTGATCCCCGCCAACACCGCCGACAGCTTCCGCGCGACCTTCGCGCGCGAACTGGACCTGTGGACGCGCGTCATGCGGGAACGCAACATCCGCATGGAGTGACGCGCGGCCGGCCCCTCTCAGCGCGCCATGTGCTTTGCGAGGAACGCCGTCGTCCGGCCCCAGGCGAGGCCGGCGCTCGGCGCGTGGTAGGACGCCCGCTCGTCGCAGTTGAAGCCGTGTCCGGCCTCGTCGTAGACGAACACCTCGACGTCCGGGCGCGCGGCCCTGATCGTGTCCACGTCGGAGAGCGGGATCATCGGATCCTTCGCACCGAAGTGCAGCTGCACCGGGCACTTCGGCACCTCGTGCGACGCCTTCGCCACGCCGCCGCCGTAGTAGCCCACCGCGGCCGACAGGCCCGACAGGCGCGTCGCCGAGAGGAACGCCACCGTACCGCCGAGGCAGAACCCGACGATCCCCACCGGCCCGACCGGCGCGAGTTCGGCGATCGCCGCCTCCGTGTCGCGGAGGAACATCTTGAAGTCCGCCTTCATCGCGAAGTCCCGCGCCTTCTCCACCTCCTCGTGCGAGTAACCGGAGGTGAAGTCGCGCACGGAGCGGTCGAAGATCGCCGGCGCGACGGCGACGTAGCCTTCCGCCGCGAAGCGGTCGCACACGGAGCGGATGTGGCCGTTCACCCCGAAGATTTCCTGGATGACGACGATGCCGCCGCGCGACGTGCCCGCGGGATCGGCGCGGTAGGCGCCGAGGGTGTGCGCGTCGCTCGCGGTGAGCGTGAACTGGTGGCCCATGGCGGTCTCCCTGTGATTCAGGCGGCTTTGCGGAGGAGTTCGATCTCGCCGATCAGCGCGTCCACGCCGGCGAGGCAGAGGGTGAGGGTCTGCGCATCCTCCATCTTCCCGTCCTTCACCTTCGCCCCGGCCTGCGGGATCGAGACGTGCGGGGAGGGGGCGAGCCGGCAGAGCATCCCGGTGAGCGTATCCACCATGCCCGACATGGCGCGTACGCCGCCGAACAGGCCGCCGGAGGAGGTCATCGGCAGGACGGGCTTGCCCTTGAAGGGCGACTTGAAGGCGGGGCGCGAGGCCCAGTCCAGCGCGTTCTTCAGCACGCCGGACATGCCGTAGTTATACTCGGGGGTGATGAGGACGACGCCGTCGGTCGCCGCGATCGCCTCCTTCAGCGCGCGCACCGGTTCCGGCTTCACCTCGCCGTCCAGGTCGCCGTCGTAGAGGGGGATGGCACGGAGGTCGTGGATCGTCAGCGTTCCTCGCTCCCCGAGATTGTCAGCGACGGCGCGGAGGATGGCGGTGCAGTTGGACCCCTGCCGGATGGAGCCGGAGAGGCCGAGGAGGCGGACGGGTTGGGGCATGAGGCGGTCCTGTGGGAGTCGTCCGTCGCTGTGTCGCCCATCGCGGCGCCGACCGGAACCCCCGGGGGCGGATCAGGCGGCGACCACCGCCTCCGCCTCGATCTCCACGCGATAGCCACCGACGAGACGGGCCTCGATGAGGGTGTTGGCGGGGCGCACGGCGCCGAGGACGCGCCCATGGACCCGGCTCACCGCTTCCCAGTCGCGCTCCACGTCGGCGAGGTAGATGCGGGTGCGGACCACGTCCTCCATCCGGCCGCCGAGGGCGGCGAGGGAGGCCGCGATCCTGTCGAGGATGAAGACGGCCTGGGCCCCCGCGTCGTCCGGGCAAACGAGGGTGCTGCCGTGGGTGGCGGTGGTGCCGGAGACGAGGATGCGGTTCCCGTCGCGCACGGCGCGGGAATAGCCGGCGATGCCTTCCCACACGCTGCCCGTGTCCACCCGGGCGCGGCCGGGGCGCCCCTCGACGGGCTGGGCGACGAAGGCTTTCGGCAGCGCGTCGAGATGATGGCTGAGGTCGCCGGAGGCGGTCAGGAAGGGCGGCTGCCGGTACTCGTCGCCGCAGTCGCCGGGGATGGGGTTCGCGTCGCGCAGGGCGTGGGCGATGCGGTCGTGGTCCGCATCATCCAGCGCGAAGGCGAAGGTGCGGAGGTTGTCGGCGCGGTGGTCCCGTTCGCCGAGGCGGGCGCCGACGATGACGGCGCCGACGGCCGGATGGTCCAGCACCCAGCGCGTGGCGACGTTGGCGATGGAGACGCCGTGCCGCCGCGCGACCGCCGCGACGGCGTCGAGCAACGCACGGAACACGCCCCAGCCGCCGAGGACACCAATGAAGCGGCGATACTTCATGCGCGACCAGTCGGGGATGTCGGACTCGGCCGGCTCGTCGCGGCCGACCCAGCGCTCGGACAGGAATCCGCCGCCGAGGGTGCCGTAGGCGAGGAGGCGGACGCCCCGGGCGAGGCACAGCGCCGACATCTCACCGGCGGCACGACGGTCCAGCAACGAGAATGACACCTGGTTCGTCGCCACCGGCACGCCCATGCCGAGCGCGACGCGAAGATGATCCGTATCGAAGTTCGTCACGCCGATGTGGCGAAGCCCGCCGAGTTCGCGCATTGCGGCCATCTCGGCCAGGGCGTCCAGCCACGCGGGGTGGTGGAAGGTCCACCAGTGGAACTGCATCAGGTCCGGCATGGCGCCCAGGCGTTCGACGCTGCGGCCGATTCCGGCGCGGACAGTGGCGGCGTCCATCGGGCCGGGGGTGGGAACCCACTTCGTGAACACCGCCCCGCGCCCGCCGCGCGCGAGGAACCGGCCGGCGATGAGTTCGGCACTCCCATAGTGGTCCGCCATGTCGAAGGCGTCGAACCCGGCCTCCGCGTAGGCGGTGAGCGCGTCGGCGCCGCGGTCCGGGTCCAGCGCCGTGCCGCCGCGCTCCTGGTCCGCCACCTGCCACAGCCCGGTGACGATGCGCGGGACGTGCAGCCCCGGCGCGAGTTCCGTCCGCGGCGTCAACGCGGCGGCAGCCGGCGCCCGATCTCCGCGACCTCCTCCGTCGTCATCTGCCCGACGGTGGTGATCTCCCCCCCGCGGATGCGCCAAGTGCGGAAGGGGCCGGTGATGTCGCCGTTCGCGTCGAACTCCACGGGGCCGATGACCCCGACGTAGCGAACGGGCTGGCCGGCGCGGATGAGTTCCAGCGCCCGCCGGAAGCCCTCCGGCCCCGCGCTCACCTGTTCCCCGCCGGACGCCGTCACCTGCCGAATGGCGTCCCGGATCGCCCCGCTCTCGAACCGTCCGGCCTTCGCGATCGCGAGCCCGAGGATGGCCGCGGCGTCGAACGCGCGGTCCGCCGCGGGCGCGGAGGGGTCGAAGCCCCCGGACATGCGGGGGTATTCACGCGCGAAGAACTCGGTGGACGGCGTCCGGGTGGTGCCGCTGCTCGTGCCGTAGGCGTTCTCCAGGAAGCGCGGGCCGACGTCGCGGATGAAGTCGGCGGAGTTCATGCCGTCGTTCAGCAGGAAGGTCGCCGCGCCGCCCTGGGAGATCCAGGTGCGCGCGATGTTCGTGCCGTCGCCGGGGTAGGAGACGAGGTAGAGCGCCGGCGGGTCGCTCCGCAGCGCCGCCGTCACCTCCGGCGCGTAGGACGCCTGCCCCTGGTTGTAGGGCGTGGTGCTGACGATCTGGCCGCCGAGCGCGACGTAGGCGCGGCGGAACTCGTTCACCATGTTCACGCCGAAGTCGTTGTTGACGTGGATGATGGCCAGGCGTCGCAGTCCCTGGTCCATCGCGTATTTCGCCGCGGCGGTGCCTTGCAGCGCGTCGGAGGTGATGGTGCGGAAGAAGATGCCGCGCGTCCCCCCCTCGTTCGCCAGCCGGGTGAGCGTGGGGGAGGACGAGGCGGGCGAGATCTGCACGATCCCCGCCGGTCCCGTCACGCTCGTGACGACGGGGATGGATTCGGAGGAGATGATGCCGCCGATGATCGCCGGCACGCGCCGCAGGTCCACGAGTTGCCGCGCCGCGTCCACCGCGACGCTGCCCTGGCTCTGCGTGTCCCGCACGTCGAAGGCGAGCCCGCAGCCGGCGATGCCCCCCGGCCCCGCGGCGGCAGTGAGTTCGCGGAAGGCGAGTTCGACACTCTTCGAGGCGGCCTGACCGAAGCGTCCCGCCGGGCCCGTCAGCGGCATCACCACGCCGACCGTGTGCGTGCAGGTCTGCGCCACCGCCGGCGCCGCCGCGAGGGAGGCGAGGAGGGTGGCGGCGAGGAGGCCGCGGCGTCGCGTCGTCATGGTGCGGGGATCCCCCTGGCGGATGCGGGCCGGACTGTCAGGAAGCCGGCGCGGCTTGTCCATCCCCGGCCACCCAGGACTCATGGACCATCAGCCACCGCGGCGCTTCGTCCCGTAGCAGCGCGGTGGAACGCCGCAGGTCATCGCCCTGGCGTTCGAGGTAAGTGACGAGCGACAGCCCCGGACCGGGGGAGGGGAGGGCGCGCACGTCCTCGATGGCGATGCGGAACCCCGCCCCCTTCGCGCCGCGCGCGCCCGCGAGCCGCGCCAGCACGCCCTCGCGGTGGTGCAGTGCCCCGTCCGGCGTGACGGTGACGAAGTCCGGGTGGAAGGCCGCGGCGATGCGGTCCAGCGCGTCGTGCGCGTCGGGTTCATCGCCGAACCAGGACTGGAAGGCGGCGGCGACGCGCGCGACCTCCGCTGTCAGCTCGTCATTCCCGGTTGAGGTCATACTTCATGATCCGTCCGTGGCGGCCCTCGCGGTCGCGTTCCAGCGTGTAGGTGTCGCCGAGCGGGCCGGTGGCGTGGCGCAGCACGTCGTCCAGCACGGCGCGGTCCGCGTCGTCCAGTGCGAAGCGGAACACCGACAGCGTGTCCGGCAGGTGATCCGCGTAGCGCGCGCCGACGATGGCGCCGGCGACGTGCGGCCGATCCAGCACCCAGCGCGTGGCCACCGCGGGGATGGAGACGCCGTGGCGCTCGGCGATGCGCGACAGCGCCGCCAGCAATCCCTGGAACAGGTCCCACCCCCCGAAATCCTCGATGATGAGCTTGTACTTCACGAGGGAGCGGTTGGTCAGCGTCTCGATCGCCGGTTCCGCCGCGCCGATCCAGCGCTCCGTCAGGAACCCCCCCGCAACCGTGCCGTAGCACAGCAGCCGCATCCCGCCCCGGGAGCAGAGGTCCGCCATCGCCCCCTCCGGCCGCCGGTCGAGAAGGGAATACTGCACCTGCATGGAGGCGACCTCGACGCCCGCCTCCATCAGCCGCGCCGTCCGCGCCGCGTCGAAGTTCGTGCCGCCGATCAGCCGGATGCGTCCCTCGCGTTGCAGGTCGCGCAGGGCGAGGGCGGCACGCTCCATCCCCGGCACGTCGTAGTTCCACCAGTGGAATTGGACGAGGTCGAGCCGGTCCGTCCGCAGCCGCGCCAGCGAGCGTTCGACGATGCGCCGCACGTCGTCGGCCGTCAGCGTCGCCAACGCGCCCCAGTCCGGCACGAACTTGGTGTGAACCCGCAACCCGTCGCCCGGGCGCGCGCGTTCCCGGAACGCCCCGATCATCTCCTCGACGCCGGTGTAGATGTCCGCGCAATCGAAGGTGGTGACACCGGCCGCGACAAAGGCCGCCATGTCGGCGATCGCGCGGTCCCGGTCCACGTCGCCGTGACCGCCGGCCAGTTGCCACCCGCCGCGCAGCACGCGGCTGATGGAATAGCCCGGCGCGAGTTCCACCCGTTCCACCGTCATGCCAACGGCACCGCCGTCGTCTCCGCATGCCGGAACCGCCGCGGCGCGGTGCGGGTGATGCGGAAGCGGGACGAGCAGTTCGGGTCCGGGCACGCGACCTCTGCGTCCGTCGCCATCCAGTCGTTCGGGTGCGTCGGGCGCTGCTTCGCCGGCAGCAGCGGCAGCAGCGCGGCCAGGGAATACATCGAAAAGCCCTGGCCCGGCGGCAGGTGGATCATCTCCCCCCGCACCTCGAAATGGTCGCCCGGCACGGCCCCGCACCACAGCCGCGCGCCGGGTGGCGCCACCACCTCCACGCGAAGGTCCCACAATTCGAAGCTGTCATCCGCCATACGCCATCCTTCGCGCGGTCGCCCGCCCGCAGCAACCCGGCCCTTGACCCGGCGCGCCGCCCCCGTCCATGCCCGCGGACGATGCTCGTCGCGCAGAACCTGACCCGCGCCTTCGGCGGCCACCGCGCGGTGGATGGCGTCTCCTTCACCCTCGCCCGCGGCGCCATCACCGGCCTGATCGGCCCCAACGGCGCCGGCAAGACCACCCTGTTCAACCTCCTCGCCGGCGCCCTCGCCCCCACCTCCGGCACGCTCACGCTGGACGGCGAACGCGTGGACGGCCTCCGCCCCGATCAGGTCTTCGCCCGCGGCATCGCCCGCACCTTCCAGATCCCCCGCCCCTTTCCCGAGATGACGGTGCTGGAGAACGTCATGCTCGCCCCGCCCGCCCAGCGCGGCGAGCGCTTCTGGGCCAACTGGATCGCCCCCGCCGCCGTCGCGCGCGAGGAGGCGGCGAACCGTGACGCCGCCCGCCGCTGGCTCGACTTCGTCGGGCTCGACCGGCTGCGCGACGAGCCCGCGCGGGTCCTCTCCGGCGGCCAGCGCAAGTTGCTGGAACTTGCCCGCGTCCTCGTCGCCGAACCGAAGGTCATCCTGCTGGACGAGCCCGGCGCCGGCGTCGCCCCCGCCCTGCTGGACCTCATCGTGGAGCGCATCGCCGCCATCAACGCCTCCGGCACCACCTTCCTCGTCATCGAGCACAACATGGACCTGGTGATGTCCCTCTGCCGCCCGATCCTCGTCATGGCGGCGGGCCGGCTGCTGCTGGAGGGCACCGCCGAACAGGTCCGCGCCGACCCCCGCGTGGTGGACGCCTATCTCGGCGGCGCCGAAGCCGCATGACCCTCGTCATCGAATCCCTGGAAGCCGGCTACGAACCCGGCCTCCCCATCGTCCGCGGCGCCTCCCTCGCGCTCGGCGCGGCCGAGATCCTCGCCGTCCTCGGCCCCAACGGCGCCGGCAAGTCCACCCTCGTGAAGGCCGCGGTCGGCCTCGTCCCCATCACCGCGGGACGCGTGACCCTGGACGGCCGCGACATCACCCGCACCCCCGCCCACCGCATGATCCGCGAGGGCCTCGCCTTCGTCCCGCAGACGGAAAACGTCTTCGCCGACCTCACCGTCGCCGACAACCTCGACCTCGCCGCCGGCCTCCTGCGCCTCGACCGCCGCCGCGCCCTGCCGCCGCTCTACGCGATGTTCCCCGACCTCGAACGCGCCCGCCGCCTGAAGGCCGGCCGCCTGTCCGGCGGCCAGCGCCAGATGCTCGCCGTCGCCCGCGCCCTCGTCGCGTCGCCGCGCGTGCTCGTGCTGGACGAACCCTCCGCCGGCCTCTCCCCCAAACTCGTGGCCGAGGTCTTCGCGAACCTCCGCCGCGTCCGCGACACCGGCGTCGCCATCCTGCTGGTCGAGCAGAACGTGAAGGCCGCCCTGGCGCTGGCCGACCGCGGCGTCGTGCTGGTCGAGGGCCGCGACCGCCTCACCGCGCCCGCGGCGGAACTGCGGGACCACCCCGACCTCGCCGCCCTCTACCTCGGCGGCAGGGTGGCCGCCTGATGCTGCAACTCCTCGCGGACGGGCTCGTCGTCGGCTCCGTCATCTCCCTCGGCGCGGTCGGCGTGACGCTGACCTACTCCATCCTGCGCTTCGCCAATTTCGGCCACGGCGAATACCTCACCTGGGGCGCCTACCTCGCGCTCGGCGCCCTCGGCGGCGTGCTGGCGGCCACGGGACTGCCCGCCATGCCGCCCCTCGGCCCCTTCTCCCTCGGCTGGCCGCTCATCGCCGCGTTGCCCGTCGCCGCCGCCCTCACCGCCGCCCTCGCGCTCGCCGTGGACTGGCTCCTGTTCCGCCGGCTCCGACGCGGCAACGCCATCTCCCTCGTCATCGCCTCCTTCGGCGCCGCGCTGGCCCTGCGGAACCTCCTGCAATTCCTCTGGGGCCCGATGCCCGACTACTACACGCGCGAACTCCAGATCGCCCTCCGCCTCGTCCCCCGCGACACCCTCGGCGGCCTGCGGATCACCCCCGACGCCCTCCTCGTCCTCGGCATCACCGCCGTGACGGTCGTGGCGGTCCACCTCTTCCTCGCCCGCACCACCCTCGGCCGCGCCATGCGCGCCACCGCGAACAACCCCGACCTCGCCCGCATCGCCGGCGCCGACGTGGAGGCCGTGATCCGCGCCACCTGGGTCCTCGGCGCCGTGCTCGCGGCCGTCGCGGGAATCATGGCCGGCCTCACCTCGCAACTCCGCCCCACCCTCGGCTTCGAACTCCTCCTTCCCCTCTTCGCCGCCGCCATCCTCGGCGGCATCGGCTCGGTCTGGGGCGCCGTCCTCGGCGGCCTCATCGTCGGCCTCGCCGAGAGCGTCGCCGTCCCCCTCGTCGGCGCGGAATACCGGGCGGCGGCGGCCTTCGCCGTCCTCATCGCCATCCTCCTCCTCCGCCCCCAGGGCCTGTTCGGGGACCGGGCATGAGCGACCTCCTGCCGGTCCTCTCCTACGCCGCCTTCTTCCTCACCTTCGTCGCCGCCTTCGCGGTGATCGCCCTCGGCCTGAACCTGCAATGGGGGCACACCGGCCTGTTCAACGTCGGCGTCGCCGGCTTCGTCGCCCTCGGCGCCTACGCCTCCGCCCTGCTCACCGCCCCGCCCGACCCCGGCCGCTGGGCCGGCCCCGCATGGCCCATCGCTGTCGGGTGGCTCGGCGCGATGGCCGTGTCCGGCGCCGCCGCCTTCCTCATCGGCCTCGCGGCCCTGCGGCTGCGGCACGACTACCTCGCCATCGCCACCTTCGGCGTCGCCGTGGTGATCCAACTCGTCGCCCTGAACGCCGTGCCGCTGACCGGCGGCCCCTTCGGAATCCACTCCATCCCCAAGCCCCTCTCGACGTGGTTCGGCACCGGCCTGGAATGGACCCTCGCCTACCTCGCCCTCTCCCTCGCGGTCCTGGCCGCCGTCCACCTCGCCCTGAGCCGCCTCGTCCGCTCCCCCTGGGGCCGCGTCCTCCGCGCCATCCGGGAGGACGAGGGCGCCGCCGCCTCCCTCGGCAAGCGCGCGGGCGCCTTCCGCCTGCAAGCCTTCGCCATCGGCTGCGCCCTCATGGGCCTCGGCGGCGCCATGCTCGCCCATTTCGTCGGCTACATCGCACCGGAGGACTACCTCCCCGTCCTCACCTTCCAGGTCTGGGCGATGCTCATCCTCGGCGGCGCCGGCTCCAACCGAGGCGCCATCCTCGGCGCGCTGGTGGTCTGGGGCTTGTGGACCGTCGCCGGCAACGCCCTCCGCGCCGTCACCCCGCCGGGCGAGGTCGCGCGCGCTGCGGCGCTACAGGTGGTCCTCGTCGGCGTCCTGCTCTCGGCGGTGCTCGTCCTCCGCCCCCGCGGCCTCCTCGGCGGCCGGCGCTCCTCCTGACCTTTTCGGGGGTGGCGCCTGTGGCCCTGGAGGAAGGCTCTGCCTTCCTCCAGACCTCCATCCGCCAGGGGACGCGTCCCCTGGACCCCATCCTGT
>CAXVWQ010000322.1:0-14345 GCA_964263755.1 Roseomonas sp. | reverse complement strand
AACCGCGTAAAGCACAGCGCGAATGTTTCGTATAAACCGACGGTCTAGATTGAGGCCCTCATTAACCTTGATTCCAGTCACAACTCGTCGTGAATGCTTGTCTGCATAGTGGATTTTCTCTGGATTCAGAGCAAAGCCGTTTTGCGAAAATGCCAACTGAAGCGTGGGGGATAACCGGGGCAGCGCGACCGGCCCCGAAGACGGTACCGCTCCCTCGAACAACGCTGTCAGAGGCTGACGGCCCGACAAAGTAATATCGTCCGCATATCGTGTGTAGATGCACTTTGTCTCTTTGGCGACTCTGAGCAACGCTCGATCAAGACGAAAGCATATCATATTCGATAAGACTGGACTCGCGGGCCCTCCCTGTGGAAGCCGTCCGTTGTAACAGCAGATTTCGCCGATGATGGCCGCTACGCGACTAGGTACGCCAATCGTGCTGAGCATACCCTCAACACGCGGCTTGGTGATCGACGAAAAGAAGTCTTTTACGTCTAGGTTGAGTTTTACGTCTAGGTTGAGAATGAAGCGTTGCTTGACGTGTGATGAAGCATTGGTTTTTACAGACCGCTGCACTACATAGCCGTGTACTGGATTTCGTTTAGGATAGAGGACGTCGAGCTTTTTCGCGATCTGCCGTTGTAGGAACTTTAATCGTCGATCTGGAGCGTTGATAAGGCGCAATTTTCCGCTTTTCTTCGCAATATCAAAACTTTCGTACATTCGTCCACTATGATACCGAACCTTCTTTATCTCGGCTTGCGACATGCCGAGGTAGTCGAGCAATTTCGCTTCGCTCGAAAACTCTGGCGGAATAGGTAGGTGACTACTTTTCCCAAAAGCCTCCCAGCTACTAGTCACGAAGTCTCCCCTCCAATCACGCCACGATCAATCGATACGCATGGTGGCCCACACGTCGTGTCCGAACAGTCGCTCTTACGCCGCAGTTACTACAGCGCGTATGCGAGGGGAGACCTCGTAACCCTACACTATCAGCCGAGAGCAGACCTTTCCAGCCGGCTGACCCACCCTTGCCCTAACCGCCCTCCGGCCCTAACCACCCGCCCCCATGGGGACCACCGCCGAGGGTCGCGCCGCGCCGCCCGCACCCGCGCCCGCCACCCGCGCCCACATCGAGATCGAGCGCCTCACGAAGCGCTTCGGCGCCTTCACCGCCGTGGACGACGTCTCCTTCACCGTCCGCGCCGGCGAGGTTCTGGGTTTTCTCGGCCCCAACGGCGCCGGCAAGTCCACCACGATGAAGATGCTCGCCGGCTTCGTCACCCCCACCGCCGGCACCGCCCGCATCATGGGCGAGGACGTGATCACCCGCCCCGTCGCCGCCAAGCGCCACCTCGGCTTCCTCCCCGAAGGCGCCCCGACCTATCCGGAGATGACCGTCGAGGCCTTCCTCGCCTTCTGCGCCCGCGCCCGCGGCTACCGCGGCTCGGACGTGCCGGACAGCGTGGCCGACGCCATGGCAATGACCGGCCTCCCCGGCGTGCGCCTGCAACCCATCGAGACGCTGTCGAAGGGCTTCAAGCGCCGCGTCGGCCTCGCCCAGGCCCTGCTGCACGACCCGCCGGTGCTCGTGCTGGACGAACCGACCGACGGCCTGGACCCCAACCAGAAGCACGAGGTCCGCGAACTCATCCTCCGCATGGCCCCGACGAAGGCGATGGTCATCTCCACCCACATCCTGGAGGAGGTCTCGGCCGTCTGCACCCGCGCCATCGTCATCGCCCGCGGCCGCGTGGTGGCCGACGCGACGCCGGACGAACTCCTGTCCATGGGCCCGAACCTCGACGCCGTGTTCCGCGACCTGACGATGCCCATGCTTGAAGAGAGGGCGGCCTGATGCGCGGCACCCTCAACGTCGCCTCCCGCGAACTCGCCGGCTACTTCGCGACACCGGTCGCCTACGTCTTCATCGTCATCTTCCTCGTGTTGAGCGGCGCCCTGACCTTCACCCTCGGCAACTTCTTCGCCCGCTCCACTGCCGACTTGCAGCCCTTCTTCGCCTTCGTCCCCTGGCTGTTCCTCTTCCTCGTCCCCGCCATCACGATGCGCCTCTGGGCCGAGGAACGCCGCCTCGGCACGATCGAACTCCTCCTCACCCTCCCCATCGCCCAATGGGAGGCCGTCCTCGGAAAGTTCCTCGCCGCCTGGGCCTTCTGCGCCATCGCCCTGCTGCTGACCTTCCCGCTCGTCATCACGGTCAACATCCTCGGCGACCCCGACAACGGCGTCATCGCCACCGGCTACCTCGGCTGCCTTCTCGTCGCCGGCGCCTACCTCGCCGTCGGCGCCGCCCTCTCGGCGCTCACGAAGAACCAGGTCATCGCCTTCGTCCTCGCCGTCGCCGTCTGCTTCCTCTTCGCCGCCGCCGGCTCCCCGGTGGTGACGGAGTTCCTGTCGAAGAACGTCCCCCTCCTCGGCGAGATCGCTCGCGGCGTCTCCATCACCGAACGCCTCGCAGCCTTCTCCCGCGGCGTCATCGCGCTGCGCGACGTGATCTTCTTCGCCACCTTCATCGCCGTCTGGCTCTTCGCCAACACCCTGGCGGTGGACGCCCGCAAGGCCGACTGACCCCGTGAGCGACACCACCACCCTCCCCCCCGCCCGCCCCGCCGCCGCTCGTCCGGCAGCACGGCGCGGCTGGACCGCCGCCGCCGCGCTTCTGGCCGCCGTCGCCCTGGCGATCGCCGTGAACGCCCTGGCCGACCGCTTCCTCTCCCGCGCCCGCCTGGACCTGACGGAACAGCGCCTCTACACCTTGTCGAGCGGCACGCGGACCATCCTCTCCAACCTCCGCGACCCCATCACCCTCCGCCTGTTCTACTCCCGCCGCCTCGGCGCCACCGTCCCCGTCTTCGGCGCCTACGCCGACCGCGTGCGCGAGATGCTGCGCGAGTATGCCGCCGTCGCGAACGGCCGCATCCGCCTCGAATTCCTCGAACCCGAACCCTTCTCGGAGACGGAGGACCGCGCCCTCGCCTACGGCCTGCAAGGCGTCCCCGTGGACCAGTCGGGCGAGCAGATCTACTTCGGCCTCGTCGGCCTGAACCTGCTGGACGACGAGCGCACCGTCCCCTTCTTCCAGCCGGACCGCGAACGCTTCCTCGAATACGACCTGACGCGGCTGGTCTACGAACTCTCCAACCCCCGCCGCCCCGTCCTCGGCGTCCTCTCCTCCCTCCCGCTGAACGGCGACCCGCGCGCGATGATGATGCGCGTCCCCGGCGCCGGTCAGCCCTTCGCCGTGATGAACCAGCTCCGCCAGTTCTTCACCGTCCGCGACATCGCCGCCGACGCGCCGGTCATCCCGGCGGACGTGGGCGTCATGCTCGTCGCCCACGCCCAGAACCTGCCTGAGCCGACCCTCTACGCCCTCGACCAGTTCGTCATGCGCGGCGGCCGCCTCATGGCCCTGGTGGACCCCCACTCGGAGAGCCAGGCCTCCCGGCCCGACCCCACCGGCCGCCCCGCCGCCACCGGGTCTTCCCTCGACCGCCTCCTCAACGCCTGGGGCGTCGAGGCCCCGTCCGGCCAGGTGGTCGGCGACGGGCGCGGCGCTTGGCGCGTCCGCGCCAACCCGAACGACCGCGTGCAGGGCGTGGACTACGTCGCCTGGTACAACCTCCAGGGCGACTCCCTGAACCGCACCGACGTCGCCTCCGCCGAACTCTCCCAAGTCACCGTCGGCTCGGCCGGCGAAATCCGCCGTCGCGAGGGCGCGACGGTCGATCTCACCCCCCTCCTCACCTCCTCCCCCCAGTCCGCGCCCCTGGACGTGGCGAGGGTCCGCGACCAGCCCGACCCCGCCCGCATCCTCGCGGAGTTCCGCGCCGACGGTCAGCGCCGCGTCATCCTCGCCCGCCTCCGCGGCGCCCTCACCACCGCATTCCCGGCGGGCCCCCCTGCCCTGCCCGCCGGCACCGAACGCCCCGCCGACTTCCCCGCCCACCGCACCGCCACGGACGGCCCCACCAACATGGTCGTCGGCAACGATTCCGACCTGCTGGAGGACCGCTTCTGGGTCCGCACCCAGGAGTTCTTCGGCCAGACCGTGGCCACCCCCGTCTCCGACAACGGCGCCCTCGTCACCAACCTCCTCGACACCCTCGCCGGCGGCGACGCCCTCATCTCCCTCCGCTCCCGCACGGAAAGCCTCCGCCCCTTCACCCTCGTGGACGAGATGCGCCGCGACGCCGAGGCCCAGTACCGCCAGACCGAGCGCGGCCTGACGACGCGCCTGGAGGGCACCGAGCGCCGCCTCCGCGAACTCCGCCAGGGCCCCGGGGCCAACGCAGCAGGGGGCGAACGCGCCCAGGCCGTCATCACCGCCGAGCAGCGCGCCGAGATCGACCGCGCCCGCGAGGAGATCGTCCGCACGCGCCAGCAGCTCCGCGGCGTGCAGCGCGAACTCCGTCAGGGCATCGAGGGCCTGGAAGCCTGGCTCCGCATCCTCAACATCGCCCTCGTCCCGGCGCTGCTGACGGTGGCGGCGATCGTCCTCGCCGTCCTCCGCTCCCGCCGCCGCGCCGCGGCCCGGGCTTGAGGGTGGTGGCCTGATGCCGATGGACCGCCGCCACCTGTTCGGCCTCGGGGGCGCCGCCGCGGTCGCCGCCGGCGCAGCCGCCTTCCTCGTCCCCCGCACCACCGAGACCCCCGCGACGGACGCGGCGGTCCTGGCCTTCCCTAACCTCGCCCCCCGCCTCGCCGCCGCCCGGAAGATCGAGATCCGCCAGGGGCCCCAGACCCTCACCCTCGACCGCCAGGACGAAACCTGGGTCCTTCCCCAGAAGGGCGACTACCCCGCCCGCGCCGAGCGGGTGCGGGAGATGCTGACCGGCCTCACCGAACTCCGCCTGACCGAGCGCCGCACCGCAGACCCGGAATCGCTGGACCGCCTCGGCCTCGGTGAACCCGGCCGCCCCGCCTCCACCGCCGCCTCCCTCCGCGTGCTGGACGCCGCCGGCGCCCCCATCGCCGACCTCATCATCGGCCGCCGCCGGATGCGCACCCAGGGCGGCGTGCCCGAGAGCATCTACGTCCGCCGCCCCTCGGAGAATCAATCCTACCTCGCCGAGGGCCGCCTCCCCGTGGACGCCGACCCGCAGCTCTGGCTCGACCGCGACGTGGTGACGCTGCCGCGGGAGCGCGTCCTCCGCGTCCTCTCCGTCCGCGACGGCCGCACGGTGGAGATGCTCCGCCAGTCAGGCGCCGAATCGCCCCTGGCCATCGTCCTCCCCGGCGACGCTCCGCCCGCCGACGAGATCGCCCTCGACGAGGTCGCCCGCGCCTTCGAGGCCCTGACCCTCCTCGACGTCCGCCGCGACGTCGAAACGCCGGGCACGGAGATCGGCACCGGCCGCTTCATCCTCACCGACAACCTGACCGTCGCCGCCCGCGTGAACACGGAGGGCGACACCGTCTGGATCCGCCTCGCCGCCACCGGCGACGAGGAAGCCGCCCGTCTCAATGCCCGCTGGCGCGGCTGGGCCTATCAGGTCGGTCCCTGGAAGGCGAAGGCCTTCGCCCCGTCGCTCGATGACCTGCGGCGGCGGGAAGGCTGACCGGCCGCGAATACCCCGACCGCCCCTGGGTGGGCGTCGGCGTGATCCTGTTCCGCGGCGACGACGTGCTCCTGGTCCGCCGCGGCAGGCCCCCGAACCTCGGCGCCTGGTCCATCCCCGGCGGATCGCAGGAAGTGGGCGAGACCGCCGAAGCCGCTGCCCGCCGCGAGTTATCGGAGGAGACCGGGCTGTCCTGCGGCCCCATGACCTTCGTGACGACCGTGGACATCATCACCCGCGACCCCGACGGCCGGGTCCGCTTCCACTACACCATCCTGGACTACGCCGCCCGCTGGACCGCCGGCGACCCCGTCGCGGCCGACGATGCCGACGACGCTCGCTTCTTCACCCCCGCCGACCTCGCGGCCATGCCCCTGTGGAGCGAGACCCGCCGCGTGATCGCCGAGGCCCGCGCCCGCCTGGATCAGTAGAAGATCCGCTGCCCCTGCATGTTCGCGTAAAGCGGCGCGACGAATTCCTCGTAGCCGTTGAACAGTCGCGTCGGCACGCGCTCCCCGCTCCCCAGCAGCCGCTCGCTCGCCTGGCTCCACCGGGGATGCGGCACCTGCGGGTTCACGTTGGCGAAGAACCCGTATTCGCTCGCCTGCAGCTTCTCCCAGGTGCCGACGGGCTTCTCGGTGACGAAGGACACGCGCACGACCGACTTCCCCGACTTGAACCCGTATTTCCAGGGAAACAGGATGCGGATCGGCGCCCCGTTCTGCGGCGGCAGCGGCTTGCCGTACATGCCCGTCGCGACGAAGGACAACTCGTTCCGGCCCTCCTCCATCGTGCAGGCCTCCTCGTAAGGCCAGGGATACAGCGGCGACCGAAGCCCCGGCATCGCGTCCCGTTGCTGCACCGTCTCGAACACCACGTAGCGCGCCTCGGGCTTCGGCCCCGCCACCCGGATCAGCTCGGACATCGGGAACCCCGTCCAGGGCACCGTCATCGCCCAGGCCTCGACGCAGCGGAAGCGCAGCACCCGCTCCTCCAGGCTGACCTGCTTCAGCAGGTCCTCCAGCGCCACCTCCCGCTCCCGTTCCACCAACCCGGAGAAGCGGATGGACCAGGGCGAGGTCCGCAGCCGCTGGGCCTGCCGGACCACGTCCTTGCTCGTGTTGAACTCGTAATAGTTGTTGTAGGTCGTCGCGTCTCGCTCCGCCGTCACGTCCCGCTCCGGCCGGAACCTGGGGTTCCGCATCGCCGCGCCCTGCGCCGCCGCCCCGCCGGGCAGCGTCGCGGCCGCGAGCGCTCCCGCCCCCGAGGCCAGGGCCACCCGACGACCCATCACCGCCGCTTCCGGCGTGACGGCCGAATCCGGTAGTTCCCAGCCTCGACGCACCCGAATCAACATGACCCGCCTCCCGTATCCCGCCCCGGGATTTCGGGTGCCGCGCCCCTGGATCAAGGCGGTCATGCGCCGGACGCGGGGTGGGCGCGAAAGGTCACCCCTCAACGGGGCCGCGGCAACTCGGCGACCGGCGCGTTTCCGGCCGGCGTCCGGGCCCGCAGCACCCGATACCGCTCCGCGACCTCCCCGTCCCGCGCCCGCGACACCTCCCCGACCGGCTCCGCCCCGGGCCAGCCCAGATCCCCCGCGCCCCGCCGGCTGGACTGGAGGAGCAGCCCCGTGAGGCCCGCCGGCGGCTCCGGCCGATCGAACAGCGCCCAGCGGTCGCCGGACGCGACGACCCGCACGCCACGCGGCAGGTGAAACGCCATCTGCGCCGCCAGCCCGTACTCTTCCGCGCCGACGAAATCCGCCCCGGTCGCCTGCCGTGCCGCATCGACCTCCGCCGCGAGGGACTCCCACCCCGCGAGGCGTGCCAGCGTCGGGTCGAACCGGCGCGGCAACGTCACCGGCGCGGCCAGCGCCTGCAACGCCACGGCAGCCGTCAGGACAAGCCCGACCCCCGCCCCCAGGCGCACCCAGGCGCCCGCGACGAAGGCCGCCGCCGCGACGACGGCCGCCGGGTAGAGGATGGCGGGCCAGTTCCCCTGCACCCGGCTCCCCGTCGCCTGCCAGAGGAACAGCAGCGCCCCGGGAATCACCAGCGCCGCGACCAGCCCGGCCCCCCCATCCCGCCGCCGCGCCCACGCCACCGCGGCGAAGCCCACCCCGATGGCGCCGAGCACGAGGAGCACCGGGGACGCCAACAGCGCCTGCCCGCCGATCAGTTCGCCGAGGAAGCGCAGGGTGGCGCCCTCCCCGGCCCCCGCCCGCCCCCCCTGCTTCACGAAGGATGCCCAGCCGTGCAGGGCGTTCCAGGCGACGACGGGCGCGAAGACCGCCGCCGCGATGGCGCCGCCCGCATACAGCCAAGGCCCGTGCCACCACCGCCGTGCCGAAGGCTCCAGCGCCAGCCACAGCACGATGCCGACGCCCAGCAGCGCCGCCGTGTATTTCGATGCCAGGGCCGCGCCGGCGAAGAGGCCCACCAGCCCCCACCACGGCGCCGTCCCCGACGCATGCAGCCGCGCGAGCGCCCAGAACCCGAGGCACCAGAACACCACCAGCGGCGTATCCGGCGTCATCAGGACGGCGCCTGCGTTGGTGACGGGCATCGCGTTGAAGGCCACCGCCGCCGCCACCCCCGGCCGCCGGTCCGGGAACAGCCGGTCCGCGGCATCCGCCAGCGCCACGGAGGCGATCGCCACCCCCGGGGGCCCGAGCAGCCGGATGCCGAGGGGCGTATCGCCCAGCAGCGCGGTCCCGGCCGCGATCCACCACGCCACCATCGGCGGATGATCCAAGTATCCCGCCTGGAGGGTGCGGCCCCAGACCCAGTAATACGCCTCGTCCGGTGCCAGCGGCAGCACGGCCGCGGCCAGCAGCCGCAGCACCGTCAACCCGAGCAACGCGAGGGAGGCGGTCCTCAACGCGCCCGCCAGACGAGGGTGGCCGACACGGCGTAGTTCCACACCACCGTCAGCAGGGCGCCCGCCGCGCCGGCCAGCCCCCAGCCGAGGATCTCGTCCCGCACCATCAGCCCCGCGATGCCCACGTTCGCCGCCGCGCCGAGGCCGCAGACCGCGTAGAACAGCAGCAGCCCGCCGACGAGCCGCGCCCCGCGCAATCGCACGTCCCGGTAGGTGATGCCGTTGTTGAGGAAGAAGTTCGCCGTCATCGCGGCGAAGGTCGCTCCCCACTGCGCCGCCACGAAGCCCAGCCCGAGGCCCCGGACGCCCGCCTGCAGGGCCGCGAGATGGACGAGGACGCCCACCGCGCCCACCGCCGCGAAGGAGACGAACCGCCAGGGCACCCACCCCCCCGTCGCCCGGTCCACCAAGAGGCGCAGGAACTCCAGCAGCACCCCGGCATCCAGCTTCGACTCCCCTGCGACCCGCGCCCGGAAGGCGTAGGGCACCTCGACGACGCGGAGTGGCGGCGTCGCCGACAGCAGCAGGTCCAGCAGGATCTTGAACCCGCGGCCCGAGAGCCGCGGCGCCAGCGCATCGAAGGTGGCACGACGAAGGAGGAAGAACCCACTCATCGGGTCGCCCACCGGCACCGGCAGCAGCCAACGGGCCAGTCGCGTCCCCGCGTCGCTCACCGCGCCCCGCGCAGCCGAGAACCCCGCCGCCGCCGCCCCGCCCGCGACGTGCCGGCTGCCGATGGCGAGATCGGCGCCCTCCCGCACCGCGCGCAACATGGCCGGCAGGATCGCCTCGTCGTGCTGGAGGTCGCCATCGATCACGGCGACGAACCCGGCGGACGACGAGAGCACCCCTTCCGTCACCGCGGACGCCAGCCCCCGCCGCCCGATGCGCCGGATCACCCGGACCCGCGTGTCAGCCGAGGCCAGGGCTCGCGCGACCTCGGCCGTCCCGTCGGGGCTGTCATCGTCCACGAACACGGCTTCCCAGGCGAGGCCCTCCAGGGCCGCCTCCAGCCGCGCCGCGAGCACCGGAACGTTCGCCGCCTCGTTGAAACAGGGGATGACGACGGTCAGCTCCGCCGGCCGTCGCGCCGTGTCAGCGCGCACGGCGCCCTCCGCCCCTGATGACCGCGATGGGATGATCGCGATGGTGCGCCCGCTGGGGCTCGAACCCAGGACCCCAAGATTAAAAGTCTCGTGCTCTGCCAGCTGAGCTACAGGCGCGCGCCCCAGGTATGGGTAGCGCGCGCCGGCATGGTCAAGACGGGCATCGTCAAGAAGGGCATCGCCAAGCGGTCAGGCGGCGTCCGCCGGGCCGCCGCCGAGCGCCGCGTCCGCCATGACGCGCAGCCGCACGATCGTGTCCGGCCCGTTAACGAGGCCGTTGCCGCCGGAGCCGCGCTTGATCTTGTCTACCAGCTCCATCCCCGCCGTGACGCGGCCCCAGATCGTATATTGCCCATCGAGGTGCGTGGAGGGCGCGAACATGATGAAGAACTGCGAGTTGGCGGAGTTGGGATTGCCCGTCCGCGCCGCGCCGATCGTGCCGCGCAGGAAGCGCGCCTTGGCGGGGGGCGAGAACTCGGCTGGCAGGTCCGGCTGATCGCTGCCGCCCGTGCCGGTCCCCGTGGGGTCGCCGCCCTGGGCCATGAAGCCCTCGATGACCCGGTGGAACACCGTGCCGTCGTAGAAGCCGGCACGGGTCAGGGCCTTGATCCGCTCGACGTGCTTCGGCGCGAGGTCGGGCCGCAGCTCGATCGTGACGGTGCCGTCCTTCAGCTCCATCAGCAGGGTGTTGTCGGGGTCGTTCCCCGGGGTCGCCTGGGGGGTGGTCGTGGTCGTCTCGGACATGGTGTCCTCCTCTATTCCCGCACGTCCGCCGCGACGCGCATGCGCCCGATGCGGTCCGGCGTCCGCGGCGGCTCGCCGCGGGTGATCTTGTCCACCGCGTCCATTCCGGCGACGACGCGGCCCCAAATGGTGTACTGCCCATCCAGGCTCGGGTACGGCCCGAACATGAGGAAGAACTGGGAGTTGGCCGAGTTCGGCGCCTGCGACCGCGCCATGCCGCACACCCCGCGGGTGAAGCGCGCGCGCGCCGGGGGGGTGAACTCCGCGGGCAGGTCCGGAAGCGGGCTGCCGCCGCGGCCCGTCCCCGTGGGGTCGCCGCCCTGCGCCATGAAGCCCTCGATGACCCGGTGGAACACCGTGCCGTCGTAGAACCCCTGGCGCGTCAGCACCTTGATCCGCTCGACGTGGCGCGGCGCGAGGTCCGGGCGCATCTCGATCGTCACCCGCCCGTCCTTCAGGTCGAGGAACAGGGTGTTCTCGCGATCCGCCTGCGCGACGGCGCGGGTCGTGATGGCGGGCAGGGCGAGCCCCGCCCCGATGAGGATTCGTCGTTGCACGGCGATGGCCTCCCGCTTCGTGTCGCGGCGGCTAATGCCCGTCCCTGCGCACCCGGGCAAGGGTCCGCTCCAGCACGAGGGCCGGCACGAAGGAGGAGATGTCCCCCCCCAGCCGCGCGATCTCCTTCACGAAGCGGGAGGAGATGAACTGGTTCGTCTCGCTCGCGGTCAGGAACACCGTCTCCACCTCCGGGTCGAGGCGGTGGTTCATCCCGGCCATCTGATACTCGTAGTCGAAGTCCGACACCGCCCGCAGCCCGCGCACGATCATCCGCGCGCCGTTGTCGCGGGCGAAGGTGACGAGGAGCCCTTCGAAGGGCGAGACCTCGATGCGGCACCCCGCCGCCTCGCCGATCGGCGCCACCTCCGCGCGCACCAGCTCCACGCGCTCCTCCAGGGGGAAGATCGGCCCCTTGCCCACGTTGACGGCGACCCCGACCACCAGCCGGTCCAGCAGCCGCGCCGCCCGCTGGATCACGTCGAGGTGCCCGTTCGTGACGGGGTCGAAGGTGCCGGGATAGACCCCGACGCGGCGCTCAGGCATCGGCATCGTCGGCCCCGTCGTCGAGGACCGGGAAGCACGACGTCACGTTCTCCCCCGCATCCAGGCGCAGCAGCATCACCCCCTGCGCCAGCCGCCCGGTGACGCGCACCTGGTCCACCGGCAGGCGGATGAGCCGCCCGTTGTCGGTGACGAGCATCACGTCGTCCCCGCCCCGCACCGGGAAGGTGGCGACCACGGCCTTCCCCGTCCGCGGCGCGAGGGAGATGTTCGTGATCCCCTGCCCGCCCCGGTTGGTGGTGCGGTATTCGTAGGCGCTGCTTCGCTTGCCGAAGCCCCGGTCGGTGACGATGAGGAGCACCTGCTCCGCATCCTCCATCGCCCGCACGCTCTCGGGGGCCAACGTCACCTCGGCGGCGATCTCCTGTTCCTCGTCCGGGGCCGTCACCTCGGCCGCCACCTCCGCCAGATCGTCCACCGAGCGCCGACGGGCGTTGGCGGCGCGCAGGTAGGCCGCCCGCTCCTCCGGCGTGGCGTCGAGGTGGCTCAGGACGGAGAGACCGATCACCGCGTCCCGCTCACCGATGAGCCTGATGCCCCGCACGCCCGAGGAATCACGTCCCGCGAAGACCCGCAGCGTTCCCTCCTCCGCCGTGAAGCGGATCGCCCGCCCCTGCCGCGTGGCAAGGAGGACGTCGTCCCCCTCCCGGCAGGTCTGCACGCCGACGAGGTGGTCCCCCTCGTCCAGCTTCATCGCGATGAGGCCGGAGGCCCGGACGTTGCGGAAGTCCGACAGCCGGTTCCGCCGCACGCCGCCGGACGCCGTGGCGAAGACGAGGTGCAGGTTCTCCCAGAGCGTCTCGTCCTGCGGCAGCGGCAGCACCGCCGTCACACCCTCGTCCTGCTGGAGTTGCAGGAGTTGGCGCAGCGATCGTCCCCGCGCCGTCGGCCCGGCTTCGGGAAGCCGCCACACCTTCTCCCGGAACGCCATGCCGCGGGAGGTGAAGAACAGCACGTGCTGGTGCGTGTGCGCGTTGAACGAGCGGACGACCACGTCGTCCTCCCGCATCCCCGCGGAGGAACGCCCGCGCCCGCCGCGGTTCTGCGCCCGGAACACCTCGAGCGACGTGCGCTTGACGTAGCCGTCCCGCGTCAGCGTCACGACCATCAGCCCCGGCTCGATGAGGCTCTCGTCGTCCTGGTCCGCGACCCCGTCCGCGATCTCCGTCATGCGCGGCGAGGCGATCTGCCCGCGGACGATCCGCAGCTCCTCCGTCATCAGCTCCATCCGCCGCGGATGGCTCGCGAGGATCTCCAGCAGCTCGCGGATGCGCCCCCCGACCTCGTCGAGTTCCGCCGCGATCTTGTCCCGCTCCAGCCCCGTCAGCCGTTGCAGGCGGAGTTCGAGGATGCCCTTCACCTGCGCCTCGGTGAGACGGATCGTCCCGTCCACCACCGCGTTGCCGGAATCATCCACGAGCGCCAGCAGCGTGGCGATGTCGCCCGCCGGGAAGGCGGTGGCCATCAGCGTGTCCCGCGCCGCCGTCGCGTCCGGCGAGGCCCGGATGATCCGGATCACCTCGTCGATGTTCGCGACCGCCACCGCGAGCCCGATGAGCACGTGCCCCCGGTCCCGCGCCTTGCCCAGCCGGAAGCGCGACCGGCGGTTGATCACGTCCTCCCGGAAGCGGATGAAGCAGCCGAGGGCGTCCTTCAACCCCATCTGCCGCGGCGTCCCCTCGTCGAGCGCGAGGAAGTTCACCGCGAAGGAGGTCTGGAGGTTGGTGAACCGGTACAACTGGTTCAGCACAACCTCCGGCGTCGCGTCCTTCCGCAGCTCGACGACGATCCGCAACCCGTCCCGGTCGGACTCGTCACGCAGGTCGGAGATGCCCTCCACCTGCTTCGCCCGCACGAGTTCCGCGATCCGCTCGATGAGCGTCGCCTTGTTCACCTGATACGGGATCTCGCTCACGACGATGGACGACCGCCCGCCGCGCATCTCCTCGATGGAGGCGCGCCCGCGCAGCGCGATGGACCCGCGCCCCGTCTCGAACGCGGAGCGGATGCCCGCCCGGCCGAGGATGAGCCCGCCCGTCGGGAAGTCCGGCCCCGGCATGATCCGCATGAGGTCTTCGAGAGAGATGGCGGGGTCCGCGATCATCGCCAGCGTCGCGTCCACCACCTCGCCCGGGTTGTGCGGCGGGATGTTCGTCGCCATCCCCACCGCGATCCCGGCGGCGCCGTTCACCAGCAGGTTCGGGTAGGCCGCCGGCAGCACCCGCGGCTCCTCCGCGGTCTCGTCGTAGTTTGGCTGGAACTCGACGGTGTCCTCGTCGATGCCCTCCAGCAGGGCCTGAGCCGCGCGGGCCAGCCGCGCCTCCGTATAGCGCATGGCCGCTGGCGGATCGCCGTCCATGCTTCCGAAATTGCCCTGCCCGTCGATCAGCGGCACGCGCATGGAGAAGGTCTGCGCCATCCGCACCATCGCGTCGTAGATCGCGGAGTCGCCGTGCGGGTGATACTTGCCCATCACGTCGCCCGTCACGCGCGCCGACTTGCGGTGCGGCTTGTCCGGCGTGAACCCGCTCTCGCTCATGGAGAACAGGATGCGGCGATGCACGGGCTTCAGTCCGTCCCGCGCGTCCGGCAGCGCGCGCGACACGATCACGCTCATCGCGTAGTCGAGGTACGACCGGCGCATCTCGGATTCGAGCGCGACCGGCTGGGTCTCGTCCGGCCGGGCGCCGGTGGTGTCGTCACTCACGGTTCAGGCTTCCAGAAGTGTCGGGGCATGCGGTCGGCGCCGCGGATCAGAAGGGAATGTCGTCGTCCAGGTCGGACTTCGGCGCGTCCCAGCCGGGTCGCGCATTGCCGCGCGGGGCCCCGCCACCGGCCGGCGCGCCGCCGCCGCCCGAGGGGCGCCCGCCGCTGCCGCCGCCGTAGCTCGCGCGCTCGCCGCCCCGGTCACCCC
>CAXVWQ010000321.1:0-3881 GCA_964263755.1 Roseomonas sp. | reverse complement strand
GGGCGCGCCGCTCCTCCCCCGCCGCCGGCGGGCGGCACGAAGAAGCCGGGGTCCTGGGCGATGGCCGTGCCGGGCAGCAGCAGGGTCGCGGCGAGGAGGGCGGCGCGGCAGGGCGCGGTACGCGCGGACATGGGGAACACTCCGAAGGGCCTCAGAACCGCGTGCCGAAGCCGAAGCGGAAGACCTGGGTCTGGTCGTAGGATTGCTTCACGACGGCCTGGGCGAAGTCGAGGTTGATGAGGCCGAAGGGGGAGCGCCAGGAGATGCCGACGCCGGTGCCGACGCGGGGGGCGCTGTCGTCCAGCACGCGTTCGCCCGCGCGGGAGGGCGAGGAGCCGGAGAGGGAGCCGACGTCCACGAAGGCGCGGCCGGTGATGCCGATCTCCTGCGGCAGGCCGAGGGGGAAGCGGAACTCCGTGGTGCCGGTGTAGATCACGCGGCCGCCAAGGCTGTCGCGGGTGTTCTCGTCGCGCGGGCCGGCGCCGGCGACGCGGAAGCCGCGGAGGTTCTCGCCGCCGAGGAAGAAGCGGTCGACGATGCGCTCGTCGCGCCCGCCGAAGGGTTCGAGGGCGCCGACGGAGGCCTGGAGCGCGAGGACGTAGTCGGGGTCGCCGAGGAGGCGCTCGAAGGGGACGTAGTAGGCGCCGTCGACGCGACCGCGGAGGAAGGAGACGTCGCCGCCGAGGCCCGCGACGTCGGTGCCGACGCGGATGAGGTAGCCGTCTCGCGGGTCGAGGCGGGAGTCCCGGCGGTCATACGAGATGGTCTGGCTGACCTGGGAGAGCAGCGTTGCGCCCTGCTGCTCCCGCACGTAGCGGGACGCCGAGGCGTCCACGTCGAAGATGTTGCGGTTGGTGAGGGTGTAGGAGACGCTCTGCCGCAGGTTCTCGTTGTATTCCCAGCCGGCGCGGAGGGCGAAGCCGTAGCGGCGTTCCTGGTAGCCGGAGAAGTCCCGCAGGTTGCGCGTGACGTAGAAGATGTCGGCGCCGACCGCGAGGTTGCGGTCAAGGAAGGCCGGGTCGGTGAGCGAGAGGTCCAGCTGGGAGCGGCGCTGGGCAAGCACGCCGTTGAGGCGGGCGTCGAGGCCGGTGCCGACGAGGTTGCGCTCGCGGAGGCCGATGTCGGCGAGGGCGCCCGCATCGGTCGAGAAGCCGCCGCCGAGCGAAATCTCGCCGGTCGCGCGTTCCGCGACGTTGGCGGTGACGACGGCGCGGTCCGGGGCGGAGCCGGGGGAGGTGCTGACCTGGACGTCGGAGAAGTAGCCGAGGTCGCGGACGCGCTGGCGGGAGCGTCGGATCTGCGCGGCGTTGAAGGCGTCACCCTCCGCGATCCGGAACTCGCGGCGGATGACGCGGTCCTGGGTGCGGGTGTTGCCGGTGATGTCGATGCGCTCGACGTAGATCCGCTGGCCCTCACGGACCTCGAAGTTGATCTCGGCCGTGCCCTCCGCCTCGTTGCGGGTGATGCGCGGGGCGACCTCGACGAAGGGGGCGCCGAGGAGGTTGGCGCGGTCCTGGATCGCCTGGGTGGCACGCTCCACGGCGTCGCCGTCGTAGGTGTCGCCGGAGGAGAAGCCGACCTCGCCGCGCAGCTGGTCCGAGGTGACGTTGCGGAGGGTCGACGTCGTCTCCACGCGGGAGAGGCGGTAACGGCGGCCCTCGTTCACCGTGTAGGTGACGAAGAAGCCGGAACGGTCGGGAGCGAGTTCGGCGGTGGCGCCGGAGATCTCGACGTCGGCGTAGCCCTGGCGGAGGTAGTAGCGGCGCAGGAGTTCGCGGTCGAAGTTCAGCCGCTCCGGCTCGTAGGTGTCGGCGGTGGAGAACGGGCGGTAGAAGGCGGCTTCCCGGGTCGCGACGATCTCCTTCAGGCGGGAGTCGGAGAAGTTGCGGTTGCCGACGAACTGGATGCGGGAGACGAGGGCGGTCGGGCCCTCCATGATCTCGTACACCACGTCCACGCGATTCTGGTCGAGCTGGATGATCTTCGGCTCGACGGTGGCGCCGAGGCGGCCGCGGCGGGCGTAGAGTTCCAGCAGGCGCTGGCGGTCGGCCTGGGCGATGTTCGGGGTGAAGACCGCGCGGGGGCGGGCCTGGATCTCCGGGCGGAGGGTGTCGTCGTTCAGGCGGGAGTTGCCCTCGAACGCCACGCGGTTGACGACGGGGTTCTCCTGCACCGCCACCACGATCCGGTCGCCGTTGCGGCGGACCTGGACGTCGCGGAACAGGCCGGTCGCGAAGAGCGTGCGGAGGGAGCGGTCGAGCCGGTCCTCCTCGAACGCGTCGCCGGGCTGGAGGAGCATGTAGGAGCGGATGGTTTCCGCCTCCACGCGCTGGTTGCCCTGGACCTCGATGGCCTGGACGGTGCCGAGCGCGACGCGTGGGGCGGCGGCGCCGGGGATGGGGGCGCGGCGGCGGGGCGCCTGCTGGGCGTCCGCGGGCATGGCCGCCATGACGGTCCCGAGGGCGGTGGCGGCGAGGAGGAGGGCGCGGGCGCGGTTCAAGGCGATGTCCTAAGGGGGTCCCTGCGGGCGGCGCGGAACCTAACGCCAAGGTGAAGGGGGCGCCACCCCCGACGCGGATTCCTACCGGAGGTTCATCCGGCGCCGGCGATCCAGCGGAACAGGCCGAAGCTCGCGAGGTCGTTCCAGGTGGCGAAGACGAAGAGGGCGATGAGGAGGGCGAACCCCGCGCGGAAGCCGTATTCGATGGCGCGGGGCGGCAGGGGACGGCCGCGGATGGCCTCCAGGGCGTAGAAGACGAGGTGGCCGCCGTCGAGGACGGGGACGGGGAACAGGTTGATGAGGGCGAGGTTCACCGAGAGGATCGCCATGAAGGAGACGAGGGCAGCGACGCCCAGCGTCGCGACCTGTCCGGACAGCTGGGCGATCTTCAGGGGACCGCCGATCTCCTCCGTGCCGCGCTGCCCGGTGAGCATCTGGCCGATGCCGGCGAGGGTCTGCCAGGACACGTCGGCGGTGTAGGTCACGCCGGAGACGAGGGCGGTGAAGGGGTCCGCGGATTCATAGGCGGGGGCGCCGCCGCCGATGCCGACGCGGCCGGCGGGGGGCGTGGTGTCGGGGATGGGGTCTGGGGTGACGGAGGCGGTGGCTTCCCGGCCCTCGCGCTGGAAGCGGACCTGGACGGGCTGGCCGGGCCGGGCGCGGACGTAGGAGGCGACGTCCTCGAAGCGGCGGACGGCGGTGTCGTCGAGGGCGAGGATGCGGTCGCCCGGCTGCAGGCCGGCGCGTTCGGCCGGGCCGCCGGCGACGATCGTGCCGACGGTGGTGGTGCCGACCGGGACGCCGACAGCCATGAAGAGGCCGGCGAAGAGGACGGCGGCAAGAAGGAAGTTCGCGGCGGGGCCGGCGGCGACGACGATGGCGCGGTCGAGGACGGGCTTCTCGTGGAAGGTCTCGCCCTGGCGCCAGGAGGCGCGGACCTCGTCGGTGACGTCTGCGGGGGATTCCTGGCCGTGCAGCTTCACGTAACCGCCGAGGGGGAGCCAGGCGAGCTGCCATTCCGTGCCGCGCCGGTCGGTCCAGGCGGCGATCTTCTTGCCGAAGCCGATGGAGAAGCGGTCCACGTGGATGCCGCGCCAGCGGGCGGCGAGGTAGTGGCCGAGTTCATGGATGAAGACGAGGACGCCGAGGACGAGGAGGAAGGCGAGGATCGTGCGGACGCTGCCGAGGCCCCAGGAGGCGAGGATGTCCACGGGATGCTGGTCCTTGGTTCTTAGGGGCTGAGGCGGTCTGCGGCGGATTCGGCGTGGCGGCGGGCCTCGGCGTCCAGAGCGAGGACGGCGTCGAGGTCGTCGACCGGGGGGGCGCCGAGGGCGGTCATCGTTTCCTCCACCACGCGGGCGATGTCGAGGAAGCCGAGGCG
>CAXVWQ010000320.1:0-9146 GCA_964263755.1 Roseomonas sp. | reverse complement strand
ATGCGCGCGGCGAAGGTCAGGCGGTTCTTCGCCATGGCCCACACCGTCTGCGGCATGACGATGGGGAGCATCGGGCGCTCGTTCATGGAGATCTCGGCGGCGCGGGCG
This sequence comes from Roseomonas sp., assembly GCA_964263755.1. Taxonomy (GTDB): domain Bacteria; phylum Pseudomonadota; class Alphaproteobacteria; order Acetobacterales; family Acetobacteraceae; genus Roseomonas. Next base: position 9,038 of record CAXVWQ010000320.1, on the reverse strand, counting down.
AACATCTCGCGGCGGCGGTTCTCGTCGAGGGTGCGGGAGCCGTCCAGCAGCAGCCGGTTCACCTCGGCGTTGTCGTAGCCGGAGCGGTTGAAGTTGCCGAGGCCCACCGTCGGGTCCGCCTTGTGGATCATCGCGCCGTAGGTGTAGGCGGCCTCGCCCGTCAGCGTGCCCCAGCCCGACATCTGGAGGGAGTATTCGCCGCGCTGGGAGGCGGGGAAGAACACCGTGCCGGTGGTGGGCAGCGGGTTCACCTTCAGGCCGATGCGGGACCATTGCTGCGCCACCGCCTCGCAGAGCGCGGCGTCGCCGGGGAGGCGGTTGTTCGTGGAGTGGAAGTCCACCTCGAAGCCGCGGGGGTAGCCGGCCTCGGTCAGCAGGGCGCGGGCGCGGTTCAGGTCGGGGCGGCGTTCCGGCAGGTTCGGGGAGGCGCCGAAGAAGGTGTCGGGCATGAGCTGGCTCATGGGCTTGGCCAGTCCCTCGAACACCACGCGGGCGAGGGCGCGGCGGTCGAGGCCGAGGTCCATCGCCTGGCGCACGCGCGGGTCGCGGAAGGGGTTCGCCTCGATCTCGCGGCCGTCCACGCGCACCTTGCGGGGAAGGGTCTCGCCGAGGCCGATGTAGACGTTGAAGACGTAGACGGAGTCGCCGATCACCACGTCCACGGTGCTGTCGCGTTGCAGCGAGGCGACGTCGGTGGCGGGGACGTAGTTGATGAGGTCCACGCCGCCGGACTTCAGGGCGGCGACGCGGGCGGCGTCGTTCGGGATCTCACGACGGATGATGCGGGCCCAGGGCTGCTGCCCGCCCCACCAGCCGTCGAACCGCTCCGCCACGAAGTCGCCGCGGGGTTCCCAGGAGACGAACTTGAAGGGGCCGGTGCCGATGGCGGCGCGGCCGGAGTTGAACTCCTCGTTCCGCGGGGTCGTTCCGATCTTCGCGGGGACGATCATGAGGCGGGTGAGGTCGTTCGGCAGCGTCGGCGCCGGGCCGTCCGTGGTGACGTGGATCGTCAGCGGGTCGATCACCCGGGCCGACTGGGCGCGCTTGGTGTAGAGGGTCATCGGCATCGGGCCGGTGACGGCAGGGATGCGTTCCAGCGAGAACTTCACGTCCTCGGCCGTGAAGGGCGATCCGTCGTGGAAGCGGACGCCCTCGCGCAGCTTGAACTCCCAGGTCGCCTCGTCCACGGCGCGCCAGGAGGTGGCGAGCGCCGGGCGGAGGGCGAGGTTCTCGTCCTGGCCGATGAGGGAGTCGAAGACATGGCGCAGCGCCTCGATGTGGCCGCCGAGGGTGGACCAGTGGGGGTCGATGCTCTCCGGGCCGGTGCGGAGGCCCATCGTCAGGGTCGGGCCGGCGGCGCCTTGCGCGTGGACGCCCGCGATGGGGGCGAAGGACAGCGCGGCGGCGGAGGAGAGGAAGGCGCGGCGGTTCATCGGGGGCCTCGCGGAGGGTCGGGGTCGCCGCGAGACTAGGACGGATCGGGGCGGGAGGGGAATCGCGCCGGCGCGGGATTCCGCCGCCGCCGCCGGGCGGGGTGCCCAGGGCGGCGGCGATTGCCGGGGAAACGGGCGGCGTTCAGTTCATGTTGGCGACGGGGCGGACGATCAACTCGCTCACGTCCACGTCGGCGGGCTGCTCCAGCGCGAAGCGGATGGCGCGGGCGACGGCGTCGGGGCCGATCGCCACGCGGCGCCATTCCCGCATCGCCTCCCGCGCCGTGTCGTCGGAGATGGAGTCGGCCAGTTCGCTCGTCGTCACGCCGGGGGCGATCAGCGTGCAGCGGAGCCAGTCCGTTTCCTGCCGCAGGCCGTCGGTGATGGCGCGCACCGCGTATTTCGTGCCGCAGTACACCGCCGCGGTGGGCGAGGACCGGTAGGAGCCGGTGGACCCGATGTTGACGACGTGGCCGCGCCCCTGCGCCGCCATGATCGGGAGGACAGCGGCGATGCCGTAGAGGACGCCCTTGATGTTCACGTCCACCATCCGGTCCCACTCCTCCACCTTGAGAGAGGCGAGGGGCGAGAGGGGCATGACGCCCGCGTTGTTCACGAGGGCGTCCACGCCGCCCCATTCGTCCCGCGCGGCGTTCGCGAAGGCGGTGACATCCGCGCGGTCCGTCACGTCGAGGGCGCGGGCGCGGGCGGTGCCGCCGGCCGCGGCGATCCCGGCCGCGATGCGGTCCAGCCGGTCGGTGCGGCGGGCGCCCAGCATCACGCGCATCCCCGCAGCGGCGAGGAGGCGGGCGGTGGCCTCGCCGATGCCGCTGGAGGCGCCGGTGACGAGGACGACCTTGCCGGTGAGGTGTTCCATGAGAGCGGATTCCCTGTTCGATCCGCGGCGGATCATGGCGATGCGGGGGGGTCGGCGGATCGGGCGGTCCACCGGAATCCTTGCCCGATCCTCCGGGACGCGGGCAACGATGGGCCGGGCATGGTAGGAATGGCAGCATGGACGCCATCGGCACCCTCGCGCGGGGAATCGCGCGGCACGCGGCGGCGGACGGGGTGCACGCGACCGCCATCCCCGGCCTGCACCTCATCCGCGAATCCCGACCCACGGCGCCGATCCACGTGCTGCACGAGCCCGCGTTGTGCATCGTCGCGGCCGGGGCGAAGCGCGTGTCCCTTCTCGACCTGACGCTGGACTACGACGTGTCGCACCACCTCGTCGTCTCGGTGGACCTGCCGCTCTCGGGGCACGTCACGCGGGCGAGCGGGGCGGCCCCCTACCTGTGCTTCCGGCTGGACCTGAACCCGGCGGTGCTGGCGTCGCTCGTGGTGGAGGCCGGCCCGGCGGCGGGGTCGCCCGGGCGCGGGCTGCACCTGGCGGAGACGGATCCGGCGCTGGCGGACGCCGCGGCCCGGCTCGTCGGGCTGCTGGACGCGCCGGGGGACGCCGCGGTGCTGGCGCCGCTGATCGTGCGGGAGATCCACTACCGGCTGCTGCGGAGTCCCGGCGGCGACGTGGCGCGGCGGATCGCGACGGGGGACCGGCGGATGCGCGGCGTCTCCCGCGCCATCGCGCGGATCAAGGAGGGGTTCGCCGAACCCCTGACCGTCGCCGCGCTGGCACGGGAGGCGGGGATGAGTCCGTCCGTGCTGCACGAGCACTTCCGGGGCGTCACGACGACGAGCCCGCTGCGCTACCAGAAGATGCTCCGCCTGGGCGAGGCGCGGCGGCTGATGGTGAGCGGCGCGGAGGACGCCGCGGGGGCGGCGCGGGCGGTGGGGTATGGCAGCGCGTCGCAGTTCTCCCGCGACTACGCGCGGATGTTCGGGGCGCCGCCGGGGCGGGACGCGGCGCGGCTGCGGGGCGCGGCGACATGCCCCCGCGCGCCGGCGGAGGAACGAGTGTAGGCTGCGCGCGACGGAAGGGGTGGGTTTCGATGCGCATCGCGGAGATGGACTGGGAGGCGGTGGAGGACTGGCTCCGGAACGACGACCGCTGCGTCGTCCCGCTCGGCTCGACGGAGCAGCACGCGGGGCTGTCGCTGTCGGTGGATTCCATCCTCTCGGAACGTGTCGGCGTGGAGGCGGCGGAGCCGACGGGGGTGCCGGTGTTCCCCGTGCTGGCCTACGGCATCACGCCGCTGTTCACGGCGTATCCGGGCACCGTGTCGCTGACCGCCCGGACCTACCTGACGATCCTGTCGGAGATGCTCGAAGGCCTCTACGCCCAGGGGTTCCGGCGGGTGCTGCTGTGCAACGGCCACGGCGGCAACGCGCCGGGCGCCGCGGCGGCGCTGGAGTTCATGGCGCGCCACCCCGACACGCGGGTGCGCTGGCACGACTGGTGGAAGGCGCCGCGCACCTGGTCCGTCGTGCAGGCGACGGACTCGGTGGCGAGCCACGCGTCGTGGATGGAGAACTTCCCGTGGACGCGGCTGCCGGCGGCGCGCCCGCCGGCGGGACGCAAGCCGATGACCGACACGGACCGGCTGCGGACGCTGTCGCCCGTGGCGGTGCGGGAGCAGCTGGGCGACGGCAACTTCGGTGGGTTGTACCAGCGGGAGGACGACGACATGCTGGCGATCTGGCGCGTCGCCGTGGAGGAGACGCGGGCGCTGCTGGAAACGGGGTGGGAGTAGCGCCTCAGGCCAGCCCGTCGCGGAAGCCCGACGGCAGGGGGAGGCGTTCGTAGGGCTCCGTCGCGGGCGGCGCGGCCCAGGCGGGGGCGCCGGCATCGTCGTTGACCCGCACGCGGTCGAAGGCGGTGCAGCCGGCCAGGAACGCGAGGAGCAACAGGATCGGGCGCATCGGGTCCTCCTCCGCGGTCGTATGCGCCGGTTCCGCGCGCCGCGCTACTTGCCGCCGTTCACTGACAGAACCTCGCCGTTGACGTAGTCGGCGAAGGGGGAGGCGAGGAAGAGGACGGCGTTGGCGATGTCGTCGGGCGTGCCGAGGCGGCGGCGGGCGATGCGGCCCATCATGGCGCGCTGGCCGTCCTCGCCGTAGGAATCCCACTGGGCGACCGAGTCCGGGTTGCTGCGCACGAAGCCGGGGGCGACGGAGTTCACGGTGATGCCGTGCGGGCCGAGTTCGTGGGCGAGCTGCCGCGTGAGGCCGACCACGGCGTGCTTGGCGCTGGCGTAGGCCTGGATGCCGGTCAGCGAGGCCTGCAGGCCGGCGCCGCTGCTGATGTTGACGATGCGCCCGGCGCCCGCGCGCTTCATGCCCGGCGCGCCGGCGCGGGAGAGGGCGAAGGCGGCGCCGAGGTTGATCGCGACGATGCGGTCCCAGGCCTCGTCGGCAATGGTCTCGATCGGCTGCATCACCTGGCCGGCGACGCCGCCGGCGTTGTTGACGAGGACCGTCAGCGGCCCGGCCGCGGCCTCGATGGACGCGATCCACGCGGCGCCGGCGGCGCGGTCGGTCAGGTCCAGGGTGGCGGTGGCGACGCCGGACGTCGCGGTGCCGCGCAGACCGTCGGCGTTCAGGTCGCAGCCGTGGACGGTGGCGCCGAGTTCGGCGAAGCGTTCGGCGATGCGGCGTCCCAGGCCATGGCCGGCGCCGCTCACGGCGACGACCGCGCCCTCGAAGGTGATGTTCATGCGGGGAGGTCCAGGAGGGTGGCGTCGTCCAGCGGGCGGCCGGCCTCGGCCGCGTGGATGAGGGCGACGAGGCGGGTGAGGGCGGGGGTGGGAAGGCCGTGGCGCGCGGCGGCGGCGACGACGGCGCCGACCTGCGGGTCCACCTCCGTGCGGCGTTTTCGCACCGCGAGGTCGCGCCAGATGCCGGAATGGGTCTTCGCGGAGCCGCGGTTGAAGGCGGACATGGCGGCGAGGGAGTCCCGGGTGGCGCCCATCGCGGCGCCCGGACGGAAGGCGGCGGGGTCGAAGCCGTTGAAGCCGCGGGGGGCGACGCCCTCGGCGGCGGCGGTCGTCATCACCTCCTCGCCGATGCGGCGGAAGCGCCACGCCAGTTCGGGGCGGGCGAGGCAGTCGGCGATGCCGGCCATGCCGAGGGCCTGGGCGAAGAGGAGGGCGCCGTAGCCGAGCTTGCCCCAGAGGTAGGCGTGAATGTCGTTCGTGGTGATGGCGTCGGGTTCGAACCGTTGCATGACGCGGTGCAGGTCGGTGAGGCGGTCCGTCGTCGTGCCGTCGAGTTCGCCGAGGACGACGGCGGCGCGGTTGGCGAGGACGACCTCGCCCGGGGCGAGGTAGTCGGCGCCGAAGTTGACGAAGGCGCCGATGACGCGGGCTGGGCCGACGACGCCCGCGATGATCTCTTCGCATAAGCCGTTCTGGAGGGAGAGGACGTATCCATCCGCCGACAAGTGCGGGAGGAGGGCGCGGGCCGCGTCGGCGGTGTGGTGGGCCTTCACGCAGAGGAAGATGCGGGACCAAGTGCCGGTCAGCGCGTCCGGGGTGAAGGCGGGGGCAACGACGGTGAGTTCGCGGACGGGGCCGGTGATGCGGAGGCCGGGGGCGCGGATGGCGGCGACGTGTCCGGGGACGACGTCCACGAAGGTCACCGCTTCCCCCGCCTGGGCCAGCACCGCGCCGACGGAGCCGCCGATGGCGCCGGCGCCCCAGATCAAGATGCGGCGGTCGGCGGGGGCGGGGCGGTCGGTGGCCATGGGTTGTCAGGGTAGGGCGCGCGGCGGGCGGGCGGAACCCGGCGGGGACGACGTCCCGGCCGTTCGGGCTCCAGGCCGGGTCCGTCGTGCGGGGGCCATGATCGTCCTGGTATCTGATGCGCCAATGACGTAAAGGATGACGCCGTGCGGATCGTCCGCACCCGCCTCTACCTCCGCGACATGAAGCGGATAGACGCGTCGGCGGCCGACGTGGCCCGGTTGGAGGCAGAGGTCGTCGCCAACCCCACGGCGGGCGACGTGGTCGTCGGGCTCCGCGGCGTGCGGAAGATCCGTTTCCGCATCGCCAACCGCGGCAAGAGCGGCGGCGCACGGGCGGTCTACGTCCTGCTGTTCAGGCACGGAGCGGTCGCCTTCCTGACCGCCTACGCGAAGGCGGAGCAAGAGGACATGAGCCCGGCGCAGCGCAAGACCGTGCTGGCCCTGCTGGAGGAGATCACCCGTGGCGAGTGAGGCGGATACGGCGTTCGGCGCGAACCTCATCGAGGCGTTGCAGGAGATCCGCGCGTGGCGGCGGGGCGAGGTCGCGCTGGAGACGGTGAACGTGGACCCGATGCCGCCCGATATGATCCGGGCCATCCGCAAGACCGTGGCCCGGTCCACCCGGGAGTTCGAGCGCCGCTTCGGCATCCCGGCCGCGACGATGAATAACTGGGAACAGGGCCGGCGCTCACCCGACCCGGCGGCGCGGGTGCTGCTCAAGGTCATCGCGAAGAACCCGCAGGCGGTGGTGGAGGCGTTGGCGGAGTAGGCAGGCGCCGTTCCGGCCTCGCGCCCGGCGTGGGGCTTGCTGTACGCCGGGGCGGAACGGGGGAGCCCTGCGATGAGCGCGACGCTGGTGGCACCGAAGCCGCGGGAGATGATGCACCTCGGCACGCGGTCGGACGCGCGGGGGGCGGCGCGGGCGGCGATCCACCTCGGGCTGATCGGGGCGTGCGGGGTGGGGATCGCCGTCTCCCCCTGGTTCCTGCTGCCGGTGGCGATGCTGGCGATGGGGGTGGTGCAGGCGTCGCTGTTCGCGGTGCTGCACGAGACGGGGCACTACACCGCCTTCAAGTCCCGTCGGGCGAACGCGGTGGTGGGGTGGATCGCGACGCTGCCGTCCACGAACAACTGGCACTTCTACCAGCAGTTCCACCTCGCGCATCACAAGCACACGCAGGACGCGGAGCACGACCCGGAACTGACGCCGCCCGCGCCGGGCGACTTCGGGACCTACCTGTGGCGGATGGCGGGGCTGACCTACTGGCGGGGGCGGATGATCCTGTGGGCGGATGCGTGGCGCGGGGACCTGTCGCGCTACCGCTTCCTGCATCCGGCGACGGCGCCGCGGGTGGTGCGGTCGGTGCGGGCGTCGTCGGCGCTGACGGTGGCGCTGGCGGTGGGGGCGGGGTTCGTCTTCGGGCCGCTCGTGGTGTTCCTCTACTGGATCGGGCCGCAACTCCTGGGCCAGCCGATCCTGCGGCTCTACCTCCTGACGGAACACACCGGCTGCACGGCGGATTCCAACGGGCTGACGAGCACGCGGACGATGCTGACCTCGCCGCTCGTCCGCCTGCTGATGTGGAACATGCCGTTCCACGCGGAGCACCACTTGTATCCCTTCATCCCCTTCCACCGGCTGCACGAGGCGCACGGGGTGCTGCGGGAGCGGCTGGCGCATGTCGGGCCGGGGTATGCGGCGTGGCACCGCGGCTTCGCGCGGGAGTTGCGGGCCAAGTGACCGACTGGCTCGTCGCGGAGGGAGTGTTCGAGGCCGGCGACCTGCCGCTGCATCGGGGCGGGGTGCTGCCCGGCGCGCGGATCGTCTGGCGGTCGCACGGCACGCTCTCGCCGGCGCGGGACAACGTCGTGCTGTATCCCACGTCGTATTCGGCGCAGCACGGGGACACCGAATGGCTCATCGGACCGGACGGCGTGCTGGACCCCCGGCGGTGGTTCGTCGTCATCCCCAACATGTTCGGGAACGGGCTGTCCTCCTCGCCCTCCAACACCGCCGACTGGCCGGACCTCGTCACGGCCTGGGACAACGTCGCGGCGCAGCAGCGGCTGCTGGCGGAGGTGTTCGGGGTCGGGCGGCTGCGCGCCGTCTACGGCTGGTCCATGGGGGCGCAGCAGGCCTACCACTGGGCCGTCGCCCACCCCGACGCCGTGGAGCGGATCGTGGTGAACTGCGGCTCGGCGCGCACCGCGGTCCACAACCAGGTGTTCCTGCGCGGGCTGATGGCGGTGCTGGAAGGGGCGTCGGAGTACGCCGGCGGCGGGCGGTTCTTCGTGCACCCGGCGGGCGCGCTCAATGCCTTCGGCCGCATCTACGCGGGCTGGGCGCTGAGCCAGGACTTCTACCGCGCGGGGCTGCACCTCGGATCCTCCCCGGACCTGGAGACCTTCCTGCGGGTGGAGTGGGTGGAGCGGTTCGCCCGCCGCCACGCCGCCGACCTGCTGGCGCAGCTGCGGACCTGGGACGCGGGCGACGTGTCGGACCATCCGCTGTATGGCGGCGACCTGCCGGCGGCGCTGCGGGGCATCGCGGCGCGGGTGCTGCTGATGCCCGGGGCGACGGACCTCTACTTCCGCGTCGCGGACAACGAGGCGGAGCTGCCGCACCTGCACGATGCGGCGCTGCGGCCGATCCCGAGCATCCGCGGGCACCGGGCGGGCAACCCCGCGGGGAACCCGGTGGACGCGGCGTTCATCCGGGCGCAGGTGCGGGACTGGCTGGAGGGGTGACGCGCCTCAGCCGAACTGCAACGGCCGCGGGACATACAGGAACCCCTCCCCCTCCCGCACCACCCGCCCGATCCCCGGCCACGGCACGTGCACGCCGCCCATGAGGATGCGCTCCTCCGCCAGCATCGTCAGCGTTCTCACGCGGCTCTCCACCCCCATGTCGCGGTCCACGTCCACGCCGACGCGCCAGCGCGGCTTGGCCAGTTGGATGA
>CAXVWQ010000319.1:0-6186 GCA_964263755.1 Roseomonas sp. | reverse complement strand
CGGTGCGGGGCGACACGATCTGGATCGTGCTGGCCTACGTCGCGATCCTCGTCTTCCTCGCGATCATGGGGCGCGCCTTCTACCGCGACGCGCGGCTGACGGGGGAGCCGCTGACGGGCGGGCGGGTGCTCTACATCCTCGGCGGGGTGATCTGCGGGCTGACGCTCGCGACCGTCGCCTACAACAACCGCTTCTCCGACGCGGCGTGGTGGGAGGTGGTGATGCGGGAAGGGGCGCCGGCGCCGCTGCGCTTCGCGGTGGGGGCGGCGGGATTGCTGCTGATCCTCGCGCTCGTGCGGCTGCTGCGGCCCGCGCGCATCCACGCGGAACCCTACGACGCCGCGACTCGCGGTCGGCTGGCGGCGCTCGGGGCGCGCACGCCGCATACGGCGGACGGGGCGGTGTTCACGGATTCCGGGCGCTCCGGCTTCGCCTTCACGAAGCACGAGGAGGTGTGGGTGGCGGAGGGCGATCCGGCCGGCCCGCCCGATGCGCGGGTGAACGCCATCTGGCGCTTCCGCGACCTGTGCGACGCGGCGGCGGTGGCGCCGGCCTTCGCGGGGGTCGCGCCCACGATGCTGCGGGCCTACGAGGACGCGGGGATGGCGGCGGTTCGGATGGAGGACGGGCGGCTGCTGGCGCTCTCGGCGGAGCGTGATCCGCAGAAGGTGCTGCGGCTGCTCGCGCCGGGGGAGGGGCGGGAGGCGGTGGCGGTGGCGGTGGCGGTGGCGGTGTGAGCGGCGGCGCGTGCGTGCGGCGGCCGTGCGGTGAGGACGCGGTATCCGACTTCCCACTTCATGGGAACGATCGGCGTGAGCGACCTTCTACGGCAGATGCGACGCGGCCCTGCGGCCGACTGGACCATCGCCGGCGTAGACCGCGCGTGTCGCGCCCACGGTGCGGAATGCGTCGCGCCATCTGGTGGAGGATCGCACTACAAGGTGCATGGGCCGGGTGAGCGACGCATCCTGACGATTCCGGCGCGTCGTCCGATCAAGCCGGTGTATATCCGTCAACTCGTGCGCTATCTCCTGGGGGAGGGAGGCTCCGATGAACCGGGCTGACTACCCCTTCGTCGTCGAGCCCCTGCCCGAAGAGGACGGCGGCGGCTATCTCGCGACGGTCCCGGACCTACCCGGCTGCATGTCGGACGGTGAGACCCCCGCGGCGGCGGCCGCGAGCGTGCAGGACGCGATCCTGGCCTGGATCGAGGAAGCGACGCGACGGGACATGGTCATTCCCGCTCCGCGAAGGCATCTGGCGGTCGCGTAACCCCTTCCCGGAGGGGTGGGGACGATCACCCCGCGAGGCGTACCGCACGCCGTATCCTCACTGGCTCGCCCAGACGATCCGGTGCATCCACAGCAGCTCCTCCAGCCCGAAGGTGTAGTTCGGGTGGGCGGGGTTGAGGCTGGAGAGTTCCACCCGCTTGGCGGATTGGCGCAGGAGTTCCTTCGCCATCACCTCCCCCGCGCGCGTCCGCACCACCACGCGGTCGCCGCGGCGAACGGGGGCGCCGGGGGAGACGATGATGACGTCGCCGTCCCGGAACACCGGCTCCATCGAATCGCCGGAGATCTCCAGGGCGTAGGCGTGGACGTCGCCGATCTCGGGGAGGGAGATCTCGTCCCAGCCGCCGCCGGCGGGGTAGCCGCCGTCGGAGAAGTAGCCGTGGGAGCCGGCCTGGGCCATGCCGAGGAGGGGGATGCGGCGGTTCGGGCGCGACATGGCGCGGGACTGGCCGGTGACGAGTTCGGCGAAGGACTCGAGCGAGGCGCCGGTGGCACCGAGCACCTTGGCGATGCTCTCGGTGGAGGGCCAGCGGGCGCGGCCGTCCGGGCCCGTGCGTTTCGACGGGTTGAAGGAGGTGGCGTCCAGCCCCGCGCGCTTGGCGAGGCCGGATGCGGAGAGGCCCTTCTCGGCGGCGAGGGCGTCGAGGGCCCGCCAGACGTCGGCGTGTTGCATGAGGTCCCAATACATAGGCTTGCCTTCCCTTCGCAATACGCAAAAGTTCCTAACAACCCTTGACTCCCCCGGTTGTGACGAGCGATGTTCACGTTCTGTTCAACCCTGACGTGAGGATCAGCCCCCGATGACCCTTCCGACGCGAGCCCAGGCGGCCACCGCCACCATCCCGCGCCTTCGCACGCCCACCGCGACGGTTCCCTTCGCCAATGCGGAGGAGGCGTGGTTCTGGACCATGGCTGCCCTCGTCGCCCGCTGGGATGGCGCGCGGATCGTCGCCGGGCGCGGGCTGGTGATCCGGCCCTGCGAACCGGACGACGTGGTGCGCTGCCTCGATCGCCTCTACCGCCAGCGGCGGGTGGACGTGGCGCATGCCCGCATCCTCCGCCTGTGGGGGGAGCGCGGCGTCGCTCCCGACCCGCGCGCCGCGCGGGAGGTGGGCGATGCGCGGCTGTGGACGGAGGCGCTGGACCGGCTGGAATGGCCGCTTCGCGTCAAGGGGATCGTGGGGACGCCGTGAGGGAGGTTCCGCAGCAGCTCTGGATCGGTTTCGGCGGGCGCGCGGACCAGCCGTGGCTTCGCGTCCTCCGTCCCGGGTTCCGTCACTGCGTCGCGGCGCTGCGCGACGCGGGGGGGTGGACGGTGCTGGAGCCGCTGTCGGGGCGGCTGATGGTCGCACGGCTCGACGGCGCGTCGCGCGACCTGCCGACGGCGTGGCGGCGGATGGGGTATCGGGTGCTCGGCCCCTACGCGCCGTCGGCGCCGCGGGCGGGGCTGCCGGGGATCGCGCCGTTCTCCTGCGTCTCGCTGTGCCGGGCGCTGCTGGGTCCGGGGGCGCCGTTCGCGGTGACGCCGCACGGGCTGTATCGGGGCCTTCAAGTTTATAAGAAAACATTCTTGACAACGACATCGCGTCCGGTCTAAGACGCCGCTCATCAACGGGACCATTGCGTCCGGCGATATCCTGTCCCCCTCGAACCTCCCGAACGGGCCCGGTCCACCAGACCGGGCCCGTTTCGCGTCGGGGGGCCGCACACTCCGCCACGGAGACCGCGCCCGCCCCGTCCCACGCCGTCGCGGCCCTCCGCCGCGGCGGGCCGCGCCCCGCACCCCCCCACCCCGCACGCCGAGGACCCCCGCGAATGACCCCGGACGAGATCCTCGCCCGCGCCGAGCGCGCCCTCGAGCGCCGCCGACCGTGGGAGACGGCCTGGGCGGATTGCTACGCCCACGCGCTGGCCGCCACGCCCGGTGCGGCGACGCTGCACGATTCGACCGCCGCCGACGCCGCCGAGGCCCTCGCCGCGTCGCTCCTGGCGGAACTGACGCCGCCGTGGTCCCGCTGGTTCGGGCTGGCGCCGGTGGAGCCGGACGACGATCCGGACCTCGCGCCGTCGCTCGACCGGGCGGCGGAGACGCTGCAGGGGCATCTCGACCGCTCCAACCTCGCGCTCGAACTGCACCAGGCCTTCCTCGACCTCGTCATCGCCGGCACGGGGGTGCTGCTGGTGGAGGAGGCGCCGCCGGGCGAGACGAGCGCCCTGCGTTTCACCGCCGTGCCGCTGCGGGAGGCGGTGCTGGAGGAGGGGCCGTCCGGCCGGCTCGACACCGTGTTCCGCCTCGCTCGGCTGACCCATGCCCGCTTGGCCGCCCGCTACCCCGGCGCGGCGCTGCCGGACGCGCCGGACGCCGAGCACACTTGGCGCGTCGTCGAGGCGACGTGGCCCGACCGCACCGGCACGCGCTTCGTCGCGGCGCTGGACCTGGACGGCACGCCGGTGACGCTCGCCGAGGGCCGCTTCGCCGAATCGCCGTTCATCGCGTTCCGCTGGATGAAGGCGCCGGGCGAGACCTACGGCCGCGGGCCGGTGATGAAGGCGTTGCCGGACATCAAGACGGCGAACAAGGTCGTGGAGTTGGTGCTGAAGAACGCGTCCATCGCCGCGACGGGCATCTGGCTCGCCGACGACGACGGCGTGCTGAATCCCGCGACGATCCGGCTGGAACCGGGCGCGATCATCCCGAAGGCGGTCGGGTCGTCGGGCCTCACGCCGTTGAAGGCGCCGGGGTCGTTCGACGTGTCGCAGCTCGTGCTGTCGGACATGCGGGCGCGCATCCGTTCCGCGCTGCTGGCCGACAAGCTGTCCCTGCCGCGCGATCCTCGGATGACCGCGACGGAGGTGCTGGAACGCTCCGCCGAGACGGCGCGGCTGCTGGGCGCCACCTACGGCCGGCTGCAGACGGAACTGCTGACGCCGCTCATCGCCCGCTGCCTCTCCATCCTCCGCCGCCGCGGCGAGATCCCGGCCATCGAGGCGGACGGGCACCGCGTCCGCATCGCCTACCAGTCGCCGCTGGCGCGGGTGCAGGGGCGGGCGGACGCGGCGAACCTCATGCTGTTCCTCCAGGCCGTCGCGGCCCTCGGCCCCGCCGCGGCGGGGGTGGTGGACCTGCCCGCCGCCGCCCGCCACCTCGCGCGCACCCTGGCCGCGCCCGCGGCGATCCTGACGCCCGTCGAGACCCCCCTCGCCAACACGGAGACCGCATGACCGAGAACCTGCTGGAACCCGCGCCGGAGCGCGCGCCGGAACCGACCGCGACCGCCCTCCTCGCCCACGTCATCGCGCCGGACGCGGCGAAGGACGATGCCGCGACGGAACGCCCCGCCGACGTGCCGGAGAAGTTCTGGGACGCCGAGCGGGGCGAGATCCGGGTGGACGCCCTCCTCGCCTCCTACCGCGCGCTGGAGCGCCGCCTCTCCGCCCGCTTCGCCCCGCCGGCGGAGGACGCGCCGGAGGAGGAGCGCCAGCGCTTCCGCCGCGCCCTCGGCGTGCCGGACGCGCCGGAGGGCTACGCGATCTGCGCGAAGCACGACCTCTGCGCCGCCGATCCGGAGGTGAACGCCCGGCTGCACGAGGCCGCCTTCACGCCGGCGCAGGCGCAACTGGTGTACGACCTCGCGGCGGACCGCCTCGTGCCGCTCATCGTCGAGGCCGCGGCGTCGCTGGAGGCGGACCGCCAGCGCGACCGCCTCCGCGCCGAGTTCGGGGGGGAGGAGCGCTACGCCCGCACCGCCCGCCAGATCGCCGCCTGGGGGAAGGCCAATCTCGCGGAGGAGGTGTTCGGGGCGCTGTCCGCCTCCGCCGACGGCGTGCTGGCGATGCACCGGATGATGGAGAAGCCGGAGCCCTCCCTGTCCCGCCATGCCGGCACGCCGGAGGCGTTGGACGAGGCCGCGCTGCGCCGGATGGTGCGCGATCCCCGCTACTGGAAGTCGCGGGAACCGGACTTCATCCGCCGGGTGACCGACGGCTTCCGCCGGCTGGCGGGCGGCGCCTGACGAGGTCGTGATTGTCCGGATCGGACACCGGAAATCCTTCGTTCATGATTCTCCGCTACAACGCTGAAACCAGCCGGGGTGACCCCCGTTACCCCGGCGAGCCCATGGCGACGGGGCGGCCGCACTACCCCCCTAGGCCCCCCCTGTCGCTGCCGGTCCCGCCCCCCCTCAGGCGGCCGGCCACGGGGGCGGGTGACGGATCTCTTCCCCCTTCCGTCGCCCGCCCCCGTTCTCCCTTCCGGATGCTGACTGCGCCGCCCCCGCACCGCCGGGGCGGCGTTTTCGCGTTCCCGCCTTTCCCGCCGCGAACAACCCGCCCGGCCCGTGACCCCGCGTCACGCCGCGGCGGGCGCGCGGCGTTTCCCCGCGCCGCGCACGGGCCGCCCACACGGCGCCAACCCGGCGCGACGCATCCCCTCCGCCCCGCACCGACAGGGACCCCCGCATGTCCGCGAACATCGACGACGCCTTCGTCAAGCAGTTCCAGGAGGAGGTCCACGCCTCCTACCAGCGCCAGGGCTCGAAGCTCCGCCCCACCGTCCGCTCCAAGACCGGCGTGAAGGGCGCCTCCACCGTCTTCCCGCGCGTCGGCAAGGGCACCGCCGCGGCGAAGGCCCGCAACGGCGCCGTGCCCGTGATGAACCTCGACTACTCCACCGTCGAGTGCTTCCTGCAGTACTAGACCCGTTCCAGGCGGTGTGGAATCGGATCGTGATTGGCCCTGGCGCGGCGTGAGGTGAGTCATTGCTCTCCGGTGATGGCCGGAGGCGGTGCGATGGCGTGGCGGCGGGGGCAGGCGTACGGGGCGGACTTGCGGGCGCGCGTGCTGGCGGCGCTGGACGCGGGCGCGAGCGTGCGGGAGGCGGCCGCGCGCTTCGCGG
>CAXVWQ010000318.1:0-7304 GCA_964263755.1 Roseomonas sp. | reverse complement strand
GCGATACTCCGCCGCCTTGTCCTTCAGGTCGTCCGGGATCGGCGCGTCGTGGTAGGCCGCGCCGAGTTCGTCGCCCTCCCAGATCAGCGCTTTCATCTCGACGAGGTCCACGACGCCCTTGAAGGTGTCCTCGATCCCGATGGGAAGCTGGAGCGACACCCAGTTGATGCCGAGCTTCTCCGTCAGCGTGGCGGCCGCGCGGTAGAAGTCGGCGCCGGTGCGGTCGAGCTTGTTGATAAAGATGATGCGCGGCACGTTGTAGCGGTCCGCGAGGCGCCAGTTCGTCTCGGACTGCGGCTGCACGCCCGCCACGCCCTCGATGATGAACAGCGCGCCGTCGAGCACGCGGAGCGACCGGTTGACCTCGATGTTGAAGTCGATGTGGCCGGGAGTGTCGATGATGTTGATGCGGTGGTCGTTCCATACGGCGGTCACGGCCGCGGAGGTGATGGTGATCCCCCGCTCGCGCTCCTGCTCCATGTAGTCGGTGGTGGTGTTGCCCTCGTGGACCTCGCCGATCCGGTGGTTCTTGCCGGTGTAGTAGAGGATGCGCTCGGTCGTCGTCGTCTTGCCCGCGTCGATGTGCGCGGTGATGCCGATGTTGCGGATTCGGTCGAGAGGGGTGCGCGCCACGTGGGCCTCCGTCGGGTCACGGCCCGGGGGGCCGCGAGAGTTCAGTGCGGCCGTCCGTGGCCGGTTCGTGCGGCGGGCGCCGCGGGATCACGCGCGGCGGACCGCCGGAACCGCGCGCGGGGCCGCGCCGGGGAGGTTACCCTGCCACCGCCGCCGCCATGCCGTTCGGTCGATTCCGCCGGGGCGGCCGTCGCGCCCCGGGAGCGGCGGGGACATGCCCCCTGACCACCCATTTTGCAAGCGCCGAGCGGGCGGCGGCCGTCCCATGTCGCGTCCCGCCTCGCAACAGTCCACGGCAGTCCCGCAAAACTAGTCGTCGCGGTGGATGCGTTCCATGCGTTCGTGGCGTTCCTGGGCTTCGATGGAGAGGGTGGCGATGGGGCGGGCCTCGAGGCGGCGGAGGCCGATGGGTTCGCCGGTCTCCTCGCAGTAGCCGTAGGTGCCGTTGTCCACGCGCTCCAGGGCGCCGTCGATCTTGGAGATGAGCTTGCGGGCGCGGTCGCGGGTGCGGAGTTCGAGGGCGCGGTCGGTCTCGACGGAGGCGCGGTCGGCGAGGTCGGCCTCGATGATGCCGCCCTGGTCGCTCATGGAGGAAAGGGTCACGCCCGCCTCGCGCACGAGTTCGCCGCGCCAGGTCAGCAGCTTCTGCCGGAAGTAGGCGAGCTGCCGCGGGCTCATGAATTCTTCGGTGTCGGTGGGGCGGTAGTCCGGCGGGGCGGTGGAGAGCATCGCGTCCATCCTTGGAACTGCCCCGCACGCCCCGGACGTCCCGGTCGCGTTGGGATGGGCCGCGTATAGCGACGGGATTTCCCGGGTCACAAGGGGGACGCGGGGGGCAAGGACCTGATTCGCGGCGGTTTTCACCGGGATGCCACAGTGTGGTGTCACGGAACCTCCCGCCGGGCGAGTTCGACCTGGGCGCGGAGGGAGGCGTGGGCGAGGAGGTCGGCGAGGCGCGGGTCGTCCGCCGGCGTCGGGGCCGAATCGGCGAGGCGGCGGAGGACCACCGTGTCCGTCGCCCCGGCGAGAATGCCGGATTGCAGGAGCGACAGGTCCGCGAGGATGGCGCGGGCGCGCGCCGCGGCCCGCCGGTCCCGCGCGCCGGGGTCGCGCGGGGGGGGCGCGGTGACGGCGAGATCCGCCGTGGTCGCGGCCGCCCCCTCGGCGCGGACCGGTCGGAAGGGGACCGCGGTGGCGGCGGGCCGCGCCGGGCGGGCGGTGGCGGGGGGGGGCAGGCCGCTGATTCGATCCAAGGCTGGTCTCCATCCTGGGGGGCGGTGTCCTGCCGCCGGGTGGGGCGAAACCGCCCCACCCCCGGCAGGACTTGCCGGCGCGACTCCGTCGGGGGGCGGCACAGGGGTTGCGCCGAGGGGGCCCTGCGGGATCGCTGGAGGGCATCGTGGGCGGGTCTCCTTTCCGAAAGGCGAAGACGGCACTCCTCGCCGCGCTCGTCGCGGCCGTGTCATCCGCGTGCCCCGCCGCCGCCGACGTGCGGATCAAGGACATCGCGGACATCGAGGGCGTGCGGGACAACCAGCTCGTCGGCTACGGCCTCGTCGTCGGGCTGCCGGGCACGGGGGACCGGCTGCGCTCCGCCATCTTCACCCGG
Source organism: Roseomonas sp. (assembly GCA_964263755.1). Lineage (GTDB taxonomy): Bacteria > Pseudomonadota > Alphaproteobacteria > Acetobacterales > Acetobacteraceae > Roseomonas. The sequence continues at coordinate 5,062 of CAXVWQ010000318.1, read as the reverse complement.
CAGTCCCTCGTCGGGATGCTCGAACGCCTCGGGGTGAACACGCGGGACCAGGAGCGGAACCTCGACACGCGGAACGTCGCCGCGGTGATGGTGACCGCGAACCTGCCGCCCTTCGTTCGCCCCGGCAGCCGCGTGGACGTGGCGATCTCCTCCCTCGGCGACGCCAGCAACCTCACCGGCGGCACCCTCCTCGTCACGCCGCTGCTGGGCGCCGACGGGGAGGTCTACGCGGTGGCGCAGGGCGCGATGGCCACCGGCGCGATCGGCGCGCGGGGCCAGGGCGCCTCCGTCCAGCGCGGCGTCCCGACCGCGGGCCGCATCGCCAACGGCGCCATCGTGGAGCGAGAGGTGCCCTTCGCGCTGGAAGGCCGCGCCCAGGTCCGCCTCTCCCTCCGCAACCCCGACCTGACGACGGCACGCCGCATGGCCGCGGCGATCAACCGGGCGGTCGGCGGCGCGACGGCGACGGACCCCCGCACCGTGGTCATCGCCGTCAACGGCCGGGACGTCGCCGGCCTCCTCACGGACGTCGAGTCGCTCCGCGTCGAACCGGATCAGGCCGCCCGCGTCATCATCGAGGAGGCGTCGGGCACCATCGTCATGGGCGCCGGCGTGCGGGTGAGCCAGGTGGCGATCGCCCAGGGCAACCTGACGATTCGCGTCACCGAGACGCCGCAGGTCAGCCAGCCCGGCCCGCTCTCCAACGGCCAGACCGCCGTGGTGCCGCGCACGGGCATCGAGGTGGACGATGGGCGGGGGCGGCGACTCGGCATCCTCCGCCGCTCCGTCACCCTCGAAGACCTCGTCCGCGGCCTGAACGGACTCGGCGTCGGGCCGCGCGACCTCATCACCATCCTCCAGGCCATCAAGGCCGCCGGCGCCCTCCAGGCCGAACTGGAAGTGCGATGAGCGCGGTCGGAGCCACCGCCACCGCCGCCGACCCGCGGATGCGCGCCGCGGCGCAGCGCTTCGAGGCCCAGGCCCTCGGCTCCCTTCTCGGCTTCGCGGTGGGGGAGCCGTCCCGCAACGCCTTCTCCGGCGGCGCGGCGGAATCCCAGTGGCGGCCGATGCTCGTCGAGGCCTGGGCGAAGGGCTGGGCGGCGCGCGGCGGCGTCGGGATCTCGGGGGCCGTGCTTAACGAGATGTTGAGGATCCAGGCCCAGGCTTCCGGGCGTCAGGATTCGGAGGAGCCGAGGCCATGATGATGAACGCGGTGCTGCTGGCCGGGGCGCGGCTGGCGGAAGCCCTGAAGGAGGAGAACGAGGCCCTCGCCCGCCTCGACCTCACCCGCGCCGCGGCGCTCGCCACCGTGAAGATCCGGGCGAGCGACGCCTTCAACGCCGCCACCACCGCCGCCGGGCGGCAGGGGCTGCGGGCGGAGGGCGAGGTGCGACGGACCGCGGAGGGCCTCGCGGGCCACCTTCGCGTCCTCTCCACGGAGAACCGGCGGCTGCTCGAACGCGCCATCGCGCTGCAATCCCGGGTCATCGAGACGATCGCCGGCGCTGCCATCCCCGCGTCGCGGCCAGTGACCTACGGCGGGCACGGCGCACGCGCGGAGGTGCGGCAGGCGCCGGCCCTGGCGCTGACCGCGCGGGCCTGAGCACGGCCCTCGCGCGACGCGGCGAGGTCGGGCACAAGCCTTGCCGTGGACGGCGTATCGGACGACGAGGCCTGGGCGGCGCTGCGCGCGCGTCGGGAGAATACCGCGGCGGCGCTGCCGGGCCACCCGCTGTGCGACCTGTTCGCGCCGGTGCTGACCCGGCCGGCGGGCAGGGAGGAGGGAATCCTCGTCGTCGGCCGCCTCGCCCAGACCCTCGACGGCCGCATCGCCACGGCCGGCGGGTCGAGCCAGTGGATCGGCGGGCGCGGCGACATCCTTCACACCCATCGGCTGCGGGCGCTGTGCGACGCCGTCCTCGTCGGCGCGGCGACCGTGATGCACGACGACCCGCGGCTGACGACGCGGGAGGTGGTGGGCGACGATCCCCTTCGCGTCGTGCTCGAGGGCCGCGACGCGCTGCCGGAGGACCGGCGGGTGTTCCGCGCCGGCCCAGCCACCCTGCTGATCCGCACCGGGGGAGCCGCCGGATGGCACGGCGCGGCGGAGATCGTCCCGGTGCCGCCCGACGCGGCGGGCCGCCCGGACCTCCCGGCCGTGCTGCGCGTCCTCCGCGCCCGCGGCGTACGCCGGCTGCTGGTGGAGGGCGGCGGCGTCACCGTCTCGCGCTTCCTCGCGGCGGGGCTGCTGGACCGGCTCCACCTCACCGTCGCCCCCGTCATTCTCGGCTCCGGACGGCCCGGCTTCGTGCTCCCGGAAGCCGCGCGCATCGGTGACGGCCTCCGCGTCGCCTGGAGGGTCCATCCGCTGGACGGCGGCGACCTGCTGTTCGACGTGGCGCTGGAGCGGTCCCGCCCGGCGGTGTGCGCGTGAGGGCCCGGGCGCTCTGGACCGTCGGCGTCGGCGCCGCGGAACTGCGCGAGGAGGAGGTCGCGCCTCCCGGCGACGGCGAGGTGCTGATCCGCACCCTCGCCTCCGGCATCAGCCGCGGCACCGAACGACTGGTCTTCGAGGGCCGCGTCCCCGAGGGCGAGCGCGAGCGCATGCGCGCCCCCCTGCAATCCGGCGCCTTCCCCTTCCCCGTGAAGTACGGCTACGCCGCCGTCGGCGTGGTGGAGGCCGGCGACCCCGCCTGGATCGGCCGCCGCGTCTTCTGCCTCCACCCGCACCAGGATCGCTTCGTCGCGCCGCTGTCCCTCTGTGCCGCCATCCCGGACGGCGTCCCCGACCACCGCGCGGTGCTCGCGGCGAACGCCGAGACGGCGGTGAACGTCCTGTGGGATGCCGCCCCGCTCGTCGGCGAGCGCGCCCTCGTCATCGGCGCCGGCATCGTCGGCCTCATGGTGGCGCGGCTGCTGGCGCGCGTGCCGGGCGTGGACGTCGCCGTCGCCGACCCCGACCCCACCCGCGCCGACCCCTGCGCCGCCCTCGGCCTTCGCTGGGTGACGCCGGAGGACGCCCCGGGCGACCGCGACCTCGTCGTCCACGCCAGCGGCCACCCCGCCGGCCTCGCCAACGCCCTCCGCTGCATCGGCTTCGAGGGCCGCATCATCGAGGCCTCCTGGTTCGGCGACCGCGAGGTCGGACTCGCCCTCGGCGGCACCTTCCACGCGGGGCGCGTCACCATCCGCTCCACCCAGGTCGGCCACGTCTCCCCCGCCATGCGCGGCCGGCGCACCCACGCGCAGCGCATGGCCCTCGCCCTCTCGACGCTGGAGGACCCCGCGCTCGACGCGCTCCTCCACCCCGTCACGCGCTTTTCCGACCTGCCGCGCGCCATGGCGGGCTTGCTCGCCGGCCCCGGCTCGTGTCCGGTGGTCACCTACGGGGAGGATGACGACGCGTGTACAGCCTGACGGTCGCGGACCACGTGATGATCGCGCATTCCTTCCGCGGGGAGGAGTTCGGCCCCGCCCAGCGCGTCCACGGCGCCACCTTCGTGGTGGAGGCGGAGTTCCGCGCCCCCCGCCTGGACCACGCCAACCTGCTCGTGGACATCGCCGCCGCCCGGGTCGAACTGCGCCGCATCCTCGACGGCTTCGACTACCACAACCTCGACGAACTCCCTGTCTTCGCCGGCGAGAACACGACGACGGAGTTCCTGTGTTTCCACGTCCACGCCGCCCTCTGCGCCGCGCTGTCCGAGGGAAAACTGGGCGAGGGCGGGCGCGCGGTGCGATCGGTGAAGGTGCTGCTGCGGGAAAGCCCGCTCGCCTGGGCCGCCTACGAGGCCGAGGTGCCGGGGGCGCTCCGGGCGTGAGGCGCGGCGCGCCGTGAACATCTCCCTCATCGTGCCCGCGCCGTTCGACGCGGTGTCCGGCGGCTACGCCTACGACCGGCGGATCGTCGCGGGGCTGCGCGCGCTGGGGCACGAGGTCGGGGTGCTGGAGATGGCCGGTAAGCATCCCCTGCCAGACCCGCTCGCGCTCGTCTCCGCGACGATGACGCTGCGCTCCCCATCCCTCGGGGATGTTGTGGTGGTGGACGGCCTCGCCCTGCCATCCTTCGCGGAGCACGCCGCCGACCTCGCCGCGCTCGGCGCCGTCGGGTTGATCCACCATCCCACGGCGCTGGAGACCGGCTTCTCCGAGGCCGACCGCACCGCGCTGAAGGAGCGGGAGCGCGCGCTGTTCCCCCGGATGGCACGCCTGATCACCACCTCCCGCCTCACCGCCGAGCGACTGCCCGGCGAGTTCGGCGCCCTCGCGGAACGCATCGGCACGGTGGAACCGGGCACCGACCCGGCCGAACGCGCCACGGGTTCGGGCGGTCCGTGCGCCATCCTGTCGGTCGGCGTGCTGGCACCGCGCAAGGGCCACGACCTCCTCCTGCGCGCCCTAGGCCGCCTGACCGACGTGGCGTGGACCCTGACGATCGCGGGCAGCGAACGCGACGTCGCCTATGCCGCCGGGCTGCGCGCCCTCGCCGCCGAGCTCGGCATCGCCGACCGTGTGACCTTCGCGGGCGAGGTGTCCGACGCCGAACTGGACTCGCTCTACGCCCGCGCCGACCTCTTCGCCGCCGCCTCCTGGTGGGAAGGCTACGGCATGGCCGTCGCCGAGGCCCTGGCGCGCGGGCTCCCGCTCGCCGTCACCGCCGGCGGCGCCCTCGCCGACCTCGCGCCGAAGGATGCCGCCGTGGTCGTCCCGGCCGGCGACTGGCAATCGCTGTCCCGCGCCATGCGTCGCCCGATCTACGATGCCGGCCTCCGCGCCGCACTGGCCGACGCCGCCTGGGCCGCGGGGGGGCGCCTCCCCCGCTGGGAAGACCGCGCCGCGGCCTTCGCGCGCGAACTGGAGACGGCCCGGACCACCGGCCCGGTGCCCGCGCGATGACCGAGACCTTCGCCGCGACCTGGCTCGACCTGCGCGAGCCCGCCGACGCCCGCGCGCGCGACATCCGCCTCGCCCTCGCCCTCTCGAAGGCGCTGCCGAAACGCCCGCACATCCTCGACCTCGGCGCCGGAACCGGATCGCTGTTCCGCTGGATGGCGCCGCTGAT
>CAXVWQ010000317.1:0-4873 GCA_964263755.1 Roseomonas sp. | reverse complement strand
CCGACAGCCCGTCCGCGCCCACCGACGTCGCGCCGCGCCGGACGACCGCGCGACCCGCCGGACGCCCGCCGGGGCTCGCCGCCGCCCGCGGCCGCCGTCGCGGCTGGACCCTCCTCCTCTGCGGCCTCGGCCTCGGCGCGTCTGTCGCCCTCGCCCTGACGGCGGCCCGGGACAACCTCGTCTTCTTCCGCTCCCCTTCCGACATCGCGTTGTCCCCGCCCGCCGACCCCCGCCCCTTCCGCCTCGGCGGCCTCGTCGAATCGGGCTCCCTCGACCGCATGGGGTCGCACGCCCGGTTCCGCGTCACGGACGGCGCGCACACGGTCGCCGTGTCCTACCTCGGCGTCCTCCCCGACCTGTTCCGGGAAGGCCAGGGCGTCGTCGCGCTCGGCCGGATGGAGGCGGACGGCTCCTTCCGCGCCTCCGAGGTGCTGGCGCGCCACGACGAGACCTACATGCCGCCGGAGGTGCAGGACGCGCTGCGCCGCGCCGGCCACTGGAACCCGTCCGGGGGCGCCGCGCCCGCCGCGGCCACCTGGAACACCTTGTCCCCGGCGCCGCCGCGCCCCTCCGCCGGCTCCTGATCCGCCCGCCATGATCCCCGAACTGGGCCACTTCGCCCTCGCCCTCGCCCTGGCCCTCTCGCTCGCCCAGGTCCTGCTGGGCCTGTGGGGCACCGCCGCACGCCACGGACGCGCCATGGCCGCCACGGCGCCGGTCGCGGTGGGCGTCCTCCTCGCGGTCGGTGCGGCCTTCGCCTGTCTCGTCGCGTCCTTCGTCGCGAACGACACCTCCGTGGCGAACGTCGTCGCCAACTCGCACTCCGCGAAGCCGCTCCTCTACAAGGTCACGGGCTCCTGGGCGTCGCACGAGGGGTCGATGATCCTCTGGATCCTCATCCTCGCGCTCTGCGGCGGGGCGGTCGCCGGCTTCGGCCGCGAACTCCCGTCGGCGCTGCGGGCGCGGGTGCTGGGGGTGCTGGCCCTCATCGCCGCGGGCTTCCTCGCCTTCACGCTCGCGACGTCGAACCCCTTCGACCGCGTGTGGCCGCCGCCGGCCGACGGCCAGGGCCTCAACCCCGTCCTTCAGGACCCCGGCCTCGCCTTCCATCCGCCGCTCCTCTACCTCGGCTACGTCGGCACCGCCGTCACCTTCGCCTTCGCCGTCGCGGCGTTGCTGGAGGGCCGGGTGGACGCCGCCTGGGGCCGCTGGGTCCGCCCCTGGGCGCTCGCCTCCTGGTCCTTCCTCACCCTCGGCATCGCCCTCGGTTCCTGGTGGGCCTATTACGAGCTGGGCTGGGGCGGCTACTGGTTCTGGGACCCCGTCGAGAACGCCTCCCTGTTGCCCTGGCTCGCCGGCACCGCCCTCCTCCACTCCGCGATCGTCGTGGAGAAGCGCGAGGCCCTGAAGACCTGGACGGTGTTCCTCGCCCTCCTCGCCTTCGCCCTGTCCCTCCTCGGCACCTTCCTCGTCCGCTCCGGCGTGCTGAACTCGGTCCACGCCTTCGCGAATGATCCGGAACGGGGGACGGTGATCCTTGTCCTCCTCATGATCTACGTCGGCGGCGCCTTCGCGCTCTTCGCCTGGCGCGCCCCGGCGATGCGCCCGGTCGGCGCATTCGCCCCGGTGTCGCGGGAGGGGGCGCTCGTGCTCAACAACCTCCTCCTCTGCTCCATCGCCGCGGTGGTCCTCGTGGGCACCCTCTACCCCATGTTCGCGGACCTCCTCCTCGGAGCGAAGCTTTCCGTCGGCCCGCCCTTCTTCGAGGCGGCGATCCTTCCCCTCGCCGTGCCCCTCATCGCCGCGATGGGCGTCGCGGCGCTGCTGCCCTGGAAGCGCGCCGCCCTCGCCCCGGCCCTGACGCGCCTCTGGTGGGCCGCCCTCGGCGCCCTCGGGGCGGTGCTGTTGACGCTGCTCGTGGCCGGCGTCCGGGTCGGCCCCATCCTCGGCTTCGGCGCCGCGGCGTGGCTCATCCTCGGCGCCCTCACCGACCTCGCGGACCGCATCGCCCTGTTCCGCCGACCGGCCGCAGCGTGGTCCCGCCTCCGCGGCCTTCCGGGGTCCGCTTGGGGCGGCGCCGTCTCCCATGCCGGGATGGGCGTGACGGTTCTCGGTCTCGCGGGGATGGGTCTCGCGACGGATCGGCTCGTCGAACTCCGTCCCGGCGCGTCCGTGGCCCTCGCCGGCCACGAATGGCGCCTTGACCGGCTGGAGGACGCCCCCGGCCCGAACTTCACCGCACGCCGCGCTGTCGTCGCGATCACCCGCGGCGGCGCCCCCGTCACGATCCTCGCGCCGGAGAAGCGGACCTTCCCGGTGGGCCGTACCGCCACCACCGAAGCGGCGATCCACACGAACGCCCTCCGCGACCTCTACGCCGTTCTCGGCGACGAGCGCGACGGCGCGGCCGTCCTCCGCCTCCACCACAACCCGCTGGCCCCCTGGATCTGGTTCGGCGCGGGGATCATGGCGCTCGGCGGGGCGCTGTCCCTCTCCGACCGCCGCCTCCGGATCGGCGCCCCCGCGCGGGCACGCACGGTTCCGGCGTGACGGTCGATCGCCCGCATAGGGACGGGGCGGCCGAGCCCCTCCCCTCCCCCACGACATCCGCCGCCGCGGCACCGTCCCATCGGCGTCCGTGGCTCGCCCTCGCCCCCCTCGCCGTGGCGGCGACGGGCGGCGCGGCGTTCTGGGCGATGCTGCGGGGGATGGAGGACGGCACCTACAACCCGCGCGGCGTGCCCTCCGCCCTCATCGGCCGTCCCGCACCGCGAACGGAGCTTCCGACCATCGAGGCCCTGGGTCTGCCGCCGGTCGAAGCGGCGACCCTCGCCGCGCCCGGCCGGCCGGTCCTCGTGAACTTCTGGGCCTCCTGGTGCGCGCCCTGCGTGCAGGAACACCCGCAGCTCATGGCCCTGTCGCGACGAGGGGTGCGGATCCTCGGCATGAACCACAAGGATCGGCCGGAGGCCGCGGCCGGCTTCCTCGCCCGACACGGCAACCCCTTCGCCGCGGTCTCGGCCGATGCAGGGCGCGTCGGCATAGAGTGGGGCGTCTACGGCGTGCCTGAGACCTACCTCCTCGACCCCACCGGCATCATCCGCTGGCGATGGGCGGGCCCGGTGATGCCGGACACCGTCACCGCCGAGATCGACCCGCTTCTGCGGCGCCTCGCATGATCCGCGCGCTCCTGCTGGTCCTCCTGCTCGCGACGCCGGCCCTCGCCGCGGTGTCCGACCCGCGCGAGCAGCTCCCCGACCCGGTCGCGGAGGAGCGTGCGCGCACCATCGGGCGGGAGCTGCGCTGCCTCGTCTGCCAGAATCAATCCATCGAGGACAGCGACGCCGAACTGGCACGCGACCTGCGCCGCATCGTCCGGGCGAAGGTCGCAGACGGCGAGCCGGACGCCGCCGTCCGCGAGTTCGTCCATACGCGCTACGGTGACTTCGTGCTGCTGCGGCCGCCGTTGAACGGCGCGACGCTCGCTCTCTGGGCGACACCGGCACTCGCGCTCGGAGGCGGCATCATCGCCATTGCATTGGTGCGGCGGCGCGCCATACCTACCCCGGCCGCGCCGCTGACACCAGATGAGCGCGCCCGGCTGGCGGCAATGGATGACAGGGAACCGCGGGCCGGATGATCCTGCTGGCCTTCGGGGCACTGGCGCTTGTGGTGCTGGCGCCGCTCGCCTTCTCTATGCTGCGGCCGGCTAGTCTGCGTGACCGCGCGGAGGCGGATCGGGCCCTGTATCTAGCCCAGAGGGCGGAACTGGATCGAGAACACGCGGCGGGACGGCTGGATCACGTCGCCCACGCCGCGGCACTGCTCGACGTGCAGCGCCGCGCGCTCGCGGTGCCGGAGCGGCGCGCGCCTGGATCGGCGGGGGGGCGTGGGGCACTCGGGCTGGCAATCGTCTTCGTGCCGGCCTTGGCCCTCGGTTTCTATCTGCTGAACGGCGTGCCGAACCTGCCTTCGGCAACCTTCGCCGCGAGGCAGGCGAGCGGGGCCCAGGACGACCCGTTGCTCGGACTGCTCCGGGAGCGCCTGGAGACGGTGCCGGCTGCAAGCCCTGCGGCACGCGAGGGATGGGCGCTGCTCGCCGAGGCGGAGCGGAACCGCGGGCGTCCCGCAGCGGCTGCCGAGGCCTACGCGCGCGCGCTTGGTGGAGGCTTCGATGCGGAACTTGCGGGACAGCGGGCACAGGCCTTGCTTGAGGCAAAGCAGGCCGAAGCGGCTGCGGCTTGGCTTGCGGAGGCTCTACCCCGAGCCCCGGACCACGTGGGACTGCGTTTCCTCTCCGGCTTGGCGGAGGCCGCAGCGGGACGTCCGGAGCGTGCGCGGGCAACCTGGACCGCCTTGCTCGCGACGGCGCCAGAAGGAGCACCCTGGGGAGCGATGGTGCAAAGGCGGATGCAGGCACTGCCGTAGCGTTCAGTCAGACTTGGAAACCTGTCTCAAGCCATACAGCCCAGCACTCAGATTATGAGCGTGGGATGATGCGGCAACTGGACACACGAATGGAGTGGACACCCGCCGACGGCGGGGTCCCGCCACGTATGTGACCCTGCCTGTGGTGTCGACGTCACGGTAGGGGATGCGGGGACAGGATTTGAACCTGTGACCTTCAGGTTATGAGCCTGACGAGCTACCGGGCTGCTCCACCCCGCGTGAGGTGTGTGGTTCGGCCGTGGTGTGGGCCGGACCGTGTGGTGAGGTCGTCGTCGCGGCGGCGCGGTGGGGCGCTGCGGCGTGTGGTGATGGGGTTCCCCTCGGGCGGCCTGGCGCCGACCGACTCTCCCGTGTCTTGAGACATAGTACCATAGGCGCTGGGGTGTTTCACGGCCGAGTTCGGGATGGGATCGGGTGTGGCAAC